>NZ_JAFBIX010000032.1 GCF_021531895.1 Faecalicatena contorta | reverse complement strand
TGGAGAGACAGCATCGTCAGGATGAAGCACGGTTTTATAAGCAAATGCGGATGTATAATCTGGAAGATGGACGAAAACAGCTTGCAGTATATCAGAAGAAATCAAACAACTATATAAAAACGTGTTTAGGAATGAGAAGTCCGAATACCGTTGTAAGAATGTATCAAAATGTTATGTTTTAGAATAGCCAAGGGCGACAGCATAGAGTGCTGCCGCCGTGAACCAGTATATCATGAAGGATAATGTCAAGGTCAGGTAGTATTCCTTTTAGGAATCTCCACCTTTCCCTTGACATTATATGAGGGGTGAAGTGTTACCAATCATTGACACCTATACAATTGTTTATTACGAAGAATGGGCAAATCATTGACATTATGTCTTTGATTTGATATCATTTAAATATCGAAGTTCCTGCATGGGGTGTAATGTTCCTACCGCAGGAACTTCTTTTGTGTTCTTTCACTTTCTCGGATACTCCCAGCTTTTCCGAATATACACGTTATTCTCTTTTAGGATTTTTCGTACTGAGTCGACATTAATCCCGACAGCTTTGGCTATATCGGCTGGTTTATAGTATTCTGAGTACATTTGCGTAACTAATTCTACAACGCCTTTACGTTCCATAAGTTGGTTAGTTACTTTGATTCCTCGCTTTTTGAGGTTATCGCTTATGGTGCGGCGATGACAGCCATATTCTTTGGCTAACTCATATGTAGATTTTCCAGCCTTATATTTAGATATTATTTCTAAGACCTCATTATTCGATAAATGTTTTTGTTGCTGCTTTATCTCAGTTTTGATAATATAAGCATTATCAGGATACTCTGACATAGAGCTATTCGTAACAGAGGTTATTGGAGTAGACTTGACTTTGCCGAGGATTATATCGTAATTCTTCGAGTTGATTTCCGATAGTCCCACTTCGGAAATGTCTGTTTGACAGGCATTTCTTTTTTGTTACAGCATTTTTGAATGGAGGCAGTAGGATGAATATTAGAGATTTGAATGTGTTTTTTGCAGTTGTAGAGACAAAACATCTGACAAAAGCGTCGAAACTTCTTTATATGACGCCTCAAGGTATCAGTAAAGTGATTAAAAACCTGGAGAATGAATGTGACTGTGAACTTTTCATACGCACCAGCAGTGGAATGGAACTGTCTGAATGTGGAAAATGTTTTTTTGAATATGCTCAAAAAGCAAAATTTGACTATCATAATATGAGAAATGAAATGTTACGCATTAAGCAGAAAGAGCATGGAGTAGTAGATCTGCTTTCTGCATTTGGTATTTTGCGTCTTGTAACACCGGAGTGTCTTTTGGATTTTAAGCGAAGGTATCCAGAGATTGATTTTTATCATAGAGAATGCCCGGACAAACAGGTGGAACGATGGTTTTTGTCTGGAGAAGGCAATGTTGCTTTTTCTCTGGCACCTTGTGATGAGAAATTATATGATGTATCTGAATTGGCATCATTTCCTGTAAAGCTTTTGGTTAACAAAAAACATCGTTTAAGTAAAAAAAGTTCTGTGTTAATTCAGGATCTGGAAGGAGAGCCTCTATATATAGAAAGCAGAGAATTTAAAATCCACGACATGATTGTTGATAAATGTCGGGAGGCGGGCTTTGAACCCAATATTATGTTTGAGACGAGTGGCTTTAGTCTATGTCATAAGATGGTTAGGGAGAATAAAGGGATATCTGTTACGGTAGATTTTGTCTCTGATGATATGGGGCATGAGGATATGGTTTTAATTCCATTTTCAGATGGTATCTATGAATGGAAGATTTGTATGCTTACACGGAAGAATGAGGTGATAGGTAATGGTGTGGATATTTTTCAGCGTCATGTAAAAGAGTGGTTAGACAAGATCCAGATCGGAAGTATCACAAGATAGTTGAAAGCAAGTAACAAAAAGTTGATGAAGCTTCAAAAGTTTTACCTTTTATACAAAAAAAGATAAAACTTTCGAAGCTTTTTTTTGGGAAATCTCTATATATAGAAAGATACAATATACTCATAAAAAACACCGATGATTAGCTTGAAAAAAGGTGTGTTACAATAATAACAAATGAAAAGTGTTACAAATTAAGGAGGACATTGTGATGAATATTGGAGTAACAGAAATCAGCCCAAGAGCGGTACAGCAGGTGGCAGAGAAAAAATTTAAAGAAGGTTATTATTGTTGTGAGGCGTTAATCAGCGCAATTCGTGATGAATTTAAACTGGATGTTCCAGAGGAAGTAATCGCTATGGCATCTGGTATGGCAGTTGGTGCAGGAAAGTCAGGATGTGTCTGTGGTGCATTTAATGGAGGTATTCTGGCGCTTGGAATGTTCTTTGGACGTACTGAGCAGGATGGTCCTACTAATCCGAAGAGTGTAAAATGTATGGAACTTACCAAGGAACTTCATGACTGGTTCAAGGTAGCAAATCAGAAGAATGCGATCTGCTGTAGGGTCCTTACAAAAGAGTTCGATAAAGGACGTGGAGAACACAAGGAACAGTGCATTTTCTTTACAGGTCTTTGTACATGGAAAGTTGCTCAGATTGTCTGTCGTGAGTTGGGTATTAAGAATCTGGACGAGATTGATGAGCCGGCACCAAGACGTACGATTGCTGAGATTTAAATATAACGTTAAGCCAGAAAGGAATAGAGTGACATGAATATAATTAAAAAAGTTCCAGTGCCTCTTTGCGGTGTAATGCTTGGATTTGCAGCACTTGGAAATCTGCTTCAGAGTTATGGAGAGGGTATTCGCTTAGTATGTGGAATTGTAGCTGCATTTTTATTGATTTTGGTACTTTTAAAACTGATCATGTTTCCAAAGATGATCAAAGAAGATATGCAGAATCCAATCATGGCAAGTGTATCTGGAACATTTCCGATGGCATTAATGCTTCTTAGTACATATGTGAAACCATTCATAGGGCCGGCAGCAATGTATATCTGGTTCTTTGCGATCGGTCTGCATATTGTGCTGATTGTATATTTTACAGTGAAGTTTATCCTAAAACTTCAACTGCCAAAAGTTTTTGCTAGTTATTATATTGTATATGTTGGAATCGCAGTTGCAGCTGTTACGGCACCGGCGTTTGAACAGACAGGAATCGGTGCGGCAGCATTCTGGTTTGGTTTTGTGACATTGATTATCTTGCTGGTACTTGTTACGGTTCGATATGTAAAGTGTCCGCAGATCCCTGAACCAGCTCAGCCATTGCTCTGTATCTACGCAGCACCTACAAGTCTTTGTATTGCAGGATACGTACAATCCGTGACTCCAAAATCAAGAGGATTTCTTCTTGTAATGCTTGCAGTTGCAACCGTGCTTTACATCTTTTCAATTGTAAAAGCAATCGGATATTTGAAATTAAAATTTTATCCGAGTTATGCAGCATTTACTTTCCCATTTGTTATCAGTGCAATTGCAACGAAGCAGACAATGGCTTGTCTTGCCAATATGGGACAACCAATGCCAGTATTAAAATATGTAGTACTCATTGAGACTGTGCTTGCAGTAGTATTTGTGGTTTACACATTTATCAGATTTATGGGATTCCTTTTTATAAATCAGCCTGCTAAATAGAATGGATAGATGTACATAATAAAAATCAGGGAGAAATTTACAAAAAATTTCCCCCCTGATTTTTTGATATGTATTTATCATTACATAATTTAAATTAAAAAGTCAGATAAGCTTAAGTAAATTACTGTAATAATTCAATAAATGCACCGAGTCGTGTATCAATCTGAGCCTGATCGGCTGGCGAATAATCAGTATTGATTGCAATATAAGGAATATGCTTTTCTTTGGTAACGAATGTCTTTACAGCATCTGATTCAATGGCAAATGTATGACAGGCCTGTAATAAGACTTCTACGACACCGTCCACCTGATACTCATCAATCTGTACATCCAGTGCTTCTAAACGTCCTGGGTTTGGACTCATTACAGAACAGTTAACGCGAAGGTATTTTTCGGCAATTGCGGTAATTGGATCCTTTGTTTCATCGATCGGGTCTTTCTTCTCGCGAGGACCACAACAGTTCTCAAATCCAACAACGTCTGCGCCAAGTTCTTCAATTCGCTTGATAATCTTGTCCATAACGCCGGTGGTAGGGCAACCTGTAATGAGAATACGAGGTCTGGATGGTTTTCCTTTATATTCGCGCTCATAAAGGTCTTTTAATTCTGCAGTACGTTTTTCAAGAAAAGCAATCTTATCTTCCAGATTTGGAGAGAATTCATTGGAAGCAATCACTGTGGCAATCTCATAGCCCGTAATCGGAGATGGCTTCAGTCTGGCAACCTCAAAGAAATCAAGAACAGCTTTTCGTTCCCGGTTGCGAAGCTTGATAGCATCTCGTATCTTATCGTCGGTAATGGTTATATTGTAGAATTGTTCCAAATCTTCTTTTACACTAATGACTTCCTGTTTCCAGAATTCAAGAGCGCCGCGGCCAGTCTTTCCCGGTGGAAGCTGCATAATATGGCAGTGTTTTAATTCACCCATCAATTCATACATTTTTTTCTTACCGTCGCAAGTTGTCTCAGCAAGAACCATATCTGAGAAATAGAAGAAAGGACAACGATCGGTAACAGCTGCTCCATAACTGGCCTTGATCAGCGGGCACAAGTTTTTGGGAAGACGAACCTCAGCAGCAGGAATATTGTCATCTCCTATACCACATAACACAACTGCAACTGCATCAGCAGCCAGAATCAGTTCCCATGGAGTATAAGTACAAAAAACTCCAACAATACGATGCCCCTGTTCCTTCAATTCCTTCATTGTTAGAAAAGCTTTTTTGCGTGCTTCGGGATAAGTTTCAAAATTTTCGGGCAATGCAAATTCAGGCATGTCAGAATACCTCCTTTATGAATAGAAAATAATTATTAATTTATATTATAGAAGTGTTAAAGAAAAATGAAAAATAGAAATGAATAATATATATATAGAAGAAATCTATTAAAAAATTCACAAAAGCGTCATAAATCCATGCTATGATATAAAATATGAATAATAATTTGTTTGGGGTGATTTCATGGAGAAGATTAAGATATTAGTAGTGGACGATGAAAGTAGAATGCGTAAGCTGGTGAAGGATTTCCTGGAGCGGGAAGGATATGTTGTTCTGGAAGCTGGCGATGGTATGGAAGCGATGGAAATTTTTTATGAGGAGAAAGATATTGCACTGGTGATTCTGGATGTTATGATGCCGAGAATGGATGGCTGGCAGACTTGTAGGGAGATTCGGCAGTCTTCTCAGGTACCGATTATCATGTTGACTGCGAGAGCGGAGGAAAGTGATGAACTTCAGGGATTTAATCTGGGAGTGGATGAATATATTTCCAAACCATTTAGTCCGAAGATTCTGGTCGCACGTGTTGAGGCTGTCTTAAGAAGGTCCAATGCTATTGCGGCCGGTGAGACGATAGATGCCGGCGGAATTGTCATTGATAAAGCAGCACATCAGGTAAAGATAGATGGCGGGGAAATAGATCTGAGCTTCAAGGAATTTGAATTACTGACATATTTTGTGGAGAATCAGGGGATTGCGTTGTCTCGAGAGAAGATATTGAATAATGTGTGGAATTATGATTATTTTGGAGATGCAAGGACTATTGATACCCATGTGAAGAAATTGAGAAGTAAGTTAGGAGAAAAAGGAAATTATATTAAGACAATCTGGGGAATGGGATATAAATTCGAGGTTGATGAGGCATGAAACATTCTATTAAGCGACAGATGATTACGGTGTTTTTGGGGCTTTTGACTTTTCTTGTGTTGGCGCTTCTGGTAATTAATGTAAAGTTTCTGGAGCCGTATTATATTCGTAATAAAGAGACACAGTTTATTAATATGTATGAGAAGCTAAATGAAGCAAGAGAAAATGGAACTTTGGATAATGAAGAGGTCTCGAGTAATCTGGTGCATCTTGCAGAAAAAAACAATATTTCTTTTTTGGTGGAAGATGAACGAGGAGCTGTTTACACCAATGTGCATGATAAGAATCTGTTGAAAAACCAGCTGGTTGGATATTTCCTGAATCAGGCACAGAAAGAAAGCGAGATATTGGAGAGTACGGACGAATATCAGATCAATCAATCCTGGGATCCATGGAATCAGAATTATTATATTGAGATGTGGGGGACTTTCGATGATGGAAGCCAGTTCTTACTTCGGAGCCCACTGGAAAGTATCCGGGAAAGCGCAGCAATCTCTAATCGCTTTCTGATATATATTGCCAGTTTTCTGATCATAATATCAATTGTATTTATCTGGTATTTTTCTAAAAGACTTACCAATCCAATCCTTGAGTTGGCTGTGCTGTCTGATAAAATGGCCAACCTTGATTTTGATGCAAAATATACCAGTGGTGGAAGTAATGAGATTGGCGAGTTGGGTGCAAATTTCAATCGCATGTCTGAGAAACTGGAAAGCACGATATCGGAGTTGAAAAAGGCAAATAATGAACTACAGAAAGATATTGAGCGGAAAGATAAGCTGGAACAGATGCGTAATGAATTTCTGGGCAATGTGTCTCATGAACTGAAGACTCCGATTGCTTTGATTCAGGGATATGCCGAAGGTCTGAAGGAGGGCGTCAGTGATGACCCTGAAAGCCGCGAATTCTATTGTGATGTTATTATGGATGAAGCGGCAAAAATGAATCAGATGGTGAAGAATCTTTTGACATTGAATCAGTTAGAGTTTGGAGATGAGGAGATTGAATTTACACGTTTCAATCTGACGGAGCTCATCAGAGGTGTTTTGCAGAGTATGGAGATTCTTGCGCAACAGGAAGATATTACCGTTATCTTTCGCCAGTCGGAGCCTGTCTGTGTATGGGGAGATGAATTCAAGATTGAGCAGGTCCTTCGTAACTATATCAGTAATGCATTTCATCATGTGAAAGGTGAAAAGGTAGTAGAAGTGAAGATTACGCTTGAACAACAGAAGGCGAAAGTGACAGTATTCAATACAGGTAATCCAATTCCTGAAAAGGATATTACGCACATCTGGGATAAGTTTTATAAAGTAGATAAAGCACATACCAGAGAATATGGCGGTAATGGAATTGGGCTGTCAATCGTAAAAGCAATTATGGAATCTTTCCACCAGAAATATGGTGTCAAGAATTATGACAATGGTGTTGAATTCTGGTTCGAACTTGATGTACAATAAGCCCATAGCAATGAGCGCAGAAGCAATCGGAGCAAGACAGGATGAGGAAAGGCGGGTTTGAACATTGATAGCAATTATAGATTACGATGCGGGAAATATTAAAAGTGTGGAAAAAGCCATGCAGTTACTGGGACAGGACGTAACCATCACCAGGGACAGAGAGACAATATTGCAGGCAGATAAGGTTATACTTCCTGGAGTTGGTGCATTTGGAGATGCCATGGGTAAGATACGTCAGTATGGTCTGGAGGAAGTCATTGGCGAAGTTGTAGACCAGAAGACTCCATTTTTGGGAATCTGCCTGGGACTGCAGTTATTATTTGAAAGAAGTGATGAGACACCGGGAGTGGAAGGCCTGGGAATTTTAAAAGGTGAGATCTTACGAATTCCGGACAAAGAGGGACTTAAGATTCCGCATATGGGATGGAATTCACTGAAGTTCCAGAATCAAGGAAGGTTATTTGCTAATCTGCCAGAAGAACCTTACGTTTATTTTGTACACTCTTATTATCTGAGAGCAGCAGATGAGGGGATTGTAACAGCAACAACAGAGTATAGTACACATATTCATGCTTCTGTTGAGAAAGACAATGTGTTTGCTTGTCAATTCCATCCGGAAAAGAGCAGTGATGTGGGAATTCAGATACTTAAGAATTTTGTGGAAATATAGGCGGAGGTTAAAGGATGCATACAAAGAGAATTATTCCATGTCTGGATGTAAATAATGGACGAGTAGTAAAAGGTGTCAACTTCGTTGATTTAAGAGATGCCGGTGATCCAGTGGAGATTGGTAAGGCATATGATAAAGCTGGTGCTGATGAACTGGTGTTTTTGGATATCACAGCATCTTCAGATGCCAGAGAAACTGTGATAGATATGGTTCGGAAGGTAGCAGAGACCGTATTTATTCCGTTTACCGTGGGCGGCGGTATTCGGACTGTAGACGATTTTAAGGCGTTGCTTCGGGAAGGAGCGGATAAGATTTCTATTAATTCTTCTGCTATTAATACGCCAAGATTGATTTCAGATGCGGCAGATAAGTTTGGCAGTCAGTGTGTAGTTGTAGCTATTGATGCCAAAAAAAGAGCTGATGGAAGCGGTTGGAATATATATAAGAATGGCGGACGTATTGATGTGGGAATCGATGCGCTGGAATGGGCTTCTAGAGTTGAAAAGTTAGGAGCCGGAGAGATACTTCTGACGAGTATGGATTGTGATGGAACGAAAGCAGGATATGATCTGGAACTTACAAGAGCTATTGCAGAAGAGGTATCCATTCCTGTGATTGCATCCGGGGGTGCCGGGACGCTGGAACATTTTTATGATGCATTGACGGACGGAAAAGCAGATGCTGCATTAGCTGCATCATTGTTTCATTATAAAGAACTGGAGATTAAAGAAGTAAAAGAATATCTGAAAGGACGAGGTGTGTCCGTACGTCTGTAGCAGAGAGGTGAATGTTATGGCTGCGATTAATAATGATTGGCTGGAGGCTCTTCAGGGAGAGTTTAAAAAGCCCTATTATAGAAAATTATTTGAAACGGTAAATCAGGAGTATAAGACGAGAAAAATCTTTCCGCCGGCAGATGATATCTTTAATGCGTTTCATCTGACACCATTACATAAGGTAAAAGTTGTGATTCTGGGACAAGATCCATATCACAATGATGGGCAGGCGCATGGACTTTGCTTTTCTGTAAAGAAAGGTGTAGATATACCTCCATCTCTGGTTAATATCTATCAGGAATTGCATGATGATCTTGGTTGTACGATTCCAAATCATGGATGTTTGACGAAATGGGCCGAACAAGGTGTTTTGATGTTGAATACAGTCCTTACCGTGCGTGCACATCAGGCTAATTCCCATCGCGGGATTGGTTGGGAGGAATTTACAGATGCGGCAATTATGGCGTTAAATAATCAGGATCGACCGATCGTGTTTATTCTATGGGGAGCACCCGCTCAGAAAAAAGAGAAGATGCTTACGAATCCAAATCATTTAATCCTGAAAGCGCCTCATCCAAGTCCGTTATCTGCATACAGAGGTTTTTTTGGCAGCAAACCTTTTAGCCAGACGAACTCATTTCTTGAAGAACATGGAATCGAACCGATTGACTGGCAGATTGAATAGAAGGGTAGAGATACCAGGAGGGATACGATGGGAAAACAATATGATCTTGTAATTATTGGAGCAGGTCCGGGAGGATATATAGCGGCAAAGAAAGCGGCAAAACTAGGGATGTCGGTTGTTATCATAGATAAGGGAGAGATTGGCGGTACTTGTATTAACCGTGGATGTATTCCTACAAAGGCTTTGATTCATGCGGCGACACTGTATCGTGAGATGACAGAGTGTGAGAAATTCGGACTTACTGCAGAGAAAGTTGGATTTGATCTGCAGAAGATATATGAATATAAGGAATTATCATCAGCCAGAATGCGAGAAGAATTGCAGAAAGAATTTGATGCACTTGGTATTGAATCCGTAAAGGGAACTGCTGTTATTCAAAGTGATCGCAGAGTGCGGGTAACAACATCTGACCAGAGAACAGAATATTATATTGGAAAAAATATTTTGATTGCAACGGGAGCGAAAGCACGGATGATAGACATTCCAGGAATGGATCTGCCTGGAGTTATGACAAGTGAAGAATTATTGACATCAGAAGAAAGCAGCTATGGCAGATTGTTGATTCTTGGCGGTGGAGTTATAGGAATTGAATTGGCAACAGTATTCAATGCACTAGGTGGTAAGGTGACGATTGTTGAGGTGTCTGACCGCCTTCTTCCGAATATGGATCAGGAATTTTCAGATGCATTAGAAGAGATTCTTACAAATCGTGGAATACATATTTGTAAGAAAAGTATATTGGAAAAAATTACAAAGGATGACAAAGGACTGGAATGCCGTTATGTATGTCAGGGGGAAAATCAAAAGACTTGTGTGGATGCGGTGCTGGTTTCTGTGGGCAGAGTTGCCAATACAACAGGATTATTTGATTCAGATGTTCCGATAAAATTAGAAAATGGCAGAATCGTTGTAGATGATTTCTATATGACGAATCTCCCTGGAATTTATGCGATCGGAGATGTGATTGGTGGAATTCAACTGGCACATGTTGCCTCTGCACAAGCGACATACGTAGTAGAACGCATGAATAATGTGGAGCCTTCTGTGATTGTGGAGATGGTTCCAAGCTGTCTGTTCACGTCTATTTCCATTGTTCCGAGTTGTCTGTATACAGACCCTGAGATTGCTTCTGTAGGTATTACTGAAGAAGAGGCAAGAAAGAAGGGGATACCGCTTCGCTGTGGAAAATACGTCATGAATGTCAATGGACAGTCCATTATTTCAAAAGAAGAGCAGGGATTCATTAAGGTATTATTTGCAGCCGATAGTGATGTGCTCCTGGGAGCGCAGCTTATGTGTCAGCGTGCAACGGATATGATTGGAGAATTGGCAACGGCAATTGCGAATGGATTAACATCTGCACAGTTAATGTATGCAATGCGTGCGCATCCGACATTTAATGAGGCAATCTCCTGTGCGGTAGAAAATAGCAGAGAAAGTCAGTCAAGATGGTAGAAATTCCTACAATATCTTGATTTTATATTAGATAAAAGAGTATAATAAAAGAGGTAGTGAGAACAAAAACGAAATGGAGGGCTTCATATGGAATTAAAACAAACGAAGACAATTTTGGATGTTCGCAGAGGTTACCTGATGACAGTTCTTGGGGTGAGCGTTGTCGCAATTATTGTAGCGGGGGTTATATCTAATTCATTTGTGCACAGCATTCCGATATTTACAATCTGTATATTTGCAGTTTTTATTATCACGCTGTCTTTGATCTACGATGTTTATATTAATTCAACCTATCGTATTTTCCTGGTTGATGATGATGTGTACATCTATTATCCAACTTATAGTTCAAGAGCCGGTAATGAATTCATTTTCTATAAAGTGCTTGAAGTAGACAATGCTACGGTAAAAGGAAGTTCTATTGTATTTAACGGGACGGTTTCAGTCGTAACTGATGCTATCGAGAGAAAAGGAATGAAAGAAGTTGCTGATCCAAAAGCATTATTTGCGGAAGTGTTTTCAGAAGATACATACTCTATTCAAAAGAGATTCCGTATATCCAGAATCTTTGATGGAGAGAATGAATTGATGGCAAAGCTTGCAAAGAAGAAAAAAGTAAAATAATGGGGAAATAAAAACAGAAGCGGGAATATACCTGCTTCTGTTTTTTATTCTATAGGAAACTTCGTTTCCATAGAGTAAAAACCCTACGCTCGCAGAACTCTTTGTTCTAGCAATGAAATTCGCAAAGTTAATCTCGTTTCTGCATAAATATATTGACAAAAGTATCAGAATGTGATTATATTTAAATATGAACATATGAATAATTGTTCATATGAAAAGATTTAACCAGCCAGGAGGATATAGATATGGAGAATCGGGAGAGAAGAAAGGAAACGGTATGTGAATGCGGTTGCGGACATGAGCAGCATCACGAAGAAGAATGTAGTTGTGGGCACGAGCATCATCATGAGGAAGAATGTAGCTGTGAGCATCACCACCATCACGACCATCATCACGAAGAAGAATGTGGTTGTGGACATGAGCACCACCATCATGAGATAGAAGAGCAAAGGATACCGTCAATGCCGGAAGGGGTAGAAAAAAGAGTTTATATTTTAGAGAATCTTGGATGTGCCAATTGTGCAGCTAAGATGGAACGACAGATTCGTGAGCTTCCAGGTGTTGAGATGGCAACGATTACATTTTCAACAAAACAATTGATTGTGGCAGCAGATAATCAGGAAAAGTTGTTGCCAGAATTCAGGAGAATCTGTGCTTCGATAGAAGAAGCAGTAATCGTAACACCAAGAGAAGAACGAAGTGTGAATAAGAAGAAAGAGAATCCTTTGGAAGAGAATAAGAAGGATATTCTGGCTATTACCGTGGGTGCAGTTTTGTTCATTGCAGGTCAAATTGCAAGTCATATGCTTCCGGGTTCATGGATTGTAAGTATTGTATTTGTGGCTGCATATGTGATTCTTGGACTGGAAATTGTCTGGACAGCAGTTAGGAATCTGGCAAAAGGACACGTGTTTGATGAGAATTTCCTGATGAGTGTGGCAACACTGGCGGCATTTGCAATCGGAGATTTTGCGGAAGCTGTAGGAGTTATGTTGTTCTATCGTGTGGGAGAAGTGTTCGAAGAGATTGCAGTAAGCCGTAGTCGGTCTCAGATAATGGAGGCGGTAGATCTTAGGCCTGAAGTCGTGAATCTGGTCAAGGGAGACGAAGTGAGGAGTATTCCGGCACAGGATGCAAAAGTTGGAGATATTATTCTGATTCGTCCGGGGGATCGTATTCCTTTGGATGGAAAAGTTATTGAAGGACGTAGTCAGATCGATACTTCACCGGTTACTGGAGAACCGGTACCTGTCAGTGTATTTCCTGGGAAAGAGATATATTCTGGATGTGTCAATGATCTGGGCGTGTTGAAGCTGGAAGTTCAAAAGCCGTTAGGTGAATCTATGGTGACACGTATTCTGGATTCGGTAGAAAATGCTGCGGCAAGCAAGCCAAAGATTGATCGCTTTATTACAAGGTTCGCCCGAATCTATACGCCAGTTGTTGTTTTTGCAGCGATATTGACGGCTGTGATTCCTTCCTTGATTACTGGTAACTGGAATTACTGGATCTATACGGCAATTACATTCCTGGTCATCAGTTGCCCGTGTGCATTGGTACTGAGTGTGCCGCTGGCCTTTTTCTCGGGTATTGGGGCTGGATCCAGACAGGGAATCTTATTTAAAGGCGGAATTGCGATTGAAGCGCTGAAAGATATAAAAGCTGTAGTCATGGATAAGACGGGAACCATTACCAAGGGAAATTTTGTGGTTCAGCGAGTAGAGTCATTGGGAAGATTAACGGAAAAGCAGATATTGACGATGGCAGCCGATTGTGAGCTGAATTCTACACATCCAATTGGAACCAGTATAGTGGCAGCAGCGAAAGAAAAAGGACTGGGGCTTGTCAGACCATTGGAAGCAGAGGAGATATCAGGGAAGGGAATCCGTGCAGTATTCCCGGAAGGAACAGTGCTTTGCGGTAATCGCGGATTGTTGGAATTATATGGTATAGATACCAATGATTATGAAGCAGGAATATATGGAACGGAAGTGTTGCTCGCCGTAGACGGCAAATTAGCAGGCTATCTGGTTGTTGCCGATGTGATTAAAGAGGAAGCGACTGATGCTGTGAGTCGGATGAAGTCTCAGAATTTGGTGACAGCAATGTTGACAGGAGATGCGAAGGATAATGCGATAGCTGTGGCCAAGAAGACAGGAATTGATGAAGTGCATGCTCAGCTCCTGCCTCAAGAGAAGCTGGAACATTTACAGAAGATTCGTGAACAATATGGTTCTGTTATGTTTGTAGGTGACGGGATTAATGATGCTCCAGTTCTTGCGGGGGCAGATGTAGGAGCAGCTATGGGAAATGGCGCAGATGCAGCAATTGAAGCAGCAGATGTCGTTTTCATGACTTCATCAATGAATGCAATTCCTGAAGCAGTAAAAATTGCCAGACAAACTGGTAAAATTGCAATGCAGAATGTCGCTTTTGCTTTGATTATTAAGTTCCTGATTATGATATTAGGAATTATGGGATATGCGAACATGTGGATGGCTGTGTTTGCGGATACGGGAGTTGCCATGTTGTGCGTGATGAATTCGATTCGTGTGCTGTATACTCAAAAAGAACGAATCAAATAGATATACAATAGTTACAAAATTATTAATTTTAATTTCATTTTATGCCAAATGGTTGAATTTGAAGAGGCCATTTGGCATAATTAATTGATAAGGTTTCTGATTTTTTGAAAGGAAGGAATGTATGAAGAGAACGGAAGCTGAGTGTTGCGAAGTTACATGTGTTCATACGGATACAGTTTACATGGTGAAGAACAAGATGCCGGAAGAAGATCTGTTAAAAGAACTGGCAGATTTTTATAAGGTATTTGCTGATTCGACAAGAATTAAGATTTTGTGTGTGTTATTGGAGGCTGAGATGTGTGTCTGTGATCTTGCCGAGGTGTTAGGCATGACGCAGTCAGCTATATCCCATCAGCTTCGAATATTGAAACAGATGAAGTTAGTGAAGAACCGCAGAGAAGGAAAGACCGTATATTATTCGCTGGCAGATGATCATATCCAGACAATTATCAGTCAAGGAATGGAACATATTATGGAGTAGTTTTCATATAGTGATTAAAGGGAATATCATATGACGGAGAAGTTGAAAAAAAGATGTATCATTTATAGTGTAGGGGTGTTGGTGTATGTGAGTGCGATTGAAGCTACCATACATCTGACGTTAACTGACAGAGTAAAATTTATATGGTTTCTTATTGCGTATCTGATCATAGGGTTTGATGCTTTTAAGAAACTGGAACAAAATCTGCTGCAGAAAAAGTTCCTGTCAGAATATACGTTAATAATCTTGGCCACAATTGGAGCTTTGGGAATTGGAAGGTATGTAGAAGGTGTACTTGTAATTCTTTTGTTTGAATTGGGAATGATTTTTGAAGCTTTTTCAAGAGACAGAGCGAAAAAAAATATTGAAGAGTTGATTAATATCCGTCCAGAATATGCAACAAGAAAGGTTCATGGAAGAGAATTCAAGGTAGATCCGTCCGCATTGAAGCCGGGACATATTATTGTGATTAAGCCGGGAGAGCGTATTCCGGTAGATGCTGTGATAACATCAGGCACTACGAGTATTGATACGAAGGCAATTACGGGAGAAGCAATTCCTCAATCTGCATGGCCGGGGGATAAGATTTATAGTGGATGTATTAATCTGAATGGTGTGATTGAAGCAAAAGTTTTAGAATTATATGTGGATTCTACCGTATCCAGAATCATGGAGATGGTGGAGGATGCGCAGAATAAAAAGGCAGAGAGTGAGACTTTCATCACCAGATTCTCCAGAATTTACACACCGCTTATGTTGTTGGGAGCTTTTGCGGTCATGATATATCCGTCACTGACATTTTCTTATGGAAATTGGGATACTTGGATTTACCGCGGATTGATTTTCCTGGTGATTGCCTGTCCCTGTGGATTGGTATTGTCAGTACCAATTGCATTTCTTGGAGGAATCGTAACGGCTGCACGCCATGGAATTGTAATGAAGGGCGGTAATTTCCTGGAAGATCTGGCAAAGGCTGATACATTTATTTTTGATAAGACAGGGACCCTGACGGAAGGTGTCTTTCAGGTGAAGGAAGTCAAGGCAATTGGAATGCCGAACGAGGAACTCCTTAGGATCGCCGCACATGTTGAGTGCCACTCTAATCATCCGATTGCACAGTCACTGAGGGAAGCCTATGGGAAAGAGATAGCAGAGAATAAAGTATATAGAATGCGAGAGATACCAGGATATGGTGTCAATGCGACATTCGAAGGAGAGCGCGTCTATGTTGGAAATAACAGGCTGATGGAGAAGCAGCAGATACTTTGTGATGATGTCAGTCAGCCGGGAACTGTTATCTATGTAGCTGTCGGAAAGAAATATGCGGGATACATTGTTATTGCGGATACTATAAAAGAAGATGCCGTGGATACACTTAAATATTTGAAGGAAAAATGTAAGGCGGTATTGGTCATGTTGACTGGCGATACGAAGAGCGGAAGTATACAAGTGGCAAAAGAATTGGAGATGGATTATGCATATGCAGACTTGATGCCGGAAGATAAGCTGGAGCAGGTAGAAGATTTCCTGCGTATTCAGGATGGAACCGAGAGGCTGGTATGTGTAGGTGATGGAATCAATGACGCGCCAGTTCTTGCGAGAGCGGATGTGGGAATTGCCATGGGAGCGTTAGGTTCGGCGGCAGCGATTGAGGCAGCTGATATCGTATTGATGGAAGATGAACTTCCAAGAATTATAGATGCAATTAAGATATCCAGAGAGACATTAAGAGTAGTAAACCAGAATATTACTTTTGCATTGGTTGTTAAGGGATTGATTTTGATTCTTGCCATTATTGGCTATTTTGGTATGTGGGAAGCAATATTGGCAGAAGTTGGAGTAATGTTTGCTGCTATTTTAAATGCTGCGTGGGTAGCAAGATATAACGTATAGGAGGAAGTATGAAGCGTATAAGGGTAGTACTGTCCGTTTTACTTTTGGGAGTGTGTCTCAGCGGATGCGGGAAAAATCCTTCGGAAGAAGGAATAGAATATCTGGAAAATGGGCAGTATGAAGAGGCGATAGAACAATTTGAAGAGGCAATTGAAAAAGAGGTGAATGTGGGGGATGCCTACAGAGGAATCGGGATTGCCAAATGGGAACAAGAGGATTTTGAAGGAGCACGCGATGCTTTTGAAAGTGCACTGGAAAACAATGCGCAGAAGACAGGAACGATTTATAATTTTATTGGAATCTGTGAACTGAAATTAGAAGATCCGGATTCAGCAATTAATTATTTCCGTCTCGGTCTTGGTCAGGAAGATATCAGCGAGGAACTGAAGCAGGAGATGCAGTATAATGTAATTGTTGCATATGAACAGGCAGAGGACTGGGAAAGTGCAAAAGTGAAGCTGAAGGAATATCTGAATGATTATCCTGACGATCAGAATGCGCAGAAAGAACTGGAATTTCTGGAGACACGGTAAGGAAAGAGAAGATGATTGAATTAGATAAAGTAACCGAGCGGGTAATCTTAGTAGGAGTCAGTCTGTCGGATCAGGATGACACGCAGAAATCACTGGATGAATTAAAGGAGCTGGCAGCAACTGCAGGGGCAGAAACTGTTGGAACAGTAATTCAGAACAGAGAGCAGATGCATCCGGGAACGTATATCGGAAAAGGAAAGATTGAAGAGTTAAAAGACCTGTTGTGGGAGTTGGACGCAACAGGTATTATTTGTGATGATGAACTTTCGCCGGCACAGATGAAAAATCTTCAGGATGAGTTGGATACGAAAGTAATGGATCGTACGCTGGTGATTCTGGATATTTTTGCTTCCAGAGCATCTACCAGTGAAGGTAAGATTCAGGTAGAACTGGCACAATTAAAGTATCGTCAATCTAGATTGACTGGTTTCGGAACAGCGATGTCTCGTCTTGGAGGAGGAATTGGCACCAGAGGACCAGGAGAGAAGAAACTGGAGATGGATCGAAGACTGATAAAGAGTAGGATCGCCCAGTTGAACAGAGAATTGAAAGATGTAAAACGTCATAGGGAGGTTACACGAGAACAGAGGAACCGGAATCGAATTCCGGTCGCTGCTATTGTAGGATATACGAATGCAGGAAAGTCTACACTACTGAATTCATTGACAGGAGCAGGTATTCTGGCTGAGGATAAGCTGTTCGCTACTTTGGATCCAACGACCCGTGGATTGAAATTGCCAAGTGGGCAGGAGATTCTTTTGACAGATACCGTCGGTTTTATCCGAAAGCTTCCTCATCATCTGATTGAAGCATTTCGCAGTACACTGGAAGAGGCTAAATATGCAGATCTGATTCTGCATGTGGTTGATATGGCGAATCCGCAGATGGATGAACAGATGTTTATTGTATATGAGACGCTTAAGAATCTGGAGGTTACTGACAAACCAGTTATCACCATATTTAATAAGATGGATAAAGCTGGAAATCAACAGATCATTCGAGATTTTCATGCAGATTATACCGTAAAGATATCTGCAAAGATGAAAGATGGAATTTCAGAACTGCTTCAAACAATCGAGGCAGTTCTGCGTGAACAGAAAGTTGCAATTGAGAATCTGTATTCCTACCAGGAGGCAGGGAAGATTCAGTTGATCCGTAAATACGGTGAATTACAGCAAGAAGATTACCGGGATGATGGAATATTTGTAAGAGCCTTTGTACCGGTAGAAATCTATGATAAAGTTAGAACTTCAAAGTAAAGTCCCGGTCTCGCGTGGCGATTCATGGAAGAACTTCTTGTAAGCTCTGGAAAATGTAGAATAATCTTTAAAGCCACAATCAAAGCAAGCCTGTGTGCCTGACACACCGGTTAGTATTAATTCTTTTGCAAGCAGGAGCCGTTTTTGGGAAATATAGTGTCCAAGAGTGTAACCGGTTTCCTGCTTGAATAGTCTCATCATATAGTATTTACTGATGTAAAAATGATCTGAAAGGATATCGATGTTCAGATCATGGTTTAGATTTTCGTTAATATATTGCAGGATGTCCAGAATTTTGGTATTACAGTTATCTGTATCAATGAATTCCAGACGATTTTTTCTTGCAGCACGGTTCAGATGTATCATAAACTCCAGAAAGAGGACTTGGCGATAAAGATCGGAAGCGTATCCGTCATCGGAAAAAGATTTTTCTAATCGTGTGATTGACTGGAATAAAGAACTGTTTTTTAAGGAAGGAATTCTTAATACATTGGAATGCTCTTCTTCTGCTTTTTGAAAGCAATAACTTAAATCATAAGAATCTGTTTTGTATGCGTTCATAAAATTTGGTGAGATATAGACAATGATTCGTTCATAGATCTGGGAATTATCTACAACCAGACGATGTATGTCATTGTGTCGGACCAGAACAATGTCATAAGGAGACAATTCATAAGATTTTCCTTCAATCGTATAAATAACGTGTCCTTTGATAAAGATGGTAATCTTATCAAAATCATGATAATGGTATTTTACTTCACGAGTTTCTTGATCAGTCAGGTGGAATAGTCTGAATTCACTGTTCAGGTATCCTTTTTTTATATATTGTCCCATGAAAATCACCTCTTTCATTATCATATATGAAGAGAGCATTATTTGCAATATAATAAGCACTAATTACGTTGAAAAGGGAAAAAATGCCTGATATGATGTCCTTAGAACGACTTGGGGAAAACTCCCGTAAAAAAAGATGGAGGTATGTTATGAAAGTTGTATTGGAACGTTATCATGGGTTGGGAAATGATTATGTTGTATTTGATCCAAATAAAAATGAATTGGAATTGACACCGGAAAATGTAAAGATGATTTGTGACCGTAATGCGGGACTGGGCTCTGACGGTGTCCTGGAGGGACCAATCTTAAAAGAAGATGGCATGTATGTAAAGGTATGGAATCCAGACGGAAGTGAATCTGAGACCAGTGGTAATGGTGTTCGTATTTTTGCAAAATATCTGAAAGATGCAAGTTATGTGCAGAAGAAAAACTTCAAACTCTACACAGGCAATGGACCAGTGGAGGTGACTTTCCTGAATGAAGACGGCAGCCGTCTGCGTGTGTCAATGGGAAAATTATCTTTTTGGAGTGATGATATCCCAGTTACAGGGGAGCGTCGAGAAGTAATCAATGAAGATATGGTATTTGGAAGAACATTATATCCAGTCACTTGTGTCTCCATCGGAAATCCACATTGTGTCATTCCAATGCGTGAGATATCTAAGCCGTTGGTTTGCAAGATCGGAGATTACGCTGAGATTGCAAGATATTTTCCAAATCGTGTGAATACGCAGATTATGAAAGTTGTTGATAAAGAACATGTCTCTATTGAAATCTATGAAAGAGGCGCCGGTTATACACTGGCATCAGGAACAGGTGCCTGCGCGGCAGCGGGAGTTGCATATAAGCTGGGCATGACGAACAATAAAGTGATTGTTCATATGCCAGGCGGAGATCTTCAGGTTGAGATCGAAGATGACTGGAATGTCTATATGACTGGAGATGTATTCTATGTAGCAAAGATTACATTAAGTAATGAATTCGCGGAAAAATTAAGAAGTTTATAATATAGAATATATGAAGATAGTAGGGTCTGTCTGGCATCTGTCCGGCAGGCCTTTTCTATTGCCGTGCATCACTGATACAAGTGTGATATAATAAGCACAATAGCAATTCAGGGAGGGACAAGGATGTCTTTGCAATTTGTATTTGGGCCTTCTGGCTCTGGAAAATCACATGATTTATATCAGTACGTTATTGAAGAAGCCCGGAGATATCCGGAACGAAATTACATTGTTCTGGTGCCGGAGCAGTTTACTATGCAGACACAGAAGGATCTGGTGACGATGCATCCATGTCATGGAATTATGAATATTGATGTCCTGAGTTTTGGACGTCTTGCATATCGAGTGTTTGAGGAGACAGGTGGAGAGCCCCTTCCGGTATTGGATGATGAGGGAAAGAATCTAATTCTGCGAAAGATTGCGGGAGATTACGAGAATGAATTATGCGTTCTAAGAGGTAATATGAAAAAACTGGGATATATCAGTGAAGTAAAGTCTGTTATCTCAGAGTTTACACAATATGACATTGGCGAAGAAGAGCTGGAACGGGTAATGGAGACGGCAGGTGAGCAGTCGAGACTTTATTATAAGTTAAAAGATATCCAGATTCTATATCGTGGATTCTCAGAATATCTGGAGAAAAAATACATTACCAAAGAGGAACTTTTAGATGCTCTGAGTAAGGTAATCTGCAGATCAGATATATTAAAGAATAGTATGATCGTGTTAGATGGATTCACGGGATTTACACCGGTACAGAATCGTTTGATATTGGAACTGCTCAGGCATTGCCGTAAAGTGATAGTGACAGTTACGATGGATGACCGTGAAAATCCATATGTCTATCAGCACCCATATCAGTTGTTTGCACTGAGTAAACATACGGTTACTACGATGATTCAGTTAGCTCAAGAGGAGAAAATTCCGATTGAAGAACCAATCTGTAAGTATGAAAAGCCGGCTTATCGTTTCCGTGAAAATGATGCTCTTGCGTTTTTGGAACGGAACTTGTTCCGTTATGGGAAAGATACATTTAGAAAAGAACAGGATTCGATAGGAATTCATGTTGCAAGAAATCCGAAAGAAGAAGCACTTGCTCTGGCAGGAGATATCCGGGCGCTGGTCAGACGAAAGGGATATCGTTACCGAGATATTGGAGTCATCGTAAGCAATATGGATGTGTACGGGGATTATCTGGAGCGGGCGTTTGAACTGTATGAGATACCGGTATTTATGGATCATAAGAGAAGTATCCTTTTGAATTCTTTTGTGGAGTATATTCGAAGCCTTTTGAATATGGCGGAACAGAATTTCTCCTACGAAAGTGTTTTTCGGTTCTTGCGCACGAATCTGGCAGGATTTACCTGTGATGAGATTGATGAATTAGAGAACTATGTGATTGGCCTGGGAATCAAAGGGTATAAGAAGTGGCAGGAAAAATGGGTACGTCGTCTGAAAGGTATGACGGAAGAAGAACTGGAACGTATGAATCATTTTCGCGTCCTTTTGGTGGAGAAGACAGATGCATTAATGTTTGTGTTAAAGCAACGAAAGAAAACGGTAAAGGATATTACCTTGGCGGTGTATGAGTTCATGGTCCGTGAAGAACTGCAGCTGCGCCTAAAAAAGCAAGAAGAAGAATTTCAGGCGATGGGAGAGCTGGCTTTGGCAAAAGAATATGCACAGGTATATCGGATAGTAGTGGAGCTCTTTGATAAGTTTGTGGAATTGCTGGGGGATGAGCCAGTAAGTTTGAAGGAATACTGTGAATTGCTGGATGCCGGTCTGGAGGAAGCAAGAGTAGGGGTGATTCCTCCGAGTATAGATCAGGTTGTAGCCGGTGATGTGGAGCGTACCAGGTTAAAAGATATCAAAGCATTATTTTTCCTGGGGGCAAATGATACGCAGCTCCCGGGTGCATTGTTGCAGACAGGGTTATTATCTGAACGTGATCGAGAGAGTTTTCAACGAGAGAAGTTGGCATTATCGCCTGGAGGAAAAGAAAAAGCTTATATTCAGAAGTTTTATCTATATATGAACCTGACGAAACCCTCTGATAAATTGGAAGTCTATTATAGTAAAGTATCTTCCGATGGGAAAAGTATCCGCCCTTCTTATCTGATACAGGAATTGCGTAGAATATTTCCTCTTATGAAGCTTCAGGATGAAGAAGAAAAAGAGTTAAAACAGCGAGAGTTTACAGAAAAAATGGGGCTGGATTGTATCATCCGGGGAATGCAGGGAACAGGAAATGGCATGGATGATACCTGGAAAGAATTGTATTCTTGGTATAGGAGAAATCCAAAGTGGCACGAGAAGGTAGAAAGCTTATTGAATGCTGGATATTATCAGCGTCCGATGGATGGATTGACGGAAGAAGTTGCAAAAAGACTGTATGGGGAGAATTTTGAGACAAGTATTACAAGAATGGAGCGGTTCTCGGCCTGTGCATTTGCACATTTTCTTACATATGGTTTGAACTTACGGGAACGACAGCAGTATGAGTTTCAGGCAGTAGATCTCGGAAATATATGTCATAGTGCGTTGGAGAAGTATTCACAAAAAGTGGAGAGAGGACATAAGGACTGGGTATGTTTATCAGAAGATGAACAGAAGTATTATATAGAAGAAAGTGTGGAAGAAGCAATTACTGATTACGGGAATTCTGTTCTCTATAGTTCTTCCAGAGATGAATATATGATTGTCCGTATAAAACGAATGCTGGAACGAACGATATGGGCATTGACAAAGCAATTGGAGGCCGGAGATTTTCGGCCGTCCGCTTATGAGTTCCGATTTGCCAATGGAAAAATTGACCGGATAGATACCTGCGAGGATCAAGAGAAAGTCTATGTGAAAGTAGTGGACTATAAGACCGGAAGTCAGGCTTTTGATATCGTATCGTTGTATCATGGCCTTCAGCTACAATTGATGGTCTATATGGATGCCGCTGTAAAGATGGAAACCCAAAAGCATCCGGGAAAAGAAGTAATCCCATCGGGTGTGTTCTATTATCGGATTCAGGATCCATTGGTAGAAAAGCAGAAGAAAGAAGAAATCGAAGATGCACTTTTGAAAGAATTAAAACCAGATGGCATGATAAACCTAAGTGGCGATACGTTAGAGCATCTGGATCGTAAGAAAAATGGAGAATCGCTTGCTGTTCCGGTAAAATATAACAAGAATGGGAGCCTTGCGAAAAGTTCCAAAGCGGTATCTGAGGAAGAATTTCAGATTATGATGCATCATGCTGTCCAGAAGATAGAAAAGACAAAGAGACAGATACTGGAAGGCAACACGGATGTGTCGCCTTATCGCAGAGGTCAGGAGACGGGCTGTGATTACTGTAAATATAAGCATGTCTGTGGTTTTGATACGAAGATACAAGGATATGCATATCGTGAGATAGGGAAAATGACTCAGGAAGAAGCAATTGCTGCGATGAAAGCAGAGACAAAAGAGTGGGAAGGAGAGGAATAGATCATGGGCGTGACATGGACGGAAGAACAGCAAAAAGTGATTGATCTGAGAAATCGGAATATCCTTGTCTCAGCAGCGGCTGGCTCTGGTAAAACAGCGGTTTTGGTAGAACGCATTATTACGATGCTGACAGCAGATGTGAATCCGATAGATGTTGATCAACTGTTGATCGTAACATTTACGGAAGCGGCAGCAGCTGAGATGAAAGAAAGAATTAGAAATGCGATAGAAAAAAAACTGGATGAATTTCCAGAGAATGAACATCTAAAGCAACAGGCAACTTTGATTCACAATGCTCATATTACTACGATACACAGCTTTTGTCTGTCTGTGATCCGAGATCATTTTCATGTGATTAATCTGGATCCTGGATTTCGCATTGGAGAAGAAGGAGAGCTGAAATTACTTCGTCAGGATGTTGTAAAAGAGATTCTGGAAGAAAAATATCAGCAAGGAAATCAGAGATTTTTGGATTTTTCTTTGGCATATGGAGGAGGCAAAAGTGATAAGAAGATAGAAGAGCTGATCTTGAAGATTTATGAATTTTCCAGAAGTTATCCAGATGCCAAAGAGTGGATAGAAAAATGTGTAAAAGCTTATCAGATAGAAGATCTTCAGGAACTGGAAGAATGTGATTATATTTGTTTCGCAATGAAGAATACAAGAAGCTATCTGGAAGAAGCTATGAAATTATTGGAGCAGGGAATCGCAATTTGCCAGACTGCAGATGGACCAGCGGTATATGAGACGACTCTTTTGAATGACAGTCAGGTCATTGAGAAATTGCGCTCTGCTGACACATTTGAGAAAATGACACAGGTATTTTCGGAAGTAAAGTGGGTGCGATTGGCGGTCAACAAAGACAAGATGGTATCAGAAGATAAAATAGAACAAGTAAAATCTATCCGAGAAGAAGTAAAAAAGATTGTAAAAGACCTGGAAGGACAGTATTTCTATCAGGATGTAAGGGATGTCCTGGAGGATATTCAGCTTTGCCGCCCGGCGATGGAGGAACTTGCGGAATTGGTGCAGATATTCGCAGAGCGATTTGAGGAGAAAAAACGGGCGAAAAATATGATTGATTTCTCGGATATGGAGCAGTATGCTCTACAGATTCTGACGGAGAAGACAGAACATGGTTTGTTGCCATCAGCAGCTGCCAGAGAATATCAGCAACAATTTCTTGAGATTATGATTGATGAGTATCAAGACAGTAACTTTATTCAGGAGACGATACTGACCAGCATCTCTAAGGTGTCTCAGGGACATTACAATATATTTATGGTAGGTGATGTGAAGCAGAGCATCTATCGCTTTCGTTTGTCCAGACCAGAACTTTTTATGGAGAAATTTCATACTTATAGTATGGAAGATAGTCGGACTCAGCGTGTTGATCTTCATAAAAACTTTCGAAGCAGGCGCGAGGTGTTGGACAGTGTGAATTTTATATTCAGACAGATTATGGTACGTAATCTGGGAGGAATTACCTATGATGATCAGGCAGCTTTATATGCGGGAGCGGACTATAAAGAAGGTAAGAATCTGAAGACAGAAGTCCTGGTGATTGACAGTGATCTGGAATCATGGCAAGGAGCAGACGTCGAGTTAAAAGAGGTTACCAGGATAACAGAGAGAGAATTAGAGGCGCGGGCAATTGCGGGCAGAATTCGAGAACTGTTGGCCAGCCATCAGGTGATCGACAAAAAAACCGGTGAGTTTCGTCCGGTACGATATTCGGATATTGTAATTTTGACCCGCAGTGTGAAAGGGTTTGCAGATGTATTTACAGAAGTTTTGAATCGACAAGGAATCCCGACATATGCAGGTACGCGAGAAGGGTATTTTGCAACGCAGGAAATAGGTGTTCTGTTGGATTATCTGAGAGTTTTGGATAATCGAAGACAGGATATTCCTCTGGCAGCAGTGTTAAGATCTCCTTTCGGTGAACTGACTGAAATGGAATTGGCATCTATCAAGAGCGTATATAGAGATGGTTCCTTTCATCAGGCAGTTACATCTTATTGTGCTGAGGGAAAAGATTCTGTGATTCGAGGAAAACTTGAAAAATGTCTGAAGAAGATGGATGAATTCAGGTCTATTCTGCCGTATACACCTATGCATGAACTTTTGTGGAAGATTCTCGAAGAGACTGGTTATGGTGATTATGTATCATCAATGCCCGGAGGAGAACAAAGAAGGGCGAATCTGGAGATGCTGGTTGAGAAAGCAAGAGCTTTTGAAGCCACTAGCTATAAAGGATTGTTTCATTTTGTCCGTTATATTGAGCAGCTTCAAAAATATGATGTGGATTATGGAGAGGCAAGTATTGAGGATGAGCAGTCAGATACCGTCCGTGTAATGACCATCCACAAAAGCAAAGGACTGGAATTCCCTGTCGTGTTTGTAGCTGGCTTAGGAAAGAAATTTAATATGCAGGATGCACGAAGCAGCGTGTCACTCCATGCCAAGATGGGGGTGGGACTGGATGCTGTTGATCTTGCGGCAAGAACCAAAAGCCCGAGTATCATAAAAAAAGTAATACAGAAAGAAGAAGCCTTAGACAGTCTGGGAGAAGAATTAAGGGTCTTGTATGTGGCACTTACTCGAGCAAAGGAAAAATTGATTCTTACGGGAACTATCTCGAATCTGGAAAAGAAAATGGCAGGGTATAAGATAGTGACTGAGCAGAAAGAAGATACGTTGTCATTCGAAAGATTAAGTAAAGCAGTAACTTATTGGGATTGGATTCTTCCTGCTATGCAGCGTCTGGGATCAGATGTTCCAATGGAGATGCGAATCTTAACAATTGAGGATATTGTACGGAACGAGGTGGAAGAAGAAACGGCTGGAAGACTTACCAGAACCATATTGGAAAACTGGGATACTCAGAAAATCTATGAAGAGGATGTTCATAAGATATTGCGGGAACAGTTCAGTTATCAGTATCCATATATGGACAGCCGACAGCAAAAGCTGAAATTTACAGTGTCAGAATTAAAAAAGAGAAGCTATCTAAAGGAAAGTCTCGGAGAAGAGTTGGATGAATCAGGAGAACTTCTTTATGAGGAACCGGAAGTCGTGCCTCTTGTGCCTAGATTTTTGCAGGAAAAAGAGGAGTTAACGGGTGCTTCGCGTGGTACGGCATACCATCGGGTGATGGAGCTTCTGGATCTGTCGAAATCTTACGATACATTAACGTTACAATCTGCAATGGATGCTTATGTAGCAGACGGAAAGCTGGGACAAGATATGGCGGCATGTATCCGGACTGTGGACATAAAAGGATTTCTGGAATGCAGTGTGGGGCAGCGGATGAAAAAAGCCGCTGAGCTGGGGCATCTGTGGAAAGAACAGCCTTTTGTCCTCGGAGTAGATGCCCGAGAGATTTATCCGGAAGAGGAGGAGGGGGAGTTAATCCTTGTTCAGGGGATTATTGATGCGTATTTTGAAGAAGATGATGGTCTTGTTGTATTGGATTACAAGACAGATAAGATCTGCAGTCCAGACGAACTGGCTGAGAAATACCATGCGCAGCTCGATTATTATGCAAAAGCATTGGAGCAGATGACGCAAAAAAAAGTGAAAGAGAAGATCATCTATTCCTTTACGATGAAGAAGGAAATCGTTGTGTAGGAGGAAGTGTAGAGAGAGTACGGTGAGGAGTGGAGCTGGGCAGATGGTTTCAGATGTCTTTCGCTAAGAATCCATAAAAAAAGCAGGATAAAATTTCGCATGAGAATTTTATCCTGCTTTTTTAACACTTTCCACACAATATGTGTTGACAAACTATATTATACAGCATATAATATAGGCATAAAAATAATATTGTATTTATAAATAATATTATAAATTCCAGCAAAGGAGTGAGAATATGGTATTTAACACCGGAGCTGCTCTCCTGGATGCAATCGTTTTGGCGGTTGTTTCGAGAGAGAAGGAAGGAACTTATGGGTATAAGATTACTCAGGATGTAAGAAAGACGATCGAAGTATCGGAGTCAACTTTATATCCGGTGCTGAGAAGACTGCAGAAGGATGAATGTCTGGAAGTATATGACCGGCAGTTTGATGGCCGGAACAGGCGATACTATAAAGTGACAGAAAAAGGAATGGTGCAGTTGAATTTGTATCGGACAGAATGGAAAAATTATTCTGGAAAAATCAATGAATTGTTTGAGGGAGGTGTAACTGCATGAATCGCATAGAGTTTATGACAGAATTAGCTTCATTATTACAGGATGTACCTGTGGAGGAACGAAAAGAAGCGATGCAGTATTATAATGACTATTTTGATGATGCCGGAGAAGAGAATGAACAACAGGTTATTGAGGAACTGGGAGAACCGGCAACTGTCGCAGCCAATATCAAAGCCGATTTGAGAGGAGATTTCCAGGATGCCGGCGAGTATACTGAAAATGGATATACGGATGCAAGATATGAGCAGAAGAATATGCCGACAGAACGTGAGAGTCATAAAGAATCTCAAGAGGAGTATCGTGGCGGCTATCAAAGCTATGAAGAACAACGTCCGCCGAGAACCAGCAAAATATTAAAAATTATATTAATTATTGCAATCATTCTTATGGCGGGTCCAGTTATTATCCCCGTTGCGTTGGGAATAGCAGCATTGATTATTGGATGTGTAGTTGTGTTATTTGCAGTATTTGTAGCACTTGTTATTGCCTCTATTGCAGTTGTGATTGCAGGAGTATCTGTCTTCTGTGTGGGAATCATTAATCTTATTCCGGAATTAGCGATTGGCCTTGCTCTTATTGGAACAGGATTGATTCTGTCTGTTCTTGGAGTGATAGCAACAGTGGCAAGTGTCAGACTTTGTATTATTGTGTTCCCAGGAATCTGTAGAGGAATTGTATGGCTTTGCAGAAAACCATTTCATAGAAGGGTGGTGGCGTAACGATGAGACGTGGCTGGAAGATATTCTGGATCGTGTGCGGAGTGACTGCCGGGATAGGTCTGGCATGTTGCGTGGCGGCATGGGGGCTTGGAGTTACGACAGAGGCATTGCATAGTAGATTCCCGAATGGAATTGGGTTTGGAGTGATTCATTGGGATGATGAATCAGAAGATGCAGGAGAATATATTGCGGAAGACATTCATCAATCTTTCCATGAAGTAAGAAAAATAAATGCAGAGATATTTGCAGGTGAAGTAGAGGTCCTGACATCGGACAGTGAAGATATAATCGTAGAGACAGACGGAATCAGTGAAAAATTGGGCTTTCGATGTTATATGGAGAATAATGAACTAAAACTAAGTACAAAAAAGAATCTGACACATATCAATCATATTGGAATTGGCACAATTCGAATCTATCTCCCAAAAGAAGCAAAACTGGGTGAAGTCTCTCTGGATATTGGCGCGGGAACATTATATGTGGAAGATGTATGCGCAGAAAGTTTTTCGGTAGATGTTGGTGCCGGTGAGGCAGAGATTGATCATTTTTCAGCTGCGAAGGTTGATCTTAATTGTGATACTGGTTCTCTGACTGCCAGAGGAAGTGCGGATCTAGATATGGAGATTGAATGCGGTGTTGGTGAGATTCAGTACACTGCAGAGGGGGAAGAACATGAATTTAATTATGATATTGAATGTGGCATTGGAGAAATTATTTGCGGTGAAAACAGTTATTCTGGTCTGTCAGTAGAAAAACGGATTGATAACGGAGCAAATAAGGAGATGCAGATTGAATGTGGTGTTGGAAACGTTACTGTTGAATTTGAAGAAATGCATCATGAAGAATAAAGGAGGATATGAGTATGGAACCTAAAAAGTTATACCGTTCAAGAAAAAACAGAATGATCTGTGGAGTATGTGGAGGAATTGCAGAATATTTTAATATAGATCCCACATTAATCCGACTGGCATTGGTACTTTTTGCATGTACAGGAACAGGAATTCTGGCATATTTTATTGCGGCAATTATCATTCCGGATGAACCGGCCAATTATTAAGGGATGGAAAACGTCTTTCTGAGGAGAGACGTTTTCTTTTTGGTAAAAGTTTGGACTTCCTTCCAGTATATTCTAAAGAAAACAGGTCAATACTTATGAAAAATGAAAGGGGTATGCATGGATATGGAAGAAAAGAAGAAAAGTATTCGACTTGATGAGCTGACGCAAGATGAAAAATTAAAATATGAGATAGCAGAAGAATTGGGATTGTTGGATAAAGTCATGGAAGAAGGGTGGAAATCACTTTCTTCAAAAGAAACAGGGAAAATTGGCGGATTGATGACAAAAAAGAAAAAAGAGACAGGGAAAAAATGACAAAAATATTAACAAGTGTGAACATTTGGACATAAAGGTTGAAAAGAGAATATCCATTTGCTATAATCGAAAAACTGGAAGTAATTTATGCAGGTGAAAATATGGACAGTAAGATTAGAGTTTTAGATGTAGATATAGATCAATGTTCAGCAAAAGAAGCAATGAAAAAAGCAATGTCTTACCTGGAAACAGAGCCGGTCAGTGTAATTGAGACCGCAACAGTGGAAGGATTGATGCAGGTCGATGACATGCCGTCAGTCAAAGAAGCTGTCAGTAAGTTTGATCTGGTTTTGGCTGGAGATAAGACGATCCTTGAGGCGGCAGATATTACAGACCGTAAGTTTTTACAGGAAACAGAAGGTCAAGTTTTCTTAAAAATGTTTATGAGATATCTCCACAAGAATCATAAAAGAGTCTATCTTTTGGTGGAATCAGAAGAAGAAGGACAGGAGATGTATAATTATCTTCAACGCCATTATGGGGGTACACAGATTATAGGTATGGCAAAAGTATCTGCACAAAATCGTGCGGATGATATGCTGGTCAATGCAATCAATGGAGGAGAAGTGGATTGTATTCTTGCAACACTTTCCTCACCTCTTCAGGAAACATTTATTATAAAGAACAGATCCCTTTTGGATGCGCGCTTATGGGTAGGACTTGGAAAGAAAAACACACCTGTGAAACAAACCGGTTTTGGGCAAGGATGGCTGGGACAATTCTTTATCAGGCATCTATTTAAGAACGAGATGGAAAAAAGAAAACGAGAAAAATAACTTTTCGTCACTATGTACATGACAAAAAAATGGATAAATGAAAATAAACTTGAGGAAATCAACAAAAAAATGTGATTTCCTCTTTATTTTTTTGTCTATATCCTGACTTTTGCAAGAAAATAAGTATAAAATACCCGTCAAGCCCAATAAATACAGGGCCTGGCGGGTTTGCCATTTTGTCATATTTTCATGGCGTTTTTTCCTTTGGAATGAAAAAAGTGAAA
>NZ_JAFBIX010000031.1 GCF_021531895.1 Faecalicatena contorta | reverse complement strand
GGATTAAAATTATTTCAAAAAAATGCGAAAGCCATTAGATGTATTTGAATTGGCTACACGTGTGTAGCCAATTCAGTGTGTGGATAATTTATTGAACAAAATTGTCGAATCGTCAAAAAATTCAACATTTGAATCGGAATAATGTTTGTTTTCAATACATATGTTAACTTTTGAGTTCTTAAATTCGAGTAAAGGGTTAATTTGGAGTATTAACTAGATGAATTTACAATAATTACATGAATTTTTGGCTGATGGATAAATTTTTTATACTATAGATTTTAAGAGGTGTTTTTATGCAAGATGCACAAAAATGTTTTGAATTACATTCTGAATACAAGCCGACCGGCGATCAGCCGCAGGCGATTGAGCAGTTAGTAAAAGGTTTTAAAGAAGGTAACCAGTGCCAGACGCTTCTTGGTGTCACCGGTTCCGGTAAGACCTTCACGATGGCAAATGTTATCCAACAATTAAATAAACCAACGCTTATCATAGCGCATAACAAGACCCTTGCTGCACAGCTCTACGGTGAATTCAAGGAGTTCTTCCCGAACAATGCGGTGGAGTATTTTGTGTCCTACTATGATTATTACCAGCCGGAGGCTTATGTCCCTTCCTCTGATACTTACATTGCCAAGGACTCATCCATCAACGATGAGATAGACAAGCTTCGCCATTCTGCCACGGCAGCGTTATCGGAGCGGCGGGATGTGATTATCGTGGCCAGCGTATCTTGCATCTATGGTCTGGGTTCGCCGATTGATTATCAGAACATGGTCATTTCCCTGCGTCCGGGTATGATCAAGGATCGTGATGAAGTTATCCGCAAGTTGATCGATATACAATATGATCGTAATGAGATGGACTTTAAGCGCGGCACATTCCGGGTTCATGGGGATGTATTGGAGGTGTTTCCGGCAGGATCTGAGGAATATGTGGTGCGGGTTGAATTCTTTGGAGATGAGATTGACCGGATCACTGAGGTTGATGTATTAACGGGAGAGATTAAGAATGAACTGAGTCATATCGCCATCTTTCCTGCTTCCCACTATGTAGTGTCGAAAGAGAATATGGAACGGGCGATTCAGGGGATTGAAGAAGAACTGGAGGAGCAGATCCGATTCTTTAAGAGTGAAGGGAAGCTTCTGGAAGCTCAGAGAATCTCTGAGCGGACGAATTTTGATATCGAGATGATGCGGGAGACCGGTTTTTGTTCAGGAATAGAGAATTATTCAAGACATTTGACGGGACTGGCACCGGGACAGCCGCCACATACGTTGATAGATTATTTCCCGGATGATTTTATCATGATGATTGATGAGTCGCATAAGACAGTGCCGCAGATTGGAGGTATGTTCCATGGTGATCAGTCCAGAAAGTCTACGTTGGTAGAATATGGATTCCGTCTGCCGTCGGCAAAAGACAATCGCCCCTTGAATTTTGAAGAATTTGAAGGTAAGATTGATCAGGTACTATTTGTATCAGCGACTCCCGGACCTTATGAGGAACAGCATGAACTGCTTAGAGCTGAGCAGGTCATCCGTCCGACAGGGCTATTAGATCCTGAGGTGGAAGTGCGCCCGGTGGAAGGCCAGATTGACGATCTGGTAAGTGAGGTCAATAAGGAGATCGCCAAGAAGAATAAGATATTGATTACGACATTGACGAAGCGAATGGCAGAGGATCTGACGGATTATATGCGAGAATTGGGCATCCGTGTACGTTATCTGCATTCGGATGTGGATACATTGGAACGGACGGAGATCGTTCGGGATATGCGTCTGGATGTCTTTGACGTGCTGGTGGGAATCAATCTTTTGAGAGAAGGTCTGGATATTCCAGAGATTACCCTGGTGGCGATTCTGGATGCCGATAAGGAAGGGTTCTTACGTTCGGCAACGTCTTTGATTCAGACAATTGGGCGTGCGGCGCGAAATGCAGAAGGACATGTTATCATGTATGCGGATGTGATGACAGATTCCATGCGTCAGGCAATCGATGAGACAGAGCGCCGCCGCAAGGTACAGATGGCGTACAATGAGGAGCATGGGATTACTCCGAAGACCATTCAGAAGAGTGTACGTGATCTGATCGCAGTATCGAAGAAGGTCGCTGCAGAAGAGCTTCGGATGGAAAAAGATCCGGAGTCTATGAGTGAAAAGGAACTTGAGAAGTTAATCAAGGAATTGAGTAAACAGATGAAGAAGGCTGCAACAGAATTGAATTTTGAAGCTGCCGCAGAATTAAGAGATAAGATTGTAGAACTGAAGCAACAGCTGCAGCAGATGTGAAAGGGATAGAACAATGTCGAAGAACAATGATAAGAAGCAATATATAAGAATACGAGGTGCCAATGAGCATAATCTGAAGAATATTGATCTGGATATTCCAAGAAATGAGTTGGTGGTATTGACGGGACTCAGCGGCTCCGGGAAATCATCTCTTGCGTTTGACACTATTTACGCGGAAGGGCAGAGAAGATATATGGAATCCTTGTCATCTTATGCAAGGCAATTCCTGGGACAGATGGAGAAGCCAGATGTAGAGAGCATTGAAGGACTGTCCCCGGCGATTTCCATTGATCAGAAGTCTACGAACAGGAATCCGCGTTCAACGGTGGGAACGGTCACAGAGATCTATGATTATTTTCGATTGCTGTATGCAAGAATCGGTATTCCACATTGCCCAAAATGTGGTAAAGAGATTAAGAAGCAGACGGTAGATCAGATGGTAGATCAGATTCTGGAATTGCCGGAGCGGACGAAGATACAGCTGTTGGCGCCGGTCGTAAGAGGAAGAAAAGGAACCCATGCCAAATTATTTGAACGCGCGAAAAAAAGCGGTTATGTCCGTGTGAGGGTGGATGGCAATCTCTATGAATTGTCGGAAGAGATTACTCTGGATAAAAATATCAAGCATAATATCGAGATTATTGTAGACCGACTGGTCGTAAAAGAAGGAATTGAGCAGCGGCTGACAGATTCTATTGAGAATGTTCTGGCACTTGCGGAGGGACTGATGATTGTGGATGTCATCGGTGGTGAGCCGATGAATTTCAGCCAGAGTTTTTCTTGTCCGGACTGTGGTATCAGCATTGATGAGATTGAACCGAGAAGTTTTTCGTTCAATAATCCCTTCGGTGCATGCCCAGAGTGTTTTGGATTGGGATATAAGATGGAATTCGATGAAGATCTGATGATTCCAGACAAGAATCTTAGCATCAGCGAAGGGGCAATCGCTGTCATGGGATGGCAGTCCTGTACGGATAAGAAGAGTTTCACTTATGCGATTCTGGATGCGCTGAGTAAAGAATATGATTTTTCTCTGGATACGCCATTTAAGGAATATCCAAAGAAGATTCAAGATGTCCTGATTCACGGAACCGGCGGGAAAGAACTTAAGGTACATTATCGCGGACAGAGGGGTGAAGGAGTCTATGATGTTGCGTTCGAGGGACTGATCCGCAATGTGGAACGGCGGTATCGAGAGACTTCTTCAGAGACTATGAAGGCAGAATATGAAGAATTCATGTGTATCACACCATGTCATGAGTGTGGCGGACAGAGATTGAAGCCAGGAGCATTGGCGGTTACGGTAGGAGATAAGAATATCTCTGAAGTAACGGCCATGTCCATCGAAAAATTGCAAATATTCTTAAAGCAATTGCAGTTGAGTAAGCAGCAACAGATGATTGGAGGACAGATCTTAAAGGAGATCAATGCCCGTATCCAATTTTTAATGGACGTAGGTCTGAATTACCTGACATTGGCCCGCACAACTGGAAGCCTTTCTGGTGGAGAGGCACAGCGGATTCGGCTGGCAACGCAGATCGGCTCCGGCCTGGTTGGGGTTGCTTATATTCTGGATGAACCGAGCATCGGGCTGCATCAGCGAGATAATGACAAGTTGTTGGGCACATTGCGCCATTTGCGCGATCTGGGTAATTCTGTGATCGTTGTAGAGCATGATGAAGATACGATGCTGGCAGCAGATTATATTGTGGATATCGGCCCGGGTGCTGGCGAGCATGGCGGTAAAGTGGTGGCTCAGGGTAATGCAAAAGAGATTATGGAGAATAAAAATTCCATAACCGGCGCATACCTAAGTGGTAGAATTAAGATCCCTGTGCCTGAGAAACGGATGCAGCCAACCGGATGGCTGAAGGTCATTGGTGCGCAGGAGAATAACCTGAAGAACATTGATGTAGAATTCCCTTTGGGAGTGATGACATGTGTAACAGGTGTTTCCGGATCTGGGAAAAGTTCTCTTGTGAATGAGATCTTGTACAAGCGTCTTGCGAAAGAATTGAACCGTGCAAGAACGATTCCGGGAAAACATAAGGATATAGAGGGAATCAGTCAGCTGGACAAGGTCATCAATATTGACCAGTCTCCAATCGGACGTACTCCGCGGTCTAATCCTGCGACTTATACAGGAGTGTTCGATCTGATCCGTGATTTGTTCGCGGCAACACCGGATGCGAAAGCAAGAGGATATAAGAAAGGCAGATTCAGTTTTAATGTGAAGGGTGGAAGATGCGAAGCGTGTGCCGGAGACGGAATCCTGAAGATTGAGATGCATTTCCTACCGGATGTGTATGTTCCTTGTGAGGTCTGTGGCGGAAAGCGCTATAATCGGGAGACACTGGAAGTGAAATATAAAGGAAAGAGCATCTATGACGTCCTGGATATGACGGTCGAAGAGGCGTTACATTTCTTTGAAAATGTACCCAGCATTCGAAGAAAGATGGAGACGCTGTATGATGTTGGATTATCTTATATCCGGCTGGGACAGCCGTCTACCACACTGTCAGGCGGAGAAGCGCAGCGGATTAAGCTTGCTACGGAATTAAGCAAGAGAAGTACCGGAAAGACAATCTATATCTTAGATGAGCCAACAACAGGACTGCATTTTGCGGACGTTCACAAATTGACAGAGATTCTGCGCAGGCTCTCTTCGGATGGCAATACGGTAGTAGTCATTGAACATAATCTGGATGTGATTAAGACGGCAGATTATATCATTGATATCGGGCCGGAAGGAGGAGACAAAGGTGGAACTGTAATTGCAAAAGGGACACCAGAAGAGGTCGCAAAGAACCCAATATCCTACACAGGAAAATACATCGATGCCATGCTGCGCAAGTAGATGGAATTCACAAAGATTTAAGAAAAAAAGGTTTCCATTTTCAGGAAAGTTGATTATAATGGAACGTGCACTAAAGGTGCATGTGAATAAATAAACAAATGATAATCATATAGATAGCTTAATGAAAGGGGAAATAAGGATGTCAGTAGATATTGGAATTGATTTGGGAACAGCAAGCGTTCTGGTCTATGTAAAAGGGAAAGGCGTCATATTAAAAGAGCCTTCCGTTGTAGCTTATGACAGGGATACGAACGCGATAAAGGCAATCGGCGAGGAAGCACGTCTGATGCTGGGAAGAACACCGGGAAATATTGTGGCTGTCCGGCCGCTACGTCAGGGTGTGATCTCAGACTATACAGTTACAGAAAAGATGATTAAGTATTTTGTACAGAAAGCATTGGGCAAGCGGACATTTAAGAAGCCGAGAATCAGTATCTGTGTTCCAAGTGGGGTTACCGAAGTGGAACGAAAGGCAGTAGAAGAGGCAACTTATGCGGCAGGCGCGAGAGAAGTGAACTTAATCGAAGAGCCGGTGGCAGCTGCGATCGGAGCCGGGATAGACATCTCCAAGCCTTGCGGTAACATGATCGTAGATATCGGTGGCGGAACTGCAGATATTGCGGTGATTTCCCTGGGAGGAACAGTAGTAAATTCTTCTATTAAGATTGCAGGCGATGATTTTGATGAAGCCATTGTCCGCTATATGCGTAAGAAGCATAATCTTTTGATCGGTGAGAGAACGGCAGAAGATATTAAGATTAAGATAGGGACTACTTATCCATTGATTGAAGATGAGGTCATGGAAGTCAGAGGAAGAAATCTTGTGACAGGTCTTCCGAAGACGGTAACCGTCACATCTTCCGAGACGGAGGAGGCGCTTCGAGAGCCGACGGGTCAAATCGTGGAAGAGGTTATCAATGTACTGGAACGCACACCACCGGAATTGTCGGCAGATATCCTGGATCGTGGAATCATGCTTACCGGCGGCGGAGCTTTGCTGAGAGGCCTGGAAGAGCTGATAGAAGAAAAGACAGGAATCAATACCATGACTGCAGATGATCCAATGAAAGTGGTTGCGATTGGAACCGGACAGTTTGTAGAGTTAATGGGCGGACGAAGAGAATTCTAATGGAAAGTATAAAAGGATATGTAGAACATATTGTATACCGTAATGAAGATAACGGATATACAGTATTTCATCTGAGTAACGATGATGGTGAAGTGACGTGTGTCGGTAACTTTCATTATATCGAAGAAGGAGAGCTCCTGAAACTGGAAGGAGAGTATACTACGCACAAATTATATGGTCTCCAGATGAAGGTAGAGACTTCTGAGGTATGCGAGCCGGAGGATCTGGTATCCATTGAACGGTATCTGGGCTCCGGGGCAGTAAAGGGTGTGGGCACAGCACTTGCCGGAAAGATCGTTAAGAAATTCAAAGAAGATACCTTTCGAATTATCGAAGAAGAGCCGGAACGGCTGGCTGAGATCAAGGGAATCAGCGAGCGAAAGGCAAGAGAGATCGCTATACAGGTAGAAGAGAAGAAGGATATGCGTCAGGCAATGATATATCTGCAGAAATATGGAATATCAACGACCCTAGCGGCCAAGATATACCAGCATTATGGCAGGAACGTATATCGTGTGATCGAGGAAAATCCTTATCAGCTTGCCGATCATGTGTCGGGAGTTGGGTTTAAGACCGCTGATGAGATTGCAGCAAAGGTTGGAATTCATACGGATTCTGACTATCGCATCCGCAGCGGCATTTTCTATACGCTTTTGCAGAGTGTGAATGATGGACATGTCTATCTGAAGCAAGAAGTATTATTAAGAAAAGCAAGTGAACTTCTGGAAGTGGAGATTCAGGATATCGAGAAATATCTGATGGATCTCGCCATGGAAAAGAAGATCGTTATGAAGAAAGCGGAGAATGGAATGCGCATCTATTCTTCACATTATTATTACATGGAGATGAATGTAGCTAAGATGCTGCATGATCTGAATGTAAACTGTAATGTCGCAGAGGACAATCTGGAGCGTCGGCTTCAGGCGATCGAGAAGAATACAGGACTGTATCTGGATGATATGCAGAGGACAGCGGTGATGGAAGCTGCACGAAGAGGTGTTATGGTCTTGACGGGAGGACCGGGAACCGGAAAGACGACGACCATCAATGCGATGATACATTTCTTTGAAAGTGAAGGAATGGACATCTATCTGGCTGCACCTACCGGTCGTGCTGCCAAGCGTATGACAGAGGCGACCGGATATGAGGCACAGACGATCCATCGATTGTTAGAGGTCAGTGGGAATCCAGAAGATGACAGTATCAATGGTTTTCAGAGAAATGAAGAGAATCCTCTGGAGGCAGATGTGATCATTATTGATGAGATGTCAATGGTAGACCTTCCACTGATGTATGCTTTGCTGGGAGCAATCGTTCCGGGAACCAGATTGATACTGGTGGGTGACCGTAACCAGCTTCCAAGCGTAGGACCGGGAAGTGTACTGAAGGATATTATTGATTCCCATTGCTTTGCCGTCGTTATGTTGACGAAGATATTTCGTCAGGCAGGAGAAAGCGATATTGTGGTCAATGCTCATAAGATCAATCGTGGAGAAGAGGTTGTATTAGATAATAAGAGCCGGGATTTCTTCTTCCTAAAGCGGCAGGATGCCAATGTGATTATCAGCGTTGTGATCACATTGATCCAAAAGAAACTTCCGAAGTATGTCAATGCCAAGCCTTATGATATTCAGGTCCTGACGCCTATGAGAAAAGGTCTGTTAGGAGTGGAACGTCTGAACCGGATACTTCAGGAATATCTGAATCCACCAGAGCCCCAAAAGACGGAAAAAGAATATGGAGATCGTCTGTTCCGTGAAGGCGATAAGGTCATGCAGATCAAGAATAACTATCAGCTGGAGTGGGAAGTGGCGACAAAATATGGAATGACCATCGACAAAGGTCAGGGCATCTTTAATGGTGATATGGGAATCATCAAGGAGATCAATACATATGAAGAAGTGGTAATTGTGGAGTATGATGAGCAGCGCCTGGTGAAGTATCCATATACTTTGCTGGATGAGCTGGAACTCGCTTACGCGATTACCATACATAAGTCTCAGGGGAGTGAATATCCTGCAGTCGTGATTCCATTACTGCAGGGACCAAGACAGTTGTACCACAGGAACCTTCTGTACACGGCTGTCACAAGAGCAAAGCAATGTGTAACGTTAGTGGGAAGTGATGTGGTATTTCAGGAAATGATTCACAATACCAACGAACAGGATCGTAACACAAGCCTTGCAGAACGAATCCAGGAATTACAATGATAAAGATATTACAGGCTTTTCTGAAAAGAATCAGTCTATGGCTGTGGCCAGAGGTCTGTCCATTTTGTGGGAAGGCATATCGTCAGGGGATCTGCACTGCATGCAGGCGTAAACTGGAACACTTAAAAGTCCGGGAACCGCGGTGTATGCAGTGTGGTAAGCCCATCCGATATTCAGAACAAGAGTATTGTCATGATTGTACACATACACATCATTTTTATGACAGAGGGCTGAGCCTATGGCTTCACAAAGCTCCGGTCAACACCTCCATCTATCAATTCAAATATCATAATCAGAGAAGATATGGAATCCTTTATGCAGAGGAATTAATACGCACCTATGGTCATATGATAAAAAGGTGGAACCCAGATCTTATCATCCCGATTCCCCTTCATAAAAAACGAAGAAAAAAGCGAGGCTATAATCAGGCACAGATTATCAGTGCAGAGATTGGAAAGAATATGAATATACCGGTAGATACGAAAAGTCTGGTACGATGTATATCTACCAATCCTCAGAAAACGTTAGATCATGATGAGCGGAAGAAGAATCTGAGTCATGCATTTTCTGTGAGAAAAGGTTTTGTCCCGGTGTCAGCAGTGCTATTGATTGATGATATCTATACAACGGGAAATACTATAGATTATGCCGCGAAAACTCTGAAAAAAGCGGGAGTTGAAAAAGTATACTTTTTGACCATAAGTATTGGACAAGGATACTGATATTTGTTATACTAAAAATGATGTTTAAATGGATAATGAAACATTTTGAGGTGGATTATGTTAGATGAAAAAAAGGTAAAACTTATGACCCATCTTGCGTTCTATGAACAGACACAAGGAAAGGAAGATTTTAAAATCAGTGCGTATTACCGCAAGGATTATGCAAGTCTGCATACGATATGCACTTTTTTATGGGTTACCGTTGGATATATATTGGCAGTTGCACTGGTGATACTGGCGGGTCTGGATACTCTGATGGAGAAGATGTCAAATGGAGCACTGGTGATGATGATTGGAATCATATTGCTGGGATACGTTGCGCTGGTTATCATATATTTGATTATCAGCAGCTTTATTTATAATGAGAAGCATAAGAAGGCCAGACAGCGAGTGAAGAAATATAATCATAATCTGACAAGATTGCTTAAGATGTATGAAAAGGAGAACAAATAGATGGATATGATATATGTATTTCGCGGACGGATACAAGAGCTATATGCTAAGAATTCAAAGGTGTTTGATAAGATATTCCAGTTTATTCTTGCAATTGTGACATTTACGGTAATCAACCACAATGTAGGGTTTATGAAGGCTGTGGCATCGCCGGTGGCAAGTCTTGCACTTGCGGTAATCTGTACTTTCCTTCCGTTGATGGTGACAGTAATCATGGCAACAGTACTGATTCTTGCCCATATGTTTGCTTTGTCTATTGGAATGTTGGCGGTAACAGCAGTTATATTTTTGATTATGTACATTTTCTATCTGCGGCTGACACCGAAGAAGGCATTAATCGTTCTGTTGACACCGTTGGCATTCTTCCTGAAAGTCCCATATATTATCCCGGTGGCATGTGGTCTGGTGGCGACCCCAATCAGTCTGATCGCAATCTCTTGCGGAACGATTGTGTATTACATGCTGGAATATGTAAAAAAGAGTTCTGTAAATATAGAAAATGTCGGTGCGAAAGGAATGCTGACGCAGGCAACAAAGTATGTACAGCAGGTATTTCAGAATAAAGAGATGTGGATTATTATCGTTGCATTTATCATATGCTTTTTTGTAGTATTTACACTGCGCAGAACTTCTATGGATCATGCGTGGAAGGTGGCTATTGTTGCAGGTGCTGTTGTCAATGTCATTGTGATTGTGGCAGGAGACATTGCATTAGGAGTACATACTTCTTATGGAACTTTGATCGGTGGGAATGTCGGAGCAATCGTAATTGGACTGATTCTGGAATTGTTCCTGTTCTCAGTGGATTATGCAAGAAGTGAGAACCTTCAGTTTGAAGATGATGAGTATTATTATTATGTAAAAGCAATTCCAAAGGTATCGGTGGCAACACCAGAGAAGACTGTTAAGCGAATTAACGAACGTCAGGAGACTGAGATCATTGATACAGAGACGGTTCGCAAAAAAGCAGATTCCCAGGCTCAGAACCGTAAAGCAAATGTGAAAAAAAGTGGAAAAAAGCCAGCACCCAAAAAGGGACCTGCTGCAAAGAAACATGATATGAAGGAAGTAGATAAGATGCTTCTGACACAGAGCCTTAGAAAGGATCTTAATTTAAAGGATTAGAGGCATCATATAGTAGTAATATAAAGGAGGTGATAGGATGGAACAGCAGATTAGCAATTTTCTTGGAAGATATGTAAGAGACTTGTATTTTCCGGAAGTGCGTATTACGGATATTGTAGAGATTTTAATCCTTACATTTTTGATCTATCAGCTGATAGTGTGGATTAAAAATACGAAAGCTTGGATGCTCATGAAAGGTATTCTGGTACTTGCTGTATTCATTCTGATCGCCGCAATATTTGAGATGCATACAATTCTGTTCCTGGCCAAGAATGCGGTCACGGTGATGGCGACGGCTGCAGTTGTGGTGTTCCAGCCTGAGCTAAGGCGTGCGCTGGAAAAACTGGGAGAACGGAAGTTTCTGCCATCTATGATTCCATTTGAGACCAAGCGAGAGAAGGTGCGCTTCAGTGAGGAAACAAGAGAGAGTATGATCAGCGCAGCTTATGCAATGGGTAAGGTCAAGACAGGAGCTCTTATCGTAGTAGAGCAGGCCATTCGGCTCACAGAATATGAGAGTACTGGGATTCAGATGGATTGTCTGGTGTCCAGTCAGGTGCTGATTAATATCTTTGAACATAATACACCTCTCCATGATGGTGCGATTATCGTGCGGGGAGACAGGATTGTGTCTGCAACGTGTTATCTGCCGTTGTCTGACAACATGGGAATCAGCAAGGATCTTGGAACCAGACACCGTGCGGCTGTCGGTATGAGTGAAGTAAGCGATGCACTGATTATTGTAGTATCAGAAGAGACGGGAGCAGTCTCTGTGGCACAGGGAGGCAGGATCTATCGAAATATCAGTGAAAAAGAATTAAGGGAGAGATTGGTAAGAATTCAGGATAAGCAGACAGAAGTAAATAGGTTGACAGCATTGTGGAAAGGAAGGCATAAGCATGAAAAAAAGACTAACAGTTAATTTCGGTCTTAAGATATTAGCCTTCTTTATCGCATTGTTCATGTGGCTGATCGTGGTTAATATCGATGATCCGGTAACGGATAAGACCTATACCGGTATTCCGGTACAAGTAATCAATGAAGAAGTAGTAACGTCAGCAAACCGAACCTATCAGATTGTAGATGATACACAGGAAGTGAGTGTTACAGTGACTGCTCAGCGTTCCGTGTTGAATGATATCAAAGCAGAAGATATTGTGGCAATTGCTGATATGAAAGAGATGTCACTTGGCACACAGATTCCGATCGAGGTCAAGATTGAGGGATATAAGTACGATAGTGCTGTCTCGAATCCAAGAAACCTTCAGATACAGATTGATGATGAAGCAAAGAACAATTTCCCGATTACTCCTACTACATTGGGAACGGTAAGAGAAGGATATGTCATCGGAGAATTGAAGGCTAATCCTGAAAAGGTGACGATTCGTGGCCCGAAGACAGTGATTGACAGCATCAATAGAGTTGTGGCAGAAGTGGATGTGTCGGGCTTGTCATCGGATACAGAAGTGGAAGCACGACTGGTGTTGTACGATGCGAATAATAATGTCATTGACCAATCGCTACTGGCTAATAATCTTGGAAAAGAAGGACTTACTGTCGAAGTGACATTACATCAGATCAAGAGTGTGAAGGTAGAGTTAGATACTTCGATGGTGACGGCAGCAGATGGATATAAGATCAGTGAGATCAGTGTAGAACCTCAGGAGGTCCGTATCTCAGGAAGCAAAAGTGCCCTGGCAAGAGTAACTGAGATATCAGTGCCTGCGTCAGCTCTCACAGCAGTGAACCTGACGCAGAGAACAGAGAGAAGTATAGATATCTCGCAGTATCTCCCGGAAGATGTTTCTCTGGTAGATGAGAATGCGGATAATGTAGTGGTTACAATCGCGGTGGAAAAGCCGGGGGCAAAGAACTTCGAAGTATCCACTAGTTCGATTACCGTTAATAACCTTGACAGTAATCTGGAATTGAGTTATGGATCGGTCGTAGATCTTGAGATTCAGATCAAAGGTCCGGATGCAACTCTGAATACGTTCTCGATTGCAAAAAAAGTCAGTATAGACCTTAAAGATTATACAAGACCAGGAACTTATACCGTGCCCGTATCAGTGGAACTTCCGTCGGGATGTTCTCTGGTGAATGAGGTGAGCGTAGAAGTGATACTGGAAGAAAAACAAGAGCAGGAGGAATAAACGGAGGAATTATGGTTAAGCAAAAAGTAACGATTACCAATCCTACAGGCTTGCATCTTAGACCCGCAGGAATCTTCTGTAACACTGCCAGCAGTTTTAAGTGTAAAGTGACATTTGTGTATGGCAATACGACAGCCAATGCAAAGAGTGTCTTGAGTGTTCTCGGAGCCTGCATTAAAAGAGGCGATGAGATTGAACTGATCTGCGACGGGGAAGATGAAGAAGAAGCAATGCGGACGATGACAAAAGTCATTGCAGATGGACTTGGTGAATAAGGTGAAAAAGAGAGAAGGGCAGTTTACATAAGATGTGTAAACTGCCTTTCTTGATTTGTTTTAAAAATTACAAAATTATTAAGAATTATTCAGAAATTACATGTAGATTTAAAGGTAGTTATAGTATAAAATTAATAAGTAGTGTGTAAATAATTGATGGGAGAATCTTATGATTAGAAATATATTAGACTATCTGGAACAATCAGCAAGACATTATCCAGATAAGATTGCATTTGCAGATGAAATGTCAACATGTACTTATAAAGAGTTGTGGAAAACTGCCAGATCTGTAGGCACGAAGTTGGCCAATTATGTTCCGCCAAGATCACCGGTTCCTGTATTCATGGAGAAAAGAGTGGAGACCATCTATGCATTCCTGGGTGCAGTGTATGCCGGCTGTTTTTATGTGCTGCTGGATCCAAAGCTTCCCTCAGAAAGATTGAAACAGATTCTTCAGACTCTTCAGTCAGAAGTTCTGGTGTTACACCCGGATTATGAGAAACAGTTCAAGGCATTGGAATATGAAAGGAATGTTGTAAATATTCTGGAAGCGTTACAGGAGGAAGAAGATGCAGTTCTATTAGAAGCGATTCGTGAGCAGAGACTTGACATAGATCCTTTATATGCAATTTTCACATCTGGTTCCACAGGAATCCCTAAAGGAGTGTTAGTCAGTCATCGATCAGTCATTGATTTTATGGAAGAATTTGTTGATATATTCGGGATTACAGACAAAGATGTCATCGGTAATCAGGCGCCCTTCGACTTTGATGTATCCGTGAAGGATATCTATTCTACTTTGAAAACAGGGGCAACTATGCAGATTATTCCAAAGAAGATGTTCTCATTTCCGACAAAGCTTTTGGATTATCTGGACGAGCGGGAGATCACTACATTGATCTGGGCAGTGTCCGCACTGTGTATAGTTACAACGTTAAAAGGACTGGAATATAAAGTACCTCAAAAAGTGAATAAAATTATCTTTAGCGGAGAGGTCATGCCGATAAAGCACTTGAATGAATGGAAAAAATATCTGCCGGATGCCTTGTATGCGAATGTATATGGGCCCACAGAGATTACCTGTAATTGTACCTATTATATTGTGGACCGGGAATTTCAGCCAGGAGAGAGTCTGCCAATAGGACAACCATTTCCCAATGAAAAGGTATTTTTACTGGATGAGGGGAATCAACTTGTGCGGGAAGCTGGAAAGAAAGGAGAGATCTGCGTCTCTGGAACAGCCCTGTCTCTGGGATATTATCGGAATCCGGAACAGACCAAGAAAGTATTCGTTCAGAATCCGCTGAATGAAAAGTATCTGGAACGTATATATCGTACAGGAGATATGGCCTATTATGGGCACGATGGATATCTGTACTTTGCTTCCAGAAAAGACTTCCAGATCAAGCATATGGGACACAGGATTGAGCTTGGAGAGATCGAGCTGGCGATGGAGATGGCAGAGGGAATCCGCAGAGCCTGTTGTACTTATGATGAGCCGGAGAATAAGATCATTGCTTTTTATGAAGGCGAGGCTGAGAAACGGCAGATTGTCCGTGCATTGGGAAAGAAGCTTCCGGCATATATGATTCCAAACGTGTGGGTGAAGATGGATCGACTTCCAATTACAAAGAATGGAAAGATTGACCGAAAGAAAATGATGAAAGAATACAGGGAGGGTATCTATGGATAGAGTACAGCTGCAGACGATAGCCAGAGAATGTGCTACTCCGGCATATCTTTTTGATATTGATGAGCTGATAAGTAGAATTGAGATGGTAAAGCAAGAACTTGCCCAGTCAATTCAGCTGTGTTATGCAATGAAAGCCAATCCATTCCTGATAAAGCCGATTCAAACACGCGTTGATAAGTATGAAGTGTGTTCGATGGGAGAATTTCGTATCTGTGAACGTGCAGGGATTGCCATGGAGCAGATTGTCTTATCTGGTGTAAATAAAGAAAAAGAAGATATTCTCTCCATTATGGAAACATATGGATCAAAGGGGACTTATACAATCGAATCCCTGGAACAGTTGGAGCTTCTGGAGTATTGTGCTGCTCAGACAGGCAATGTGATTCGTGCCTTAATTCGACTGACCAGTGGAAATCAGTTCGGTGTGGATGAAGAAGATATCTGTACCATGATTGAAAAACGGAAAGCATATCCGCATATCTCCTTCATAGGATTACAGTATTATTCAGGAACGCAGAAAAAGAAGATGGAAAAGATAGAGAAAGAGTTGCGATATCTGGATACATTTCTTCAGAGATTAAAAGAAGAATCTGGTTATGAGGCAGAAGAACTGGAATACGGACCGGGCCTCTACGTGCCGTATTTTCAGACGGATGAAGAGATGGATGATGGAGAGCTACTACAAAGACTTCGAAACCTATTGTCAGAATTAAAATATACAGGGAAGATTACTTTCGAGATGGGAAGGTATCTGTCTGCTTATTGTGGATATTATCTGACCAGCATTGCAGATCAAAAGAAAAACCATGGACAACAGTATGCAATCGTGGATGGCGGAATCAATCATCTAACATATTATGGACAGGCGATGGCTATGAAAACTCCATATTATCAACATGTTCATAAAAATGTGCAAAAAAACGAAGGAGATGTGACAGAAGAGAATTGGAACATCTGTGGATCACTCTGTACAGTCAATGATGTCATTGTGAAGCAACTTCCACTAAAAGATGCAGCAGTGGGGGATATCATCATCTTCGAACGGACAGGAGCTTATGCGGTTACAGAAGGGATCTATCTGTTCTTAAGCAGAGATCTTCCTCAGATACTATTCTACTCGAAGGAAAATGGACTTCAGATGATACGAGAACGGAAGCAGACAGATATCATGAATGGGATGGCAGAAAGATGAAAAAGAAGAGAAACAACCATATCATTAGAATGATCATATTCGTGATCTTGTGCGTGATTCTGTCTTGTTGCCTGAGTTGGGTTACGATGCCACCGAATGTTATATGGCTGAATCTCCATGAGTTGAAAGAAGATGGCCCTTATGATTATCTGTTCGTAGGGACATCCCATGGACAGTATGGAATCAGCCCACAAGTAGTGGATCAGGTGACGGGTAGGAATAGTTTTAACTTGTGCATGGCAAATGAATATCCTGTCGATACTTATTATCTGATCAAGGAAGCATGCAGGCTGCAGAAACCGAAAAAGATTATCTATGAGCTAGACCCATCCTACTGGATCACCGACCAGAATATGGGAACGGTAGCTGGTATGTTCTATAAGGAAATGCCTTGGTCCATGAACAAGCTTCAGTATCTTGGGGATAAGATTATAAAGCTGGATTATAGACAGACAATATTCCCGTGGAGCTACTATAAGAATCTTCTCCCTCAAGCACCGCAGACAATCCGAAAGAAATTGAGCGCGGAATATCGGCAATATGATCCGGCGCTTCTGGATATTCCCGGAGGTCATTACGGCGGTGACGGTTTCATCTATCAGGATAAGGTAGAAGGAGCAGAGAAGGGAACCTTCAATAATGTTCCATGGAATGAGGAACAACTCCGGCCGGAGGCAGAAGAATATTTTGAAAAAATCTTAAACCATTGCAAGAAGGAAAATATTGAATTGGAAGTGATCACACTTCCGGTACCGGCAGAGACATATGCCAACACAACGGAAAGTTATCAGCAGTCTGACCGGTATTTTACAGAACTGATGCAGCAATATCGTATTCCATATCATAATTTTATCTTTGATTCGGCTCTTGCGTTTGACAGAAGTATAGATAACTATTGGGATTATGATGGTCACATGTATGGAGATGCAGCAGAACAATTCAGCCTTGAACTGGGCAAATATCTAAAAGAGAATGATTAAAAGGAGGAGCAAGACAATGGAACAATTATTAGAAATATTAAAGGATATTCAGCCAGATGTGGATTACGAGAACTGTACAACTCTGATTGACGACGAATTACTGGATTCATTTGCAATCTTGAGCATTGTAAGTGAATTAGAGGATGCTTTTGATGTTGAGATTACACCAGTCGATATCATCCCAGAGAATTTTAACTCTGCACAGGCATTATGGGAAATGGTACTACGGCTCCAGGAAGCTTAAAAGTGGAGGAAGGATATGTCTCTGATATCAATGGAATTCCTGCTATTTGTAGGAATCGCAGCTGTGGGATATTACCTGATCCCTAAGCAGTATCAATGGATCTGGCTGTTGATATTCAGCTATATCTATTATGCATCATCAGGAGTGAAACTCCTGTTCTTCCTTCTGTATACCACCATTATCACTTACGGTACGGGAAGACTTCTGGAGTGGATTGATTGTAATCAAGCGAATTCAAAGGAAGAAAAGAAGAGAAGGAAAGCAAGGAAAAAAGCGATTCTGACAGGATGCCTGGTATTGAACTTTGGAATGTTAGCAGTTCTGAAATATACAAACTTTGTGGTTGAGAATATCAATGCCGTATTCCACACAGGTATCTCGTTTCAGATGCTTCTATTGCCTCTTGGTATATCGTTCTATACTTTCCAGTCGATGGGATATATCATCGATGTGTACTGGGGAAAATGTAAGGCTGAGCATAACTTTTTCCGATTTGCGCTGTTCGTCTCCTTTTTTCCACAGATCCTGCAGGGACCGATTGGAAGGTATCATCGTCTGGCAGAACAATTATATGCAGAACATCGGTTTGATCTCATCAACATTGAGAACGCCTTACAGTTAATCTTATGGGGATTCTTCAAGAAGCTGGTACTTGCCGACCGGGCATCCGTAGTGGTCAACCAAGTGTTCTTGAATTATACACAGTATTCAGGTGTCACGAATATAGTAGCAGTTCTAATGTATTCGATACAATTATATATGGATTTTTCTGGTGGAATGGATGTAGTAGCAGGTGTGGCAAGTCTGTTTGGAATCGAACTGGATCAGAACTTCCGACGACCGTATTTTGCAACTTCGATTACGGATTTCTGGCACCGTTGGCATATTACACTGGGGACTTGGATGAAAGATTATATCTTCTATCCAATCTCTTTGTCAAAATGGATGGGAAAGTTCGGAAAATGGACCAAGAAGGTATTCGGGAAGAAGACGGGAAGAGTCCTGCCTATCTGTGTGGCTAATATTATTGTGTTTCTTGTAGTAGGTATCTGGCATGGAGCAGCGTGGAAATACATTGCTTATGGATTCTATAATGGTCTGATTATTGCAATCAGTAGTCTCCTTGCTCCAATCTATAAGAAAGGATTGGCATTCTTCCATATAGATCCCAAGGCCAACGGTTGGCATGTGATTCAGATTCTGCGAACCTTTCTGTTGGTCAATATCAGCTGGTATTTTGATATGGCGGTCAGCCTGTCGGCAGCATGGGCTATGATGAAAAGTACAGTGACAGGATTCACATTGCAGACATTTTCGGACGGAACGATAATGTCACTGGGACTGGATCGGCTGGATTATGCGATTCTGGCAATGGGATGTCTTGTCGTATTCTTGATCAGCTTTCTTCAAGAACGAGGAGTTAAGATACGGGAAAGCCTTGGGCAGAAGCCGTTGATATTAAGATGGGCAGTATATGGAATGCTGGTATTCTGCATTCCAATGTTCGGTTGTGTAATGGATACAGCTGGCGGATTCATCTATGCACAATTTTAGAAAAATGAGAAGATATTAGTGGAAAATCGAAATAATGTATCATTGTACAATTCACAAAAAGTATTGTATAATACAATCAACTAACGAGGAACTAATAATTTTGTACAAGGAGTAAACAGTATGAAAAATGTTACATTAGTTATCATGGCAGCAGGAATCGGAAGCAGGTTCGGTGGCGGTATTAAACAGCTAGAGCCAGTAGGACCAAATGGAGAGATTATTATGGATTATTCTATCTATGATGCTCTGGAAGCCGGATTTAATAAAGTGGTATTTGTAATACGTAAGGATCTTGAAAAAGACTTTAAAGAAATCATAGGCAATCGTATTGAGAAAGTTGTAGCGGTTGATTATGCCTATCAGGAATTGGATAATATTCCAACGCAGTTCAAAGATAAGCTGGAAGGAAGAACCAAACCATGGGGAACCGGACAAGCCATTCTTTGCTGCAAAGATGTAGTGCATGAACCGTTTCTTGTCATCAATGCAGATGATTATTACGGAAAAGAAGCATATGTAGAGGCTTATGATGAGCTTATAAAAGAACACGATGCATCAGACATTAGTATGGTTGGATTCGTTCTAAAGAATACGTTAAGTAAGAATGGGACGGTGACCAGAGGAATATGCAAAGTAGATGACGAGAATATGTTGAGATCAATTGAAGAGACATATGAGATCGCAGGACGAGATGACTATGCAGTTGCAGTAAAGGACGGAGAAGAGATACGATTAGATCTGGATTCTCCAGTATCCATGAATATGTGGGGACTACAGCCGGAATTCTTTGAAATATTAGAAAAGGGATTTGTAGAATTCTTAGATGGTATTAAAAAAGAAGATATTAAGGCAGAATACTTGTTGCCAAGGATTATCGGACAATTGTTGGAAGAAGGTAAGACACATGTAAAAGTCTTAAAGTCACATGACCAGTGGTTTGGGGTTACATATAAGGAAGACAAAGGAGCTGTTGTAGAGGCAATACAAGAATTGATTGCAACAGGGGTATATCCAGAAAGATTATTTTAGCGTAGATATAGAGATAAAGTAAGAGTAAAAAGGCTGTTCCCTCGGGGATGGCCTTTTAATTTGTGAAAAATTTATGAACCGAAATGTAAAAGTTGCATTCTTTCCATTCTTTTAATATAATACAAAATGTCGAAATATGTAAAATAAGTGGAAAGAGTGTGTAAAGAATGAGAAAAGTCTTGCGGATCATAAAGAAAGTTTTGACAGTGTTAGGGACAGTATTAACAGTAATATTAACAGTATTGGCGACAATTCTGTGTTTTAGCATTCAGTGGATGTTTGATACTTGGAGCAATCTGACAATGGATGAATTGGTGTATCATCTGACAGCTCCATTGGATGGAACAAATGAAGGAATGATTATGGAATATCTGAATACTTGTGTTGCTCCTGCTATATTGGTTCTTGTATTGATTCTTATACTGTTTATTGCTTGGCGGAGAAAGAAAAAATATTATGTGGTCATGGGGGTAGGTATGATAGCCTCTCTTGCTGTTTCCATAATTGTAGTTAGGGGTGCATGGACAAAATTGGATGCTGGAAGTTATGTGAAAGCACAGGGAGAATATTCAGATTTCATTGATGATTATTATGTGGATCCGGCAGAGGTTGAGATCACCTTTCCGGAACAGAAGAGAAATCTGATTCTTATATTTTTGGAGTCCATGGAGACAACTTATGCAGATACAGAAAACGGAGGAGCATTTGAAGAAAATGTGATTCCTGAATTAACGAAGCTTGCGCAGGAGAATGAGGATTTTTCTGGAGAAGAAGATAAGTTAAATGGTGGATATTCGATGCCAGGGACTACATGGACAATTGGGGCAATGTTTGCGCATACATCAGGATTGCCATTAAGTATTTCGATTGACGGCAATAATATGGATACCCAGGACTCATTTTTTCCAAGTGCAATAACATTAGGAGATGTTTTAGAGCGGGAAGGATATTCTCAGACATTGTTGATAGGTTCAGATGCGACATTTGGCGGAAGAAGGTTGTATTTTACAGAACATGGGAATTATGATATTGTAGATTATAATTATGCGATACAATCCGGAATGATTCCGGAAGATTATCAAGTCTGGTGGGGGTATGAAGACCAGAAATTATTTGGATTTGCCAAGGAAAAGTTGTTGGAATTATCAAGCCAGGAGGAGCCATTTAATCTGACGATGCTGACTGTAGATACTCACTTTGAAGATGGATATGTATGTGATATCTGTCCTGAAACGTATGGAGATGAGCAGTATTCAAATGTAATGGCTTGTTCCAGTAGGCAAGTATGTGACTTTATTCAGTGGGTACAGGAGCAGGATTTTTATGAGAATACTACTATTGTGATTGTGGGTGATCATCCGACTATGGACGTAGACTATTGTGAAGATATTGATGATGATTATATTCGAAAAGTTTATACATCATATATCAATTCGGCAGTAGTAGTGGAAACGAACGAAGAGAGAGATTATACCACGTTCGATACTTTTCCGACAACATTGGCTGCTTTGGGAGCTAATATAGAAAGCAATAGACTGGGGCTGGGAACTAATTTGTTTTCGACTGCACAGACACTTACAGAACGTCTGGGAATCAATGCTGTTAAGGAGGGGGTGAGTGGAAAATCAAAAAGAATGGAAGAACTTGCAAGTATTGACGAAACAAAAGAAGAATTATTATTAAGAGAAGGAAAACTTCCGATGGCTAATGCATGGGCAGAGGCTTATGAGAGTAATACCGGAGCTTTGCCAGTAGTGGTGACTGATATTGCTAATATTCCGGAAGATATCAGTCAGGTGATGATTGCAGTGTGGACGAATGAAGATCAGAGTGATCTACAGTGGATTGGAATGGAACAACGAGAGGACGGAAGTTATTATGCGCGAATTAATGTCCCGGGATTCGGATATAAAGTAGGAGAATATCAGATTCATGTATATGTAGTGGGAGAGGATGGAGAACAATATAAAGTTGCCGAAACTATTGGAAATGTTAATTAGGTATTGGTGTATTAATGTTTGGCCAAACGCATTTGTCGACAACGGTATATTATTATGCTACAATTAATTGTAATATTTTTTTGGGGGGGGGAAGATAAATGAGTGCTAAACGGAAAAAAAGATGTTCGTTGATTTTATGCTTTATGTTATTGTGGGTTGGCGTGTTGGGTAATGTTTCTTATGCGGACGAACCAGAAGAAAATTATACTGATATAGAAAGTATAAAAGTAAGTAGTGAAGAAGAATCCAATTCTAAGAATTCAGATGTGGAGGAAACAGAGGTATCAGATTCTTCAAACGAGATAACTAAAGCGGAAATTGCTTTGCAGAAAGAAAATATCAGGATTGATAGTGTTATTACTACAATGGATGCGGAAGGAAATATCACAGAGGTTGAAAGTGAAAGTGGATATTTAGAAGATAATGTTTCTGCGTATACCCGTATTGCTACTCCTCAAATTGTAAATTTTAATACGAGAGGGAATGCTGTTACTGAATATACGGAGTATGGTACAGGTAATTCTGGATATACAAATGGTATGTTTGGAGCAGATGCTGCTTATCTCGGTACTGAGAATGGAAAAGTCAAATTTATGATATCAGGGGTAATAGGATTAGTTGATTCCAGTTTGGTGCAAGTAGTAAATATTAGTTCAGCTCAATCGATAAGTTATTATATAGTTTCAAATGGAAGATTATATCATTATATTACTACAAATATAACAAAAAATGATCATGCAACAGTTTTAGATAATGGACCAGCTCCAAATTATCTGAATGCAGGTGAACAGTATTATAGTTATGATGGTCATTATTTTTACACACAGGATAATTTTGGCAGTATGTTAGATGATTATAATCAGGGAAGTAGAAACTATGCGGTTAATAGTACAGATCCATATTATAATTATTTTCAGTATTTGCCTATGCGGAGTAAAACAAAATATTCTGCTGAACAGATAGATTATATAATTAATGGAAAAGTAACGAATTCAAAGATGACAAATACGGGAAGTATTTTTGAGAATTGTCAGAATCAATATGGTGTTAATGTAATATTAGCTTGTGCTGTTGCTGCAAATGAAAGTGCATGGGGGAAAAGCAGTATCGCAATGAATAATAATAATCTGTTTGGATTAAATGCTATAGATTCATCTCCTGGAGATAGTGCTAATACATATTCAAGTGTTGAAAGTTGTATTAAAACTTTTTCTGAAACATATATGTCAAAGCAATATTTAAATCCTGAAAACTGGGTTTATTCGGGGGGATTTTTAGGAAATAAGGGGAGTGGAATTAATGTAAGATATGCATCAGATCCTTATTGGGGAGAAAAGAATGCGAATATAGCATGGATGATTGATAGGACTTATGATAATCAAGATGTTTATGTATATTCGATTGGAATAAAAGATCTTATTGGAATAGAGCATACGAATTTAAATGTACGAAATGAGCCAAATACGACTTCGAAGGTTATTCATACTACTAAAAATTATTCAAATCAATCTTTCATTATATTGGATGATACTTTGAGGGGATTTTATAAAATCCAAAGTGATGCAGTGTTAAATAGTGATAGGACAAACATATTAAATAGCGGGAATTATAATTATAATGAAATGTATGCTTATGTTAGTTCTGATTATGTTAAGAAAGTCATTGGGAAGAGTAGTGGAAATGTTTCTATAAATGTTCCGGAAGAACTGAAGAATGTCATAGAATATCGCGCACATGTGCAGGAAATTGGATGGCAAGATTCTGTAAATAATGGGCAAGTAATAGGGACGATAGGAAAGAATTTGTCTATTGAAGCGATTGAATTAAAAGTAAAGGATATAAATAGTTTAGGGATAGAATATCGCGCACATGTGCAAGATATTGGGTGGCAGGATATAGTATCTGATGGAGCAACTAGTGGAACTGTTGGGCTGGCAAAAAAAATGGAGGCAATCCAAATACGACTAACAGGAGAGCCTTCTGCTGAGTATGATATTTATTACCGTACATATGTTTCGGAATTTGGATGGCTGGATTGGGCTAAAAATGGCGAATTAGCGGGCACGCAGAATTATAATTACGCATTGCAAGCTATGCAAATTGTTATGTTGAAGAAAGGGTCAATTGCTCCGGGAAATACTCTAATTCCATATAAAATAAATACACAAAAAATAGAATATTGCGCACATGTACAAGATATAGGATGGCAGCAAAAAGTTGAAAATGGAGAAGTGGCAGGTACTACGGGGCAGAACAAAAAAATTGAAGCTTTTACAGTGAATTCAGTGTTAAATAATGATCTTGGAATAAAATATCGTGCATTTGTTCAAGATATTGGATGGATGGATTATGAAGAGAATGGAGAAGTGTCAGGAACAGTTGGACAAAATAAACGTATGGAAGCACTTCAGATTGAATTGACAGGAAATGATAATAATAAATATGACATTTATTATCGAGTACACGTTCAAGATAAGGGGTGGCTTGGTTGGGCGAGCAATGGACAAACTGCAGGTACGATTAATTATGATTTGAAAATTGAAGCAATGCAAATTATATTGCTCCCTAAAGGAACTCCAGAGTTGAAAAATGATGTTAAAGAATTTTTGCAGAATCCAACAGTTGTTAGATATTGCACTCATGTAGAAGATATTGGGTGGCAGAAATATGTAAAAGATGGTCAGATGGCAGGAACAACGGGAAAAAATAAACAAATAGAAGCATTTAAAGTCCAACTGTTTGGACAGGAATATTCTGGAGATATTCAATACTCAGCTTTGGTGGAAAATGTAGGATGGCAGGAGTTTGTGTCAAATAATTCGGTGGCAGGAACTGTTGGAGAAAATAAACAAATAGAAGCTGTTAAAATTCAATTAACTGGCGAAATGAGTACGAAATATGATGTATATTATAGAGTGCATGCTTCGGAATTTGGATGGTTAGGATGGACAAAAAATGGGTTGCCAGCGGGAAATAAAGGCTACGGGAAGCAAATAGAAGCGATTCAAATACAATTAGTTAATAAAAATGAAAGTGCGCCAGGAACAACCGATAATTCTTTTTTAGAGAAAGAAGCGGGCATAATTTATTCTGCACATGTACAAGATATAGGATGGCAAGATTTTGTTAGTGATGGTGGGATTGCTGGGACGACTGGAAAAAATAAGCAAATAGAAGCAATTAAGATTCACTTAGATAATTTGAATATGTCAGGAGATGTAAAATATAAAGCACATGTACAAGACGTAGGATGGCAGGATTATGTTTTTGGTGGTAAAATTGCTGGAACAGTAGGGAAAAATAAGCAAGTCGAAGCAATTTGTATAGAATTAACAGGAAAAGTATCAGAAAACTATAATGTTTATTATCGTGTCCATGCTTCGGAATTTGGATGGTTAGGATGGGCAAAAAATGGTGAAAAAGCAGGAAGTGAGGGATATGCACGTCAAGTAGAAGCGATTCAAATTAAGTTGGTAAAGAAAGAAGAATCATTTCCTTGTGGTAATGTACCTTCGTTTTTCAAAAAATAAAAAATGCAGCATTGCTGCATTTTTTATTTAAGGAAATTGGATGGTAGCAAGTGAAATACATTGTTGTGAAGTTAAATTGATGATATAATAAAAAATATCTAGTAAAGTGTTAGATGGAGTATAATATGTTGCATAAGATGTGGAATATTGAAAGAGAGAAGATTGAAACACAAAGTGTTTTTTGGAATATAATGTCAAGTGGTATAAATTCTGTTGTATCAATGCTTTTGCTATGGGTGGTAACGTTTGTGAATGGTGTGGCGGATGCTGGATTGTTTTCTTTAGGTTTTTCAACGTCGCAGATGATGTTGACTGTTGCTAATTATGGCATGAGAAATTATCAGGCTACAGATATTAATCACAAATATTCTATGCGAGTATATTTGGCGTCTCGAATCATAACAAGTATCGTAATGATAGTTTCAGCTTTTGCTTTTGTTAGAATAGAAGGATATTTTTTTGAAAAGGCATTAATCACGGTATTGCTATGTTTGTTAAAGGTTACGGATGCTGTTGATGATGTGTATGGAGGATATTATCAACAACAAGGAAGACTTGATATTAGTGGGAAAATAATGAGTGTGAGAATTGTTGCTTATATTATTGCATTTTGTGTTAGTTTGTTTTTTTCTCATAATTTAATTGTAAGTATTTGTATAGCAATATTCATATCTGCTTTTATTTTGATAGTTTTGGTGAAATCTACACAAGAAGTTGTGATATTAGAAAAACCAGAGTTTAGCTGGAAGAAAATTTATTTGTTATTATATGAATGTGCTCCGTTATGTATTGGTGCTTTTTTGTTAATATATATTGGTAATGCACCTAAATATGCAATTGATGCATATATGTCATCGAGTGAACAAGCGTTGTACACTTACTTGTTTATGCCTTGTTTCGTTACAAATTTATTTGTTGGATTTGCATTGCAACCGCTGTTGGTTCGGTTATCTAAAAAATGGCTACATAAAGAATATGAAAAGTTTCTTAAATTATGCGGACTAATTTTTCTAGGAGCCATTGGAATATCAGGAATTATTTTGGGATTAGGTAGTGCAATTGGATGTCAAATACTGTCCATTGTTTTTGGAGTTCAATTAATTCAGTATAAAAAAGTATTGGTTATTTTGTTGGTTGGAGGGACTTTTTATGCTTTCGCAGTAATTGAACAAGTGATTTTAACAGTGATGAGAAAACAATTGTTTTTTTTGATAGGTTTTGTGATTGCAAGTGTTGTAGCTTTTTTTATATCAAATCCATTAGTAAAGTCTTTTGGACTTTTAGGCGCAGGATATGCATATTTAATTTCAACAGGTGTTTTGTTCCTTACACTTGCAGTTTTGATTTTTGTATTTATATTTTGTGAAAAAAGGAAAGAGGTTCAGTTGATTGACGGAAAAAGTTTCTGAATGTTATACTATATAAGATAATAGAAAATAAAAGGAAGGTTATTATGAGTGAGTTAACTAAAAAACATACTTTTGTAATATGTGCATATAAGGAAAGTCCTTTTTTGGAAGAATGTATTATTTCTCTGAAAAAGCAAAAACTAAAATCCAATATTATAATGGTGACATCAACCCCTAATAGTTACATTTCTTCTTTAGCAGATAAATATCAAATATTATTAAAAGTTAATACGGGTGAAAGCGGAATTGTTCAAGATTGGAATTTTGGATATAATCAATGCAATACTCCCTATGTTACAATTGCACATCAGGATGACATATATTTTGAAGAATATTCTTTACATGCAGTTACATGTTTAGAAAGATGCAAAAAACCATTGATTTATTTTTCTGATTATTGTGAAATTAGAAATGGAAAGAAAGTTGTTAATAATCAATTGTTAAGAATAAAAAGAATATTGTTATTACCATTAAGAATTACCCTACTGCAAAGAAGTAGATTCATTCGGAGAAGGAGCCTTGCTTTGGGAAATGGAATATGTTGCCCGGCGGTTACATTTGCTGTAAATAATTTGCCAAATCCTGTTTTTACAGTTAATTTTCGATCGGATGAAGATTGGGAAGCTTGGGAACGTATTTCTAAATTAAAAGGTTGCTTTTTGTATGATTCTAGTATACAGATGGGACATCGTATTCATGAGGAATCGGAAACGTCAATTATTCTTGGAGATAATGCAAGAAGTAAAGAAGATTATGAAATGTTTTGTAAATTTTGGCCAAAATGGATGGCTAAAATTATAGTGAAATTTTATTCTAAAAGTGAAAAATCAAATAATGTTAACTAGGAGATAAAATGAAAAAATTAATCATAATACCAGCTTATAATGAAAGTGAGAATATTGAAAAAACGGTAACAGCAATAAAGAAAAATGCACCTGATTTTGATTATGTGATAATAAATGATTGTTCGACAGATCAGACAAGAAAGATATGTGAAAGGAATCATTATAATATTATTAATCTTCCGATTAATCTAGGGATTGGTGGTGCAGTACAAACTGGATATAGATATGGATATGAAGAAGGGTATGATGTTGCAGTTCAAGTAGATGGAGATGGACAACATGATCCTCAATTTTTAAACACGATGGTAGAATATTTAAATGAAAATAATTTGGATATGGTTATTGGTTCAAGATTTATTAATAAAGAAGGCTTTCAGTCATCTGGTACAAGGCGAATTGGAATTAAGTATTTTACAATATTAATTCGTGTATTGACGGGTACAATGATTACAGATCCCACATCTGGATTAAGAATGGTTAATAGAGAAATAATGAAAATATTTGCATATGATTACCCTAAGGACTATCCAGAACCAGAGAGTGTAGTTTCGATTCTTAGGAAAGAGAAAAAAGTTAAAGAACTTCCAGTTATAATGAAAGCAAGAGAAGGTGGTGTGTCATCAATCTCACCTAAGAAATCTATTTATTATATGATAAAAGTAACTTTGGCTATTTTAATTGAGTGTATTAGAAAGTAGGAAAAGAAAATGAGATTACGAATTCAAATAATTGTAGCAGTAGTTATAATAATAGCTTTATGTATTATAATTAATATGATTAGAAAAAAAGCTTTGGAATTAAGATATGCATTGGCCTGGCTTTGTGTTGGAGTTGGAGTCCTTATACTGGATCTGTTTCCAGGAATTATGAATTGGCTGGCAGTTTTTATGGGAATTGAACTTCCTATTAATATGTTGTTTTTTTTGGGATTTTGTTTTTCGTTAATTATCATTTTTGGATTGACGATGTCTATATCTAGAATGTCAATACGTATTAAAAACTTAGCACAAGAATTGGCATTATATGAGAAAAGGCAAGAAATGCAGAAAAAAAAGGGTGAAAAAGAATGAGAAGATTTATTTCAATGATGTTACTTTTTTCCTTGATTTTGATTAATGTAAACATGATATCTTTTCAAGTGAATGCAGATAACGAAAGTTTTAGTCAAAATGATGAAGTAACGCAAAATAACTTAGAAGGTGTCATACAAGAAGAAAATATAGAGAATGAGAAAACAGAATTAACTGAGGATATTATTCTGAATAATGAAGAACAACTGGAGAATTCAGCAAATTCAATAAATCCAGAGGAAGGAGACCATGCAAATAGTTGGCGCTACACGGACGGACAGTTGTTAAAACCAGAGTCATCTGCAAAAAGTAGAGCTGCAGTTTATGCATATCATTCGAATGCTACGAGAACAGGAATCGATGTGTCCGAGCATCAGGGAGAAATTGATTGGGAAAAAGTAAAAGAATCAGGGGTGGATTTTGTTATTCTTCGGTGCGGATATGGAATGAATTTGACGGATCAAGATGATAAGTTTTGGGAAAGAAATGTTTCGGAATGTGAACGTTTAGGAATTCCATATGGAGTATACATATATTCCTATGCAACAAATACAGAGAGGGCATTGAGTGAAGCACAGCATGTATTACGTTTGATAAATGGTCATAATCTTTCGTATCCGATTTATTTTGATATGGAGGATAAAAGTACAATCGGAAGCAATTTGGGCGAAATTGCTCAGACATTTTGTTCTACAATTGAAAAAGCCGGATATGCGGTAGGTGTGTATGCAAATCTTGATTGGTGGAATAATTATTTGACGGATGTAAGATTTTCACAATGGCATAGATGGGTAGCACAATATAATTCTACGTGTCAATATTCGGGTGAGTATGCAATATGGCAGTATACTGCATCAGGAAGAGTATCGGGAATATCTTCAGATGTTGATATGAATTATTTGATTGGATATCCAGAGAATCATGGAGTGTCAATGTCTGTATCGATACCAGAGGAAGTAAATGATGTTGTTTTATATTCAGCACATATCCAAGATTCCGGCTGGTTGGATAGAGTTTCAAATGGAAAAGTTGCAGGGACTGTAGGATTAAATAAGCAGCTAGAAGCATTTGAAATTGGTATTCAAAATTTAGAAGGAGTAAACATAAAATATAGTGCATGTATTGATGGAAATTGGCAAGATTATGTGACTGATAGTGAGGTTGCGGGAACAACAGGTATGAACAAGGCAACTGAAGCTATAAGAATAAAATTAGAGGGAGAGAATGCTGAAAATTACAATATATATTATCGAGTTTATATAAATGATCTAGGATGGCTAGGATGGGCATTTAATGATGAGATGGCAGGGACCAGTGGATATGGGTATCCTATAGAAGCTTATCAGATTGCATTACTTCCAGCAGGGTCAGAAGCGCCTGGAAATACTGAGAATGCATATTTAAAGAAACCGAGCGGTATAAAGTATAAAGCGCATGTACAGGATATAGGCTGGCAAGGTTATGTAGAAAATGGAGAGACAGCAGGAACAACGGGAAGAAATCTGAAAGTAGAGGCATTAAAGATAGAACTGGAAGACCAAGAATATGAAGGAAATGTAGAATATTGTGCATTAGTGCAAGGAATTGGCTGGCAAGATTATGTATCAAATGGAGAGATGTCTGGAACCGAAGGGGAAAATAAAAAAATAGAAGCGATATCGATAAAATTAACAGGAGAAATGCAAGAAAGATATGACATCTATTATCGAGTACATACAAGTGATATAGGCTGGCAAGGTTGGACTAAAAATGGAGATAAGGCTGGAACAGAAGGATATGGAAAAAAAGTAGAAGCAGTGCAAATTGAACTTGTAAAAAAGGGTGAAGAAGCGCCTGGAAATACTGAGAATGCATATTTAAAGAAACCGAGCGGTATAAAGTATAAAGCGCATGTACAGGATATAGGCTGGCAAGGTTATGTAGAAAATGGAGAGACTGCAGGAACAACAGGAAGAAATCTGAAAGTAGAGGCATTAAAGATAGAACTGGAAGACCAAGAATATGAAGGAAATGTAGAATATTGTGCATTAGTGCAAGAAATTGGCTGGCAAGATTATGTATCAAATGGAGAGATGTCTGGAACCGAAGGGGAAAATAAAAAAATAGAAGCGATATCGATAAAATTAACAGGAGAAATGCAAGAAAGATATGACATCTATTATCGAGTACATACAAGTGATAT
>NZ_JAFBIX010000030.1 GCF_021531895.1 Faecalicatena contorta | reverse complement strand
TTTATACACTTTATTACATAGTTTTATTATGTATTTAATATTATGTCTTCACTTTTATTTTGTCAACATGATATTAGACATTTCCCGCTTTTCGTCAGTATCGCCAAATCCAAGATTCTACTTTTGTAAAAATTGCATTAAAAAAAGAGATTCCTTTTTTGAAATCTCTCTTATTAATATCCACTCTGTTATATTTGCTCCACAAACATCTCGATCACTCTAAGAGATGCTCCTACTGCTGCTGCCTCTACCTTATAAGTACAATTTTGTACATATCTGGTATTCTCCTCAAAAGTATTTCTCTGAGAGACCTTCTCCCATATATCCTGAATATAGTCTCCCGCATAGCTTCCCACATAACCACCTAAAACAATATCACAATCTAATACCATGTGAATATTATTGATTGCTACGGCAAGATATGTGATATACATATTCCATGCATCAACAAATTCTTTTTCTCCTTGTTTCAGACCCGTAAAAAATTGTTCTAACTTTCCGCCTGTCATATCGGACAAACAAGATGCTGAACAATATGCATCCAGACACCCTTGCTTACCGCAGTAACAGGGCTTTCCGTCCATCACGACCGTCATATGACCAACTTCTCCACATCGGAACGCCTTCCCTTGTATCAATTCTCCATTATTAAAAATTGCTCCTCCCACGGAATTACTTAAAGAAAGATAAAAAAATCGATCTTGGCATTCTGATCGAATTCCTTCTGCATACGCTCCCGCATTCGCATCATTTAAAAAGAAACACGGATAAGAGAAAAATTGACTTACATAATCAAAAGACAATTCCTTAACTCCCAAGATATGCGAATAAGTGACCATTTCTTTATCAAAATCAACAATACCAGGAAATGATATTCCTACTCCCAGTATCTTTTCTCTGTCAGCATCGCTTTCATCTAAAAATTGTTCCAAGATTTCACTCAATTCGCAGTAATACTCTCTCTGCGCAATGAAAGGCTTATAGATGCGCACATATCTCAAAATCTCTCCTTTTAAATTAGTAAGCACTAAGCTGATATGATTTTTTGTAATATCTAATCCTACAGCCTGTTTTGCATTTGCAACTGCGGATAATGCCTTTGCTCGTCTTCCTCCTGTGGATTTTAACTCTCCCACTTCTTCGACTAAACCCTTTTCAATCAGTTCTTTCGTAATCTGTGTCACAGTAGGAAGACTCATCTTTGTTTCATAAGAAATATCTGGATTTGACACAGTCTCATGCCCGCAGATAAAACGGTAAACGCGGTTTCTATTATTTCTTTTTACTTCAATATTCGTTACTTGCTTTTTATTCATTGCACACCTCTATACTTTATTAAAGTATTTTCATTAGTATAACATATGAATGAAAAAAGCAAAATACTTATTTCCAGATAACATTCGCCTTTTTCCTTGGTGCGGTCCGAACATAGTGTACATCTGGATAGCCAAGCAGCATACATGCTTTAATCGTTCTATCCTCAATACCCAGCCATTTTTTTAATTCAATATTAGCATTCGCAATCCTTGCCAGATATCCATTATATAGCGTGCCCAGTCCCAATGTCTCTGCCATAGTCTCCATATTCTGAGCGGCCAGTCCGGCATCCAGCGGCCATTCAGAAGTAATAAACACTACAGCCGGCGCATTCCTGAACAAAAAGTCATCCTCTGGATTCGCTTTTCTTCGCCGATTAAAAGCTACAAACGGAAGTAGCTCTCTCGCTATAGTTTTCTTTTCCTGCTGTTCCAAGCCATTAATATAATCCCAGACCATGGACTTTAATTGTTCCAGTTCTTCCTGAATGAATATAAAACAACAATCCTGATTATTTTTTGCTGTAGCTGTATATCGTCCCGCCTGCGCCAATAATTCCATTTTACACTGTTCTACTCTCTCTTGCTTATAATTACGAATACTTCTTCTAGACTTAATACTTTGAAGCAATTGCTCTGAATCTAATTGAGAGTTCTCTCCTTTGCATGACTCAACATCTTCCATCTCATATTCTGGTATAGACACAGCTCCAACAGGGCAGATTGCTACGCAATGTCCACATTGAATACATTCTTTTTTAATGCTCGCTTTGCCATCCTTAATCTCAATATTCGTAGCAAGACAGTCCACACTACACATCCCACAGCCAATACATTTCTCCAAATCAATTTTTACCATGAAAATACACCACTTTCTAGCTATCATTTACCTACTTTAGACATCAAAACCACGTTCTCGACATGAGTACAAATTCAAATCATATCCCCACATAATCACGAAAATATTGGCTATATCTATACAGCACTAATACCGTTCGTGCATCCATTTTACCACAAAATATATCATCAATTTTGCATCACCCTGATGCAAAATCTACTCTTCTTTCTCACCGTCAATATTCTCTTCCCCTACTATACCAGCTTCCAATGCTTGATATTCCTGATTTAACTCCCTCAATAATTCTTCTTCACTTGGTAAGTATAATTTATATTTAGAAGCAAAAATTTGTGTTTCATTTTCTGGCAACGTATATTTGACCACAGATTCACTTTTGTCCGCACATAACACAATACCAATCGGTGGATTATCTCCCTCATTCATAAGCTCTCGTTCATAATAATGAACATACATCTGCATCTGCCCTAAAATCCTGATGTGTTAAATCCCCAACTTTCAAATCAATCAAGACAAAGCATTTTAAGATGTAATTATAAAATACAAGGTCAATTCTAAAATGACGTCCATCGAACGTTATTCTTTTCTGTCTTGCGACAAATGAAAATCCTCTGCCAAGTTCCAAAAGAAATTTTTGTAAATGTGTAATTAACGCTTGTTCTAAATCACTTTCATAAAAATCATCATTAGGAGCCAGTCCAAGAAATTCCAACACATATGGGTCACGAATAACATCTTCTGGTTTTTTCGCCGACTCTAGTGTCTGAATTTCCGCTGCCACTTGCTCTTTATTTTTACTGGATAATAGCCTTTCATAAAAGAAAGAATTTATCTGGCGCTCAAGTTGTCTGGTACTCCATTGAGATTTTACAGCTTCCTGCATATAAAATTCTCGTGCATTTTCATTCTCCACTCGCATCAGATGCCGATAATGCGTCCAACTCAATTCGCTACGCAGTGCGTAGCCATTTGGAAACGTTAAATAAAACTGCCGCATATTTTTCAAGTTTGCGACGGTAAATCCTTTTCCAAAATCTTGAGTCATTTGTTTCGATAATTCTTTCAATAAACCTGTCCCATACTCTGCCTTTTCATTACCGCCCTGTTCTTCTATGATTGATTTTCCGATATTCCAGTATGCTTCAACCATTGCAAAGTTGGCAGTTTGATAGACTTTATTTCTTGCCGTATTCAAAATATTTTTTATTTCATCATAAAACTTTTGATTCATACACAATCTCCTCCATCTAAAACTTTTATATGTAGGAAATAAAATATATTATACTTTTTTATTTAATTTGTAACAATAATGGCAACAGTGCAATTCCCACATCAACACCTTTATCTGCAATCCACTTAATTATCTCTTTTGCATTTTCCCACTTTTTTGACCTTCGTTCTGAAGATTTAACAATTGCTTCCAGTTCATCTATTCTACTTAAAATTTCCCTTATTTCAGCATCGGGTAGTGCTGACATATTTTCAATTTCCCTTCTAACAGTATCAAAAGAAATATTAATATCAACTTTGTTTTGATTTGTATTTGTTATTTGTATCATTGGTACGTTTTGCGGAATCCATTCTTTTAACGAAGAATAACCTAAGGCTTTAAATGATAACATTTTATTATATATTTGATTTAAATCATGAAATAATTCCGCTCCTGATAATTCATCATAAAATTTGCAATTTTCTGCATATCCATACAAGCCATCACTAAATTGAGGTATATCTGTCTGTTCTTTTCCTCAACCTCTCGCCTCATTGCCAGCAGGTTTTCTTCTGCCCGTTTGTCATATGCTTCTGCCATAATTCTTTCGCCCGACAGGAGTTCGTTGACGTTAATTTTCAGAAGTTCACACAGCTCCAACATAATCCCGGAATCTGGCATAGACTTTCCAGTCTCCCATTTTGATATCGCCCGGTCACTGATTCCGAGCTTCTCGGCAAGGACTGCCTGAGTCATGCCCTGTTCCTTTCTGCAGGATGCTATGAATTTTCCAATATTGATTTGATCCATATCGGGCACCTCCTTTCATGACTCAAGCATAGCCGGTATCATCATATTTTTACAAGAACCGTAGGTTGATTTCCTGCAACTCTACCGCTGGTTGAGTGCAGAAAAGCTCATTTTACTTTAACTTCGCATATAGAAACAAATCATAAATTTGCCCATTTTTATAAACAGCACTTTTCTGTGTGCCTTCCCGTATAAAGCTATTTTTCTCCAGCACTCTCTGTGATGCCACATTCGGAGCATATACAAGCCCTGTGATGCGGATGATATCTAATTCCAAAAAAGCTGCGACACAAATCTGACGAACAGCTTCTGTCATGATTCCCTTTGACCAGCAATCTGTCAAGAGCAGATACCCGATCTCTCCGTCCTTGCAGTAGACATCTGATTTTTGCTCAACTGAGATGTTTCCGACAATTTTACCATCAGCTACAATTGCTCGAAAAATACCGTCCTTTCCATCGTGCTCAGATACCATTCCTAACCACCAATCCGCTGATTCCTCGGTATAAGGATAGGGTAATCGGTTTGACAGATAGGAGCGATCCACTTCATTGCAAATCTTTATAAGTTCAGGCTTAAACTCATGTGTCCACTTTTCCAATATTACATTCATTCTTGTCACGCTTTCCTTATAGGATGTCTGATCACCGTTTTTAACTTCTCCGGCGCAACCTTTCTGGCATCACTCAGATAAATTTCATGATGCAAACGCTGCTCTGTAATATCCAGAACATAGCCCTGCTGCTCCATGTATTCATGCATAAGTGCGACAGTGGCAGGCTCATCGTCATAAGAACCGATGTGTATGCACTGAACGCACAAGCCCTCATCATAGGTCAGAAATTCGACCTTTGAAAAGTCTGTCTTTTTCTTCTTGGTAGCTTCCTCAATCGCCCAGTCAAAATCAACCTTTGTAACGAAATCTGGCAAACGAATGACGGAGATCCACTCGAAGTTTTCTTTGTGAGCATAGTCGATCCCGGCGACACCATCCTGCCACCAGAATCCTTCCAGCGGAGGGACTACATAATCGAAATAACCATCAATCTGGTGATCTCCCTTTTTGCTCATCTTGATCGTGAAGGCGATACCATAGAGCAGCCCGATAGACTGCTTATACTCTCCATCCTCCGCGTTCGGATCGCCATGTCCGCGAACCGCAATATAGTTCATGCCCGGAATAGTCACGATAGACGGTTTATTCTTTGGCATGTAGAATTCCTTATACTCTTTTTTATAATCAAAAGCCATAACGCTTCCTCCTATTTTTCCTGACATCTATCTCACAGCCACAACTACCCCAACATCTAACTCGGCAACTCAACTTATTGACATCTATCGTGGCAACTCAACTCTCACACTTTTTGAGCTGATTTACCCTTGGATAAGTTACCGCGAAGCATTCGTCCTGTCCGATTCCAAATTCGCTCGATTGCCAGAAAACCGCAGTATTACTGGGCTTTCGCGGCTATTATTCTGTAACCTTTGACATCAATACTACCGTCTCAACGTGATCGCAGAACGGGAACATATCAACCGGCTGTATCTTCTCCACCTTATACCCATGCTTCACCATATATTTCAGGTCTCGTGCCAGTGTCACAGGATTACAAGATACATATACAACTTTCTTCGGTCCCATCTGCGCAACCGATGACAGGAATTTCTCATCACTTCCGGCTCTCGGAGGATCCATGAATACAACATCCACCTTCTGGTGCTTTTTTGCCATATCTACCATGAACTTTCCTGCGTCGCCCTGACGGAATTCTATATTGTTCATCTGATTCTCTTTGGCATTCATCTTAGCATCCCGCACCGCATCCTTATTCAGTTCTATCCCCAGGACATGTTTTGCCTGCTTTGCTGCCACCATACCGATAGTTCCGATTCCACAATATGCATCGATTACGCTTTCTTTTCCCTGAAGGCCGGCATATTCCATGGCGGTCTGATACAGGACTTCTGTCTGTACGGGATTGACCTGATAGAAAGACTGTGGGGAGATACGGAAGGTACATCCACACAGCGTATCCCGGATAAATCCCGGTCCATAGATAACCTTTTCTTTTTCTCCCAGTACCATACTCGTCTGCTTATCATTAACATTCAGAATGATTGTGGTGATCTCTGGATGTTCCTTCCGAAGCGCTTTGATGAAATTATTCTTTGACGGAAGTATTGGTGAACCCAGTACCAGGATAACCATGATTTCTCCTGTCTGGAACCCTCTTCTGACCATCACATGGCGAAGGAGGCCGTATCCGGTATCTTCATCGTACGTCTTAATCTTAAAGGACTTCAAAAGATGCCGGATCGTCCGAATGATCTCCTGACTCTTTTTATCTTCGATCATACAGTCTTCCACTGCAATCACACGGTGCGTATTGGCCTGATAAGTACCGGAAATAATATTACCGCGTCTGTCCCGGTCAAAAACAGCATGTACTTTATTCCGATAATAATATGGATCTTTCATGCCGATGATCGGACTTACTTTACAGAATTTCTTCAGAAGCTGTTCTTCCTGTTTCTGTTTCCTTTTCAACTGTTCTTTATAAGGCATTCCCTGATATACACATCCTCCACATTTCTTTGCCACCGTGCATACAGAATCTTGTTTTTTTACTTTCTTTTCTTCCATGTGTTCCCCTTATCTCTTCCTCTTCTATGCCCGTATTGCCCAACGCATCTTTGTAGAACGTGCACGAGGGTTTCTTGCACATTCTTCTGCGGAAGAACGAATCACATCGTTGGCAATGTCACTGTAGATTCCCATTTTTTTGAAATTTTTAAACGACTTCTTCACAAGACGATCTTCGCCTGAATGGAAGGTAAGTATTGCCACTCTTCCTCCAGGTGCAAGTACATCCGGCAGTTTTTCCAGGAATTCATATAAGACCTCAAACTCGCGGTTTACATCAATGCGCAATGCCTGAAATGTTCTCTGACATGCTTTTTTCACGGCTTCTTTCCGTTCATTTTCCGGGAGAAATCTCAATGCTTCTTCAATTGCTTCTTTTAGTTGAATCGTTGTCTCAGGACATTTTCCTTTTCGCCTCCAGGACATAATTGTCTTGGTAATCTCTTCTGCATATGGTTCATCCGAATTTTCTTCCAACATTCCTTGCAGCTCTTCATCTTCTACTTCCAGCAGTCGTTCTGCTGCGCTGATTCCCTTTTCTGGATTCAGCCGAAGATCCAACGGTCCTTCGAATTTATAGGTAAATCCACGGTCAGGATTGTCGATCTGCATGGATGATACACCGAGATCCGCCAAAATGAAATCAAATTTTCCCACTTCTTCTGCCACTTTATCAATCTCAGCAAAGTTCTGAAGGCGAACCGTCAGAATATCTTCTCCATAACCGGCCTTTCTCAGCCGTTCTGTTGTTTTCACAGACTCAATCGGATCAACATCCAGAGCATAGATATGCCCTTTGCCATCTAGGCATTGTAACATCTGCTGCGTATGTCCGCCGTAACCCAGTGTTGCATCCAGGCCCTTCTGCCCTGGCTGAATCTTGAGGAAATCTAAGATTTCCTTTACACAGATTGAAATGTGCATCCCTGCCGGAGTACTACCCTTTTGGATAACCTTTTCAATCGTATCTGCATATTTTTCTGGATTCAGTTCTTTGTATTTCTCACTATATTTTTTTGGATGTGTCCCGGAATAACGGGGACGTCTCTTATGAACCTTTTCCTGCTGTTCCATGCGTAGGCTCCTTTCCTTCATAACATCTGTGATTTATTGCTGTTATTTTACTTTATTCTGCTCAATCTGTCTATTGCCCTCTACCTTTTTCGCAATCTGTCTGACACACAGATAACATGTTGGTATGATATAACAGCATGCGGTAATCCATGCGGATTGGTCTGTGAAGCAGATTGCTGTATAGCCAAAGCGTTGAACGAACCCCAGACTTACGATACACCGGGCAAACATTTCCGTAACTCCGGAAAAAACTGCCCGTCCAGAATATCCTAATCCTTGTGTGCTCATACGGCACACGTTCAGAATTCCCAGACTCCAGTAAAAATATCCCATGCAGCGCAGATACTTCGCTGCTGCGTCTAATACTTCCACCTCTTCTTTGCTGATAAAGATCATGGATAAGTTCCGTCCTTCAAATATCAACAAAAGTCCTACCAGGCCTCCATACAATACACCAACTGCCGCAGTCTGCAGAATTCCTTTTCGGATACGGTCTATCTTGCCTGCTCCCAGATTCTGCCCACAGAATACGGAGGCGGCTGTTGCGAGAGCATCAAATGGGCACATAGTGAATTGCTTGATCCTTACTCCTGCAGTAAATCCTGAGACACAGACGCTTCCTAAGCCATTATTTGCTGACTGCATGACCATACTTCCAATTGCCGTAATCGAATATTGTAATCCCATCGGAATTCCCATGGCCAGAAGATTCTTTGTAACTGCACCATTCCATCGACAATTCCGGTGTGATAACTTCAGAACTTCCACACGTTTCCATATAAATACCAGACACAAAATACCGCTGACAGCCTGCGCAGTTATGGTCGCAGCCGCTGCACCGGCACATCCTAAGCCAAGCACCATAATACAGAATAAATCCAGCAAAATATTCAATCCTGTGGAAATCGCAAGAAATACAAATGGCGTTCTGCTATCTCCTACTGCCCTCAAAATGCTGGACAATAGATTGTAGAGTAACGTAAATGGAATTCCCAGGAATATAATCAATAAGTACTGATATGCATTCTCATAGATATCCTCCGACACCGACATGATGTGCAAGATTTTCGCACACAAAAGTGCGCAGACCGTTGTGATGATACATGCAAAAAACACGGTCAAGACAACTGCGTGGAAAATATATTCCCTCATCTTCTCTAATTTCTCAGCGCCAAAGAACTTCGCTACCGGCACACTGAACCCTGCACAGATCCCGATACAAAAACCAAGTACCAGGAACTGCACGCTGCTGGATGCTCCTACACTGGCCAGCGCTTTTGTTCCCAGTACCCTTCCTACAATCGCAGCATCTATCAGATTATATGTCTGCTGCAACAGATTGCCAATTAATAGCGGAACGGCGAACTGTAAGATCAATCTTAACGGTCTGCCTTCCGTCATACTTTTTGTCACAATCATTCATCTCTTTTCTCAATCAAATCATTTGGCTCTATCCCACCAGCATTACCAGTGTTCCGCCAACAATACAAAGCAGCCCAAAGAGAGCCTTTTTCGATAATTTTTCTTTAAATACAATATAAGAAAATATAATAGAAACTACAATACTTAATTTATCAATCGGTACGATCAGGCTGGCTGGTCCAGTCTGTAAAGCCCGGTAATAGCACAGCCAGGAAGCACCGGTTGCAAAACCGGACAGCACAATATATCTCAGCTCTTTTCGGTCCAGATACCTTACATCGTTCTGCTTTTTTGTCACAAACACAACCACCCATGCCATAATCAATACGACAATCGTTCGAATCGCAGTTCCAAGGTTCGAATCCACTCCAGTAATGCCGACCTTTCCCAGAATAGAAGTCAGACTGGCAAAGACTGCTGATAACAGCGCATAAAAGAACCAGCCTTTTCCTTCTTTTTTCGGTTCTGTCGTTTCCTTTTTTTGGATCATCAGCCAAGTTCCAACACCGATTCCTACAATTCCCATTAATTTATAGATACTAACCGGCTCTCCCAACAGAATAAATGCCAGGATGATCGTAAGCACCGTACTAAACTTATCGACCGGAACTACTTTATTGATATTTCCAATCTGTAATGCATGAAAGTAACATAACCAAGAGGCACCGGTAGCTAGGCCTGACAATACCAGAAACAATAAATTTTTCAACGATAATGTAGTTAATTGATTCTGAGAGCCGACAACAAATACCATCAGCCAGGAGAATATCAATACTACAAATGTACGAACTGCCGTAGCCACATTGGAATCTGTCTTTTTAATTCCACATTTTGCTAAAATAGATGTGATGCCAGCAAAAAAAGCCGAGCCAACTGCAAATCCAAGCCACATCTTTTCTTCCTCCTATGTATCTTTTTCTTTTGTACAAATTATTATATTCTGGCTTTTCATTCTATATAATATGCCGGATTCCTTCGCAGATCTTTCCTGCAACCACCGGATTATTCATAGTATACAGATGAATTCCATCAATATCACTGGTCAGAAGATCAATAATCTGGCTCAATGCATAAGACATTCCTGCATCAAATAATGCTTCTTTATTATCTGCATATTTATCAATAATCTTCTGGAAACGTTCCGGGAAAGACGCTCCGCACATTGTCACCATTCTCTGAATCTGTGCCGCATTGATCACCGGCATGATTCCCGGAATCACAGGCACATCTATTCCGGCTATCCTACAGTCCTCTTCGAATCGAAAGAAACGGTCATTATCAAAAAACAACTGAGATAAAAGCACTTCTGCTCCGGCATCTACCTTTTTCTTTAGATTGCGCATCTCAATGACCCTGTTTTCTGATTCCGGATGACACTCTGGATAACATGCCCCTGCAATGCAGAAATCGCCTTTTTCCTTCAGATAAGCAATCAGATCAGACGCATGCTTGAATTCATCTTTTTCAGGGACATTCGGATTCCGATCTCCCCGAAGTGCAAGAATATTCTGCATTCCTTCCTGCATCAATACTCTCGAAAATTCATCAATCTCTGCCTTATCATAGCAAAGACAAGTCAGATGGACCACCGGCTCCACATGATACTCATATTTGATTTTCTTCGCTAATTCAATGGTCCGATTACAGTTAGAACTGCCGCCCGCACCAAATGTCACACTGATAAAATCTGGTTTTAATTCGCACAAGATGGACAGGGTCTCATCAATATTTTTTAGTTCTGCATCTTTTTTCGGCGGAAATATCTCAAAAGATAAGCTTCTCTTTTTATTTTTATATATATCTGAAATCATCATATTCCCACTCCCCTTTCTGACTTTATAATCTCAATCCCTTCCACTTCAAAGCAGGTAAGCCACGGATATTCCATACGTTTTACTACTATTTTATCTGATACAATAATTCCTTCCTCTGGATAGAACACATTGCCCAGTTCGCTTTGTTCACACACATAGCCCTCTTCCTGCATCTCTTCCTTCGCCTTATCAGTAACTCCTACTGACATCTCCTTGCGCGGAGGAGCGCATCAACTGGTAATCTCTTCTATATCCAGCGTCAGGTTTTTCCATCCGAACCGCAGCATATACTGTTTCATTTCTTCATTTAATTCCACCATCACATTTCCTCCTGACATTAATTGAACTCTTTTTTTTATGTTCTGTCAAGAGATACTACAATAACGCTGCTGAATCTCTGAAAAGAAATGATCCCGATTTATTGACACTTTCTGTCAATTATGTTAATAATGAAATTGTTTTTGGATTGGAATATGCAGGAAACACTGCAAACTATTATATATGAACGATTGAATCAGGAAGAAGGAATATATATGAATGCCTCTATAGGTAAAGAAAATAATACAAAAAAGAAACCGATCAATTACAACGGATCAAAGCTGGCTGTCTTCGCATCCTATATCCGCCCCCACAAAAAAGGATTTGCCATTGATATGATCCTGTCGGTCATTATCGCATTGATCGATCTGATTTTCCCATATGTCTCAAGATGGTCTATGAACACCCTACTGCCTCAAAATGTTTTTCATACATTTTTTGTCGTAATGGCGATCATGTTTCTTGCATATATCTTGAAAGCTGTATTTAATTATCTGGTGACGATCATCGGCCATACCATGGGAACTCTCGTGGAAGCCGATATGCGGGAAGATGTATTCACACACATGCAGTCTCTGTCTTTCAGTTACTTTGATAAGAATCGTACCGGTGTGTTACTGGCAAGGGTTACCAATGACCTTTTTGAGATCGTCGAACTTGCGCACCATGGTCCAGAAATCATTCTGACCTGCACTCTGACGATTATCGGTGCTCTTGCTGTTCTTCTGACAATCAACATCCCATTAAGTCTCGTACTGCTTCTGTTGATTCCAGCTTGTCTGGCATTTTCCATCCGCCAGCGCATGAAGATGCAGCAGGCCAATATCGAAGTCAAGAAAAAGACCGGCGAGATCAACGCTGCCATCGAAAGTGGAATCTCAGGAATCCGTACTGCCAAAGCATTTGCCAATGAGGACTCTGAAGAGACCAAATTTGCGATCGCCAACCAGCATTTTAAAGAAAGCAAAGTCGGCTATTACAAAGCCATGGGACTTTTTAACGGAGGCGTTGAAGCAACCGTAGGAATCATGCAGGTCGCTGTCATCGCAATCGGCGGACTTCTGATCATGAACCAGAAGATGGATTACGTAGATCTTATTACATTTACCCTATATGTCTCAACCTTTACTGCTCCGGTCCGCAAGCTTGCACAATTTATGGAGATCTACACACAAGGCTCTGCCGGTTTCGAACGTTTTCTGGAAATCATGCGTACTCAGCCACAGATCAATAATAAAGAAGATGCGATTGAACTAAAGGACATAGAAGGCCATATCCACTATGATAATGTATGCTTCTCTTATGATGACGGCACAGAGGTTCTGGAACATGTCAATCTTGATATTGCCCCCGGCGAAAGATTCGCACTTGTCGGCTCCTCTGGAAGTGGAAAGACGACATTATGCCATCTGCTTCCGAGATTCTACGATGTCGATTCCGGATCCATCACGATTGACGGTATCGATATCCGGAATATTACGCAGGAAAGTCTGCGAAAACACATCGGAATCATCCAGCAGGATGTCTTCATGTTTGCCGGCACGATTATGGACAATATACGCTATGGACGTCCGGATGCCTTGGATGCAGAAGTCATGAGAGCCGCCCATCTGGCAGAGATTCATGATGAGATCATGCAGATGCCGGACGAATACAATACTTATATCGGAGAAAGAGGTGTTGTACTCTCCGGAGGACAAAAGCAGCGAATCTCTATCGCACGAGTCTTCCTAAAAAACCCTCCAATCCTGATCTTAGATGAGGCTACTTCCGCACTGGACAGTGTCACAGAACAGAAGATCCAGCAAAGTCTCGACCGTCTCAGTGAAGATAAGACTTGTATCGTGATTGCACACAGACTTTCTACGATCCGCAACGCAGACCGAATCGCTGTTGTAGAAGGAAAAGGCATCCTGGAACAAGGTTCACGGGAAGAACTTCTTGCAAAAAACGGAGCCTATGCCGAATTAGAGCATGCCCAGGGAATCATCTCCTAGACATGCGTCACTCTAAAGGCACATCCTACTTTCATGGAGGTCTATATTATGCAATATCAGTACAAATACCACTCCCCATTGGGAGATATTACTATGGCAAGTAATGGCGAGGCCATAACCGGATTATGGTTTGACGGGCAGAAATACTTCGGATCCAATCTGTCTGATGACTCTGTTTGTCAAAAGCTTCCCATCTTTTTGGAAACTTGCCACTGGCTTGACATCTATTTTCAGGGTCAGAAACCAGACTTTACTCCTGCGTTATCCCTTTCCGGCACGGATTTCCGTGTAAATGTGTGGAATCAATTAAAAAAGATACCTTATGGAGAGACAACGACTTATAAACAGATTGCCCAGGCCATTGCCAGACAACAGAACCTTCCCCATATGTCAGCACAGGCAGTCGGCGGTGCCGTCGGACATAATCCCATCTCCATCATCATTCCCTGTCACCGGGTTCTTGGAAGTGACAAAAGCCTGACCGGATATGCCGGTGGAATCGATAAGAAAAGAGCGCTTCTAACATTAGAAGGGACTTTTTCTGATTGATTGTCTTCAAAAGTCCTTTTTTATGCTATACTATAATTACATTTATTATAAACGGAGGAAATAAAAATGGGAGCTTTATCTAACATTGAACCAAAAGAAGTATTCCACTACTTTGAAGAGCTTAGTAAAGTGCCAAGGGGAACATTTTACACGAAAAAAGCAAGTGATTTCTGCGTAGAATTCGCAAAAGCTCACAATCTGGAATACATACAGGACGAAGTGAACAACGTCATTATCAAGAAGCCGGGAACACCGGGTTATGAAGACAGTGAACCAGTTATTTTACAGGGTCATCTGGATATGGTAACCGAGAAGACACCAGACAGCGATCACGATTTTAAAAATGATCCGCTTGACCTCTTTGTGGAAGATGGTTTTATCGGAGCAAAGAACACCTCTCTTGGAGGAGATGACGGAATCGCAATTGCTTATGCAATGGCAGTTCTTGCAAGTACCGATATTCCTCATCCACCGATTGAAGCAATCTTCACAGTCGATGAAGAAATTGGCATGGGCGGTGCAAAAGCGGTTGATCTGTCTCAGTTAAAGGGAAGGAAATGCCTGAACCTGGATTCAGAGATAGAGGGTGTACTGACAGTCGGATGTGCCGGTGGATTTATTTATGACACCTTTATTCCAATCGAATGGAGTGAAGAAAAAGGAACGAAAATCAAGATCTCAGTTACAGGTCTTCAGGGAGGACACTCCGGTGCTGAGATTCAGAAGCAACGTGGTAACGCCCACAAGATCATGGGACGTGTATTATATACACTTGCAAAAGATTATGACTTTAATCTGATGGATATGCAGGGTGGTACTGCTGCCAATGTCATTGCCATGTTTAATCATGCAGTCATCGTTGCAGATACCGTACAGACGGATGCAATCATAAAAGATACCGCCGAATTAGCGAACAAGATCTCTGCTGAATTCCTTGGTTCCGAACCAGGCCTGACAATTACAGCTGAATCGGTGGAAGAAGGTATCTATCAGTCATTTGACGCTGACACAACTTCTCGTGTGATTCAATATCTGTATGGTATTCCAAACGGAGTACAGTGCTACGACCGTTCTTTCCCACAAGCAGTAGAGACTTCTTTGAACCCAGGAATTGTTGAAACCAAGGACGATGCAGTCAGAGTACGTTTCCAGGTAAGAAGTTCTATGAAGAGCAAACTGGAAGACATGAAGAATCAGCTGGCTATGTGGTGTGAATTAATCGGCGCTTCTTATGAAATCTCTGGTGAATATCCTGCATGGGAATTCGATGAGAATTCAACCCTCCGCCCAATGATGATCGAGCTCTATAAAGAAATGTACGGAACAGATCCACAGGTTGAGACAACCCACAGCGGACTGGAATGCGGCATTCTCTTTGACAAGAAACCAGATCTCGATATTGTATCTTTCGGACCAAACCTTCCAGATGTTCACTCAGTAAAAGAGAGGGTAGACATTGCGTCCACCGAACGTTCCTGGGAATATCTGAAAGCCATCTTAAAAGCATGTAAGTAGATCATATAAAACAAATAAGATGCAGGGATATCAGCAATAGACTGATGTCACCTGCATTTTATTTGTTTTACTATCATTTTTTTATTTCACCTTGGACATTAGACAGACCGTCTCTATATGGACTGTGCCCGGGAATAAATCAACACACCCAATCCGTTCCACACGATACCCTCTTCCCTGCAGCATCTCCAGATCTCTTGCCAAACTGGTCGGCTTACAGGCAATATAGACGACACGGTCCACGCCAAAATTCGTAATCTTCTCCAATGCCTTAGGATGCACTCCGTCTCTTGGCGGATCTAACATAATAAGATCCGGCACTTCGCCGAGTTCATCAATCACCTTCAGCACATCTCCCGCCCAGAAGGTACAGTTGTTAAGGCCGTTAAGTTCTGCGTTCTCTCTTGCAGCTTCCACAGCTTCTTCCACGATCTCTACTCCCACTACCTTCTTGGCAACCGGTGCCAGAATCTGCGCAATCGTTCCGGTTCCACTGTACAGATCAAAGATCACCTTATCTTTCGTCTCTCCGATATATTCCCTTGCCGTCTCATACAGTACCTCGGCTCCGAGGGAATTCGTCTGAAAGAAAGAAAATGGGGTAATCTTGAACTTCAATCCCAGGAGTTCTTCATAAAAGTAATCCTGACCATATAGAATCTCGGTTCCTTCATCTTTTACTACATCTGCCACACTGTCATTCTTGGTATGCAATATACCGACAATCGTTCCATTCAATTCCAGAGACAAAAGCTTCTTAACCCATCTCTGTCCATCAAATTCCTTTTCAAACTCAGACTCTGTTGTCGTGACCAGATCAATCAGAATCTCTCCTGTCTTTACCGCTTTTCGAACAAGCAAATGTCGGAAGAATCCGGTATGCCTCATCCGATGGTAGTACGGAAGTCCTGATTCTCTTGCATACTCTAAAGTGCAGGTAAGGATCTTTCGGTAATCCGCATCCACAATCTGACAATCGGACACATTTACAATATCATGAAAACTACCTCTTTTATGCATTCCAAGTGCCAATGGCCCATCTTTATATTCATCGCCAAAAGAGAACTCCATCTTATTCCGGTATTCCTGTCTCACAGGACTTTGTTTCACACCTTCCCAGATGTAATCACCTTCCACCGCTTCATCCATCATAGCTTTTACCTGTGTTTCCTTCATCCTGATCTGCTCTTCATAAGGAAGATTCTGATAAGTACATCCGCCGCATTGTCCAAAATGTGGACATTTTGATTCTATTTCCATAGGAGAATGTTCTAAGACTTCCAAAAGTCGTCCCTCTGCCTTTCCTTTTCGTATTTTATTCACAGAGAAACTCACTTTCTGCCCTGGAACTCCATTTTTTACGATTACATATCTTTCTTCTTCAGGTAGGAATACTTTTCCCTTATTAGGAAATTCTACCGATTCAATCATTCCTTCGTATACCTGCCCTTTTTTCATGTTGTTAATTCCTTTCTTCTACTATTGTATCGTACATTTCGCTTTTAATATAGTTCCGTCCTGTTCTACTTTGATATGATCAATACTTTTCACATATTGATTAAACTGTGCATATCCATAATCACTAATCTTAAAGTCTTTATATTTTTCATATACTTTATTACCAAGAGCACTGAGTTCTATTCCATTTTTTCCTGCTTTCCTGGCAATCGAAAGTACATATTTATCAATATCTTCTTTCATCTCCCAGTCTTCTCTTAGTGCAACCGATACAATGTTTCCACTTTTGACTAATTGAATTCTTGAGAATTCTTCCAAGAACTTTGACAGCATATTATAACCATAACTTCGGACATCAAAATCTGGATACAGATTTACCAGACGACTTCCTATCTCTCCCAGTCCAGTTACTTTATTACTATTCTGATTCTCAATAACCATCTTGATAATAGCATCTTCAATCTTTTCTTTGCTTAATTTGTCATGTACATCTTCCGGTTTTGATCGTCCAAGTTCCTGCTCAATCAAAAGATTTTCCAAAATCGTAAACTTATCACATGCCTTTCGGAATGGTTCCGGTGTCTTATTCTCTCCCATTCCGATAACCATCTTTCCACTTTCCCTCAGTCGACTGACCAGCCGTGTAAAATCACTATCACTGGACACAATACAGAATCCATCCACATCATTGGTATACAAAATATCCATTGCATCAATGATCATTGCCGAATCTGTGGCATTCTTTCCCTGTGTATAACTGAACTGCTGAATGGGCGTAATGGAATTCTTCAGTAATTCATCTTTCCAGCTGGAATGCTGGGTGCTTGTCCAGTCCCCATAGATTCTCTTATATGTAATCACTCCGTATTTTGATAACTCTGTCAGTATCGGTTTGATATACTTGGCAGATATATTATCTGCATCGATCAAGAGTGCATAACACTTTTCATCCATCCACATACTCCTTCCACTGATATATTCTCTGTCTTCTTCCAAGACAAAAGCAGGTAAGATACCTTTTTCTACATTACATAGGCTTCTAACCTGCTTTCTCTATTGCACATTAAGTTGTGTGATCAGTATCTACTTATACCTGATCATCTTCGCTGAAGAAATCATCATCAAAATCATCGTCAAAATCTTCTTCAAAATCCTCCAGATAATCTGGTGTAAAGAAAGAATATACAGCGTAAGCGATTGCTGCAACGGCTGCTACAGCTCCGATGATAGCCAGAACCCACAGTACTGTCTTGCACTGCTTATCTTCTTCTTTCTTGCTAATTAGCTCACTTAACTTTGTTGCTGCAATAATATCTTCTACTTTATTCATACTCCCACATCCTTTCTCTTGTTTTCGCAACAAGCATCAACTATTATTTTTATTATAGCACTTATTTTTTGAGATTACTACAAATTTATATGAAAATATCTGATTTCTTATACTTTTTGGAGTCGTGCAAAAGTTGCAAACATTTTTTTTGTTCCGGCATTGTCAAAATCTACTGTAACCTCATAATCCCTTCCACCTTCTATAATGGCAGTTACCGTTCCTTCTCCAAATTTCATATGGCGTACCCGGTCACCGACACCGTATCCTGGTCCTTTTCCACCACCATTTCCAAACTGCTTCACCGGCTTTTGCGTAGCAAATGCTTTCGTCTTGAATGCTTGTTTTGCCTGTTGATAAGCGCTTTGTCTTATCGGTTCTTCCTTCTCTTTTTCAAATACCATACCCGTAGATAATAGATTCATTGGAATCTCTTTCAAAAATCTAGACATCTTATTATACTGTGTCTCACCACGAATCATGCGACGTCTCGCACAAGTCAACGTCAAATCTTTCTCCGCTCTGGTAATTCCCACATAACAAAGACGCCTTTCTTCTTCTACTTCAGTTGGGTCATCGGCTGTAATCGTCATATAACTCGGGAAAATTCCATCTTCCATTCCAGCCAGATATACGTGTGGGAACTCCAGTCCCTTCGCACTGTGCAGTGTCATTAGCACCACATAGTCACTGCTTTCATCCAGACTGTCAATATCTGCCACCAACGCAACTTCTTCAAGAAAGCCGCTAAGAGTTGCAGGTTCATTCATATCTTCACAGGTTTCTTCATAAGCTGTGATCTTACTGATCAACTCATCTATATTCTCAATTCTTGCTTCTGCTTCTTCACTGTCCTCTTCTTTCAGACTTTCAACATATCCTGTCTCTTCAATAATCTCCTGCATAAGATCAGACAGACTCATCTCCAAAGCATCCGCTTTAAAATGTTCAATTAATGCAACAAAAGATTCCAGTTTCGATGCCCCACGTCCAATATTCGGAATCAGATCAACTGCACGAAGCGCATCATAGAATCCTATCTCATGCTGTGCAGCGTATTCTTGTACTCGGTTGATACTTGTCAGTCCAATTCCTCGCTTCGGCACATTCACAATTCGACGCACCGCCAGATCATCCCGTCCATTATCTACTGTTTTCAGATAGGACAATAAATCCTTAATTTCACGCCTCGCATAGAAATTAATGCCGCCAACAACTTTATAAGGAATATTGGCTGTCACAAACTTCTCTTCAAACATACGTGATTGTGCATTGGTACGGTAAAGAATCGCATTATCATTGTATGTACAAGCTCCCTGGTTCACATGCTCACGTATGTCACTTACAATATATTCTGCTTCATCATACGCAGAATCAAACTGACGAAACTCCAGTTTTTCACCTTCTCCATTGGCTGTCCAAAGTGTCTTATCCTTTCTTCCTACATTGTTGCGGATCACTGCATTTGCAGCATTCAGAATATTACCAGTAGAACGATAATTCTGCTCTAGCTTTATCACCTTCGCATCTTCAAAGACCTGTTCAAAATTCAAGATATTCTTGATATTAGCACCACGGAATTTATAGATAGACTGATCATCATCTCCTACGACACATAGATTACGATACTTGGAAGATAATAATCGAATCAACTCAAATTGCACCGTGTTGGTGTCCTGATACTCATCTACCATAATATAACGGAACCGTTCCTGATAATAGTCCAGTACATCTGCCTGTGTCTGGAATAACTGAACTGTCTTCACCAACAGATCATCAAAATCCAGAGCATTATTTGCTTTCAGCTGCTTCTCATACTCTTCATAGACATCCGCGATTTTCCTTTTACTAAAGTCACCTTCTGCCTGAAGGCGAAACTCCTCTGGCGTCACCAGCTCATCTTTTGCATGCGAAATCGCGCTCATTAATGATCGCTCTTTAAAAATCTTCGTATCTATCTGTAATAATTTACATACATCTTTCATCAAGGTCTTCTGATCATCTGTATCATAAATTGTAAAATTCGTATCATATCCTAACAAATCAATATGTCTGCGCAAAATTCTCACACAAGTAGAATGAAAAGTGCTTACCCAGATACTTTCAGACCCAAAACCCACTAACTTGTCTACTCGTTCTCTCATCTCGCCTGCTGCTTTATTCGTAAATGTAATTGCCAGAATATTCCACGGATTTACACCCATCTCTTCAATCAGATAAGCAATACGATGAGTCAGGACTCTGGTCTTACCCGACCCGGCTCCCGCAAGTATAAGAAGCGGTCCTTCTGTATAAAGCACCGCTTCCTTCTGCTGTTCATTTAATGTATCATATATACTCAAATCTTCTATTTCCTTTCTATTCCATTCTGTTTGGTCATAAACTGATGTTCTTTTAAGATCTCGTCATGGAGCGCAATTGAAGTCCACTCCTGATTAGATGCAGTTACAACAGCCTTTAACGGCACCTGTAATTTTTCCTTTCTCATGAGGAACAGCGCTTTATCCAGCATATCTTCAGAAGCAGCCTGTATGACCAGCATCTCTTCTTCAAATCCCTCTCCATCATACACTTCGGTCTCTCTCTCCACTTTTTCCATTCCTGCCAATTTCCCTATCGGCCATAAATATTCTTCTTTTTCTACATGGCGAATCTTATATCCCAGAAAACCAAATATCATTGCAACTTGTCTGCCTTTTTTTGTTTCTTTTAGGTTATAGCACAACACAACCGATTTCATGACTTCTATTCCTCCCTCAAAATCTGTTTCTATTATACGGACTTTCCAAAAGAAGTGCAAGCATCAAGAAACTTTCCATTTTTTTACTCAGAATATTTTTCTTTATACCCGAAAAAAATCTTGTCATATAGTTTTAAAAACTATATAATACTTTTATTGAGGTGATAAAATGACAATTGATACAAAGGACATGCTAAACAGTATCTTATCTAGCATTTCACGGATCGACTATGTACGGCCCGGAGATATTCCGAACATTGATCTATATATGGATCAGGTGACAACCTTTATGGAAGAACAGCTTCATTCTACCAAGCGATATGAAAATGATAAAATCCTGACAAAAACTATGATCAACAATTACGCTAAAAATAATCTTCTTCCGCCTCCGGTCAAAAAGAAATATTCCAAAGAACATGTATTAGTCATGATCTTTATATATTATTTTAAAAACATACTGTCTATCAAAGATATTGAGACCATGTTAGCCCCTATCACAGAAAAGTATTTTAACAATGGACAAGACTTTAACATGACTTCTATCTATGAGGAGATATGTAAACTGGAAAAATCGAGAATTGACGCACTGCAAAAAGATGTTGCCAAATCTTACAATTCAGCAATCAATAGTTTCAGCGATGTTCCTGAAGATGAGAGGGATTATCTGCAATTCTTTTCTTTCATCTGCAGTCTCAGTTTTGATGTATATGTCAAAAAATTAATTATAGAAAAATTAATAGATGAACTTCCGGAACCGGATCACAAAAAAAAGAAATAAGGCAACCGGCCTTATTTCTTTTTCTATTAGTCTTTCTTCTGATTAATTCTCTCGAACACCATGTCATATCCGTCATTTCCATAATTTAATGAGCGATTCACACGACTGATAGTCGCGGTAGAAGCTCCTGTCTTCTCAGCAATTTCAAGATATGTCTTATGTTCTCTCAGCATCTTTGCTACTTCAAATCTCTGTGATAATGAAAGCAATTCATTGATTGTACAGATATCTTCGAAAAAAGTATAGCATTCTTCTTTATCTTTCAGGCTCAAGATCGCACTAAACAGATAGTCTACTGCTTCAGTCCTTATCTTTTTACTCATAACATAATCTCCTTCGTAACATTATCATTACTGTTACATTTTAACACACTAAATTTATAAAGTCTACACCTTTTTGTTGCGTTTTAAAGAGAGTTTTAACTTTTCTAATGTCACATTTGCAATCAATTCTTCCGGAAAATCAACTTCCCGTAATACTTCTATGGCATATCCGTATTCTGCAATATCAACATCTACATGTGAGTCCGTGCCAAGTACAATCATCGCCCTTTGCTTTTTACACTCCTGAAGAATATTCCTGCAATTTTCTTTTGTATTTAGACGGAATCCATCTGGACGGAGCGAAGAATTATTGACCTCAATCAAGATCCCTGTTTTCTTTGCTTCTTTTACAAATTTGGCACAGTCAACTGGAAATCTTCCATCATCTGGATGCCCAATAATATCTACATACTCATTCTCCATTACACGAAGGTATGCCTTTGTAATATTTTCTACAGTTCGTTCACTCTGAAAACACGGTATATGCATACTTGCAATGGCTATGTCAAGCTGCTTCAGTACATCTTTGGAAAGATCAACCTCTCCTTGCTCATTCATAATATTCAATTCCGTTCCTAAGAACAGCTCGACACCATACATTTTCCGTGGAACAACTCTCAGATTCTGAAAATAATACGGATGGCATGTTCCCGGCATCTGTGGCGCATGCTCCGTAATCGCCAGCCCTTTCAGTCCTTTTTCTGCTGCCATGGATGCCATCTCTCGAATGGTATTATATGCATGCCCACTTGCCAACGTATGGGAATGGGTGTCAATTTCTATCTTCATGATAAATCCTTCTTTCACATTATTTATTTTTAATCCAGGAAATATTATACAGCATACATTTATCTTTTTCTACACATTCTAATTCTATACATTTGAATTTTACATTTGGAGGTATCACAATGAAAGATAAAAAAAACGAAAAAATTATTGACGAATATGACTATCTCTCTAATGCGGCTTCCACTCAGGACTGCACCGGATTGATTCCTTCCGAACCAGTTTCTGTTGAAGAAATCGAATCTTATGAAGAGCTGTATCACTTCCTTCCACCCAACGGAAGAGCTGCCAATATCAAGCCCGAGGAACAACGCAAATAATCTGGCATATATTAATCAAAAACGGGGTGTTATTCATGCCACCCATGAATTTAGTACCAGTAAATGGCACAATTCAGAATATTTCCGCATTTGGAAACAACTGCTGCCAACAGCAGGTTACTATCCGCAATTCTGATGGTATACAGAATTTCATTATTCATCCAGGCACATATGTCATTGAAGAAATACGGCTTCGTCCTGGTATGAATGTTACAGCATTCTACGACGCAAACCTCCCTATTCCCCTTATCTTTCCGCCACAGTACCAGACTGTATTCATCGGACGCCGGAATCCAGCTGAGACCATTTACGCCGGCAATTTCGATGAAAGCCTCCTATCCTTAGACGGAACACTACAACTAAATCTTGGTCGTTCAACCAGTATCGTCACCTCCAACGGGCAGCCATACAACTGCAGCCCCGGAGGACAATTACTGATTGTATATTATACAACAACCACAAGAAGTGTTCCGCCACAAACCACACCAAGAAAGGTAATCGTAATATGTTAGTTGGGGACGTAGACTTTTTTAAAAAGTCTACGTCCCCAACTTCATTTTGTGGTGTACCTTTTTGTAATTTGTGGTGTACCCAAATGAAAAACTTTCATTTTCTACTTGACATATTTTACTCTCAAATATACGCTAATGAAGGTATGATTCTTATATAACGTGAGGTAACTTTATGAAAAAGATACTAATGATAGCTACCGGAGGTACGATTGCCTCTAAAGAAGGAGATTCTGGTTTGGCTCCTGCAATAAGCGGAGAGGAATTAGCAGACAGTGTGCCTGGCATTCGTGATATATGCCAATTAACTGTTCTTCAGCTTATGAATATCGACAGTACGAATATGCGTCCGCGTCAATGGCTGCAGATTCGTGACGCAATCATGGAACAATATGATTCTTACGATGGTTTTGTAATTTTACACGGAACGGATACTATGGCATATACAGCTGCTGCTTTGTCTTATTTGATTCAAAACAGCTGCAAACCGATTGTATTAACGGGTTCCCAGAAGCCAATGGGTAACCCTTATACTGATGCAAAGATAAATATATATCAAAGTATTCTCTATGCAGTGGATGATGCTTCTTGCAATGTGAATATTGTATTTAATGGAAAAGCTGTTGCAGGAACCCGTGGCCGCAAACAGCGCACTCGAAGTTTTGATGCCTTTGAAAGTATGAATTTCCCAATGATGGCCGTACTTCATGATGACCGTATTATCCGTCACTATATGGAAATCCCGCCTGCTCCAGAGGATCTTAAGACTTATGACCAGCTTAATGATCGTGTATTTGTCTTGAAACTGACACCAGAAGCTAAATCTGACATTTTTGATCTATTAAAAGGACATTATGATGCTATTATTCTTGAAACATTCGGAATCGGAGGTATTCCTGATTCTTTTGAGAAGGCAATCTTCTCATGGGTGGATTCTGGAAAAACTTTGGCGGTAACGACTCAGGTACCAGAGGAAGGCTGTGACCTCGAAGTGTATAAAGTAGGAAAGAAATACAGCGAGCATCCCGGAATTCTTCAAGCCGGAGATATGACTACCGAATCTATCGTAGCAAAGCTTATGTGGGTTCTTGGACAGACAGACCAGTCAGAAAAGATAAAAGAATTATTTTACACAGTGATTAATCATGATCGAATATAATATCATGACTTAACAATGGCAGTATTGGAAGAGAACTTTCCATAATACTGCCATTGTTTTATATCTGCCTTATTTTTGCGTCTACTGCTTCTTTTCTTACATTATGATGCTGATTTTGATTTTCAGGCTCTGTTTTTTGGGTAATGCTATTAAATTTATCATTACTTTTTTTCTGATTCTGCTGTTCTCGTTTTTTCTCATTCATACCTATTTTCCCTGCTCATTCCATCATTATATTCCTTCTTGCCAGGCTTTTTCTCTGATGGAATCGGAGAATCCTGATAGATGGAAGACTCCCTGTTTCCCTCATAAGCATCTTTGGTCTGTGTGTAATCAATTGGTTTTTCTGTTGTAAACGAAGACTTTTCTTTCATGCATATAATCCTCCTGTTGTTCGTGCATTTTTAGACAAGATATGCCACAAGGGCAATCTTTTCTCCTGTCTCTTTCTGAATCGTCTGTTCTAATTTTGTGATTTTTTCACACATTTCTTCTGAAAGGTTGGCGTAAGCAATACCAGGAGAATCATTTGTTATTGAAGAATCTATCTCGATCATCATGTACTCCTCCTTTCAAAAGTAGTATGCATATTTTTCACAAACCTATTCATACCAGATATTCATTTATTAAATTCAAAAAGAAACGATGTCGCTGCATAAATTTCTATTAAATGCACATTCTATTCATGAGGTGATTGTAATGATTGATAATCGAGAACTTCCCATTGGATTTACAATGGAGCTTGCACAACATTCTGACATTCTAAATAAATTTGCTCAGCTTCCCGAATCCGAACAAAAAAGTATTATTCATGGAGCAAGGCAAGTAAAGTCACGCAATGAAATGCGCAACTACGTCGAAAATATGTTTCAATAAAAGCTTTTTTAATCTTTCATTTTCACACAATATTCTCTTTTGAATATATTATAGCATTAGGGAATTCAAGGAGGATATTCATGAAAAAGAAAGCTGTTTCCGTTTTCCTGGTAATTGCAATAGCGATTACTGCTCTGTTAGGCTGTACTTCAGAAAATCAAGATGTTGAATCTACAAGTACTGAATCTGTCACGGATACAAAGCTTACGAAAGTAATCTTAAACGAAGTGGCACACTCTATCTTTTACGCACCTATGTATGTCTCCATCGAAGAAGGATATTTTGAAGAGGAAGGTATTGAACTCACTGTTCAGACTGGATTCGGCGCAGATAAGACTATGACCGCTGTTCTCTCTGGCAGCGCTGATATCGGATTTATGGGATCCGAAGCTTCCATCTACACCTACAATGAAGGGGCAAATGATTATGTAGTAAACTTTGCCCAATTGACCCAGCGAGCAGGGAACTTTTTGGTTGCCCGTGAAGAGATGCCTGATTTTACCTGGGAAGAACTGAAGGGAAAAGATGTACTTGGAGGACGAAAAGGTGGCATGCCAGAAATGGTATTTGAATATATCTTAAAGCAAAATGGCATTGACCCATCCAAAGATCTGAATATCAATCAAAGCATAGACTTTGGTTCCACTGCTGCCGCATTTTCCGAAGGTCAGGCTGACTTTACAATTGAATTCGAACCAGGCGCGACGAATCTGGAAAAAGAAGGAAAAGGCTTCGTTGTCGCTTCTCTTGGTACTGACAGCGGTTACGTCCCATATACCGCATTTTCTGCAAAGCAAAGCTATATTGATGAACATCCAGATATCATCCAGGGTTTCACCAATGCTTTACAGAAAGGTATGGACTACGTACAGACTCACACGCCTGAAGAGATTGCTTCCATCATCGCACCACAGTTCAAAGAAACTGATCAGGATACTATTACGACCATCGTCACACGTTACTATGATCAAGACACATGGAAGGATAATCTGATTTTTGAAGAAGATAGTTTTGATCTTTTGCAAGATATTCTGGAAAATGCCGGAGAACTCACCGAACGTGCTCCTTATGAAGATCTTGTGACAACAGAATTTGCCAAGAAAGCTGCAAAATAATAAAAAAATGCTGAAGGTTACAGTTTTTCACTGTATTCTTCAGCATCTTTTTATTATCTTATATGTATCAGTTAGCTGCGGTTTTGCTCTTCTACTAACTTCGCGGCACCGTACATCTCTCTTAACTTAGGCTTTTCAATCTTTCCGGTTGCATTACGCGGAACATCTGCAAAAATAATCTTACGTGGACGTTTATATCGCGGAAGCTTTTTACAGAATTCATTGATATCTTCTTCTGTACAGACAACGTCTGGTTTTAAAGAGATGATCGCTGCTGCAATCTCTCCAAGTCGATGATCTGGGAGACCAATAACTGCCACATCCAGAATCGCATCATTTGTACGGAGAAAATCTTCTATCTGCACCGGATATATATTCTCTCCACCACTGATAATCACATCTTTCTTTCTGTCTACCAGGAAGATAAATCCATCTTCATCTTCCATTGCCATATCGCCTGTATAAAGCCATCCATCGTGCAAAACTTCTTCCGTTGCTTTCTTGTCATTGTAATATTCTACCATGACTCCGGGACCTTTGACAGCAAGTTCACCAGTCTCTCCCCGCTTCACTGGATTTCCGTTATCATCAATGATCTTTGTTTCCCATCCATAACCGGCTTTTCCAATAGCACCAACCTTATGAATATTCTCAACTCCCAGATGAACACATCCTGGTCCTATAGACTCACTTAACCCATAATTCGTATCATACTGATGATGTGGGAAGTACTCTTTCCAATGCTTAATAAGGCTTGGCGGTACAGGCTGTGCACCAATATGCATCAGGCGCCATTGATCCAATTGATAATCATCAAGATTAATCTTACCACTGTCAAGAGCAAGCAGAAGATCCTGTGCCCATGGAACTAACAGCCACACAATCGTACATTTTTCTTCCGATACTGCCCGAAGAATAAATTCCGGATTTGTTCCCTTCAGAAGAACTGCTTTTCCTCCTGTCAGAAAACTTCCGAACCAATGCATCTTCGCCCCCGTATGATAAAGAGGAGGAATACATAAGAATACATCATCTTTTGTCTGGCCATGATGATTCTGCTCTACTTTCGCAGAATGCATCAATGCCTGGTGAGTATGTAAAATTGCTTTCGGAAAACCTGTCGTTCCAGATGAAAAATATATCGCAGCATAGTCTTCATCATTGATATCAATCTTCGGAGACTGGCTGGAACAATTTGCAGAATGTATCGTATAGTCTTCTGCAAACCCAGGGCATCCATCTCCTACATAATATAAAAGTCTGTGTTGGCTGATATCATCAGCGATCTCTTCTACTCGTCCGATAAATTCTGGTCCAAACACCAGCACATCTACTTCTGCCAGTTCTACACAATATTTAATTTCTTCAGCAGAATAGCGGAAATTCAACGGCACTGCCAAAGCGCCTGTCTTTAAAACCCCAAAATAAATCGGCAGCCACTCCAGACAATTCATCAACAAAATAGCTACTTTATCACCTTTTTTCACACCTCTTTCCAACAAAAGGTTGGCAAAACGGTTGGCCTTCTCATTAAACACATTCCATGTAATCTCACGACGGTGATACGGTGCACGTACTGGCTCAATCAGCTCATATTCCTTCCATGTTACTCGTCTTGTCTCTGGCATCTCTGGATTAATCTCTACCAGACACACATCATCTCCGTACAGACGACAATTCTTCTCCAAGATATCTGTAATCGGCATTTGAAAATCCCCTTTCCATGCCGAATATTATAAATTTCGGCACTTTAACGCTTTTACTCATTAAAGTTTATGATACCTAATTTGTAGAAGATTGTCAATCTATTATTGATATATCCTTCATTCTATGATCCACAATTTTATTTTTCTGCCGGAATTCTCTTGGAGATATTCCATACACGGTTTTAAATGCTCTTGAAAAATGTAATAGATTTGGATATCCTACGGAGATTCCAATATCTCCAACGGTCGCATTGGTAAGCGTAAGCGCTTCTGCTGCCTTGGTCATTCGATACTGGATCAAAAATTCCTGCGGAGATTTTCCCACCGTAATCTTGAATACTTTTCCAAAATAGCTACGGTCTAACTTGCATCTCTTGGCCATATCTTCTACCGTGATATTCCGGGCATAATTCTGCTCAATAAAGTTAACTGCCTCTCTGGCGTAAAACTCGCTTAATTTTCCACCCTGCAGCTGCTTTCTGGATGTCGAATATTGAATCAAATTGTCTAAAAACAGATACAGACGTCCAATCAGATTTAACGAAGACGCATTCTGATTCTCTATAAATGTAAACATCTGACATTTCAACTCTTCTCCATGCTGTGGTGTATCCGGTACATAGATAGGATTTTTCTGAGAAAGTCCGGCCATCTCTATACATTCTTTTGCACGAAGTCCGCCAAATTCAATCCAGATATATTCCCACGGTTCATCCTTATCCGCGGAATACATATTTGCATATTCTGGGAAAAGCAAAAAACCGCTTCCGCCAGATATCTGGTAAATAGTCGAATTATACCTTTCATCATCTGCGTACAGTGTACCCTTGCCAGAGATCACATAGTGAAACAGATAATGATTCCTTACAAATGGTCCGAAAGAATGCAGAGAGCTGCATTTTTCATAACCATATTGATAAATTGTTAAATCCATAAAACGTTCGTCCTGAAAAACAGAAAACAACAAATCAGACATCCTAACACCGCCTTTGTTTTTGTGTATTTTTCACAATTTACTGATTTTATTTTATCTATTTTTAACAAACTTTTTATATTTAAGCTAATTATATACCAAAATGCGTCTATACTTCAACCATTTTCGAACAATCACGAATTTTGGTAACAAACCACACACATAGAAATATTTACCTTTTTTTTCGCCACTGCTATGATTTCGATTAGAAACAATAATTCATGCAAAGGAGAGGTGTGAAATGAAAAAGAAACTAGTTACTGTACTCCTTATGATTACAGTCTTAACCGGTATGGTTGCTGCTACCGGCTGCGGAAATTCTTCCGGGAAAGACGGGAAAATCCATATTAATCTTGTACAGTACAAACCAGAGGCAGTCAAAGCTTTCGAAAAGATGGAAGAAGAATTCAATGCAACCCATGACGATATTGTCCTGGAAATCGAATCTCCTAACGATGCTATGACTGTCTTAAAAACACGTTTTATCAAAGAAGATGTCCCTGACATTATCGGTATTGGAGGAGATGTTAATTTCTCTTCTTTCATCGACTCCGATATGTTGATGGATATTTCTGATTTTGAAGGAATCTCTGACATCAAACCCGCTTATCTTAAAATTGCCAAGAATCTGGAATATGTTCCAGAAGAAGGTGTCTATTCCGTTCCTTATGTTGCCAATGCCGCGGGAATCCTCTACAACAAAGATATGTTCGATGAGCATAACTGGGATATTCCTACCACCTGGGATGAATTTATAGCATTGTGCGATGAGATTCAGGCATCTGGAATCCAGCCGCTGTATTTTGGTTTCAAAGACACTTGGACTTGCCTTGCTCCATGGAACTCTCTTGCTGTAGATCTGGCTCCTGCCGATGTCTGCCAACAAGTGAACCGGGGAGAAACAACTTTTTCAGATGAGTACAGAGAAGTGTCAGAAAAAATGTTAGAATTACTTCCTTATGGTCCTGAAGATCCTTATGCGTATAACTATAATGATGCCTGTACCGCATTCGCAAATGGAGAATCTGCCATGTACACTATTGGTAACTATGCAGTCCCTCAGATTCAGTCCGTAAACCCGGATATGAATATTGATTCTTTCGTAATGCCGGGGAATAACAATGCTGACGTAAATATTCTGAATTCCGGAATTGATCTTCAGTTCTGTGTTACAAACGACTGCGAGAACAAAGAAGCCGCTTATGAGGTATTACGATATCTGTTAAAAGATGAAACCATCCAGATCTATCTGAATGATCAAAGTGCCGTCCCTTGTAAAGAAGGCGATTTTGAACTTCCAGAAGTCTTAAATGGTATGGCTTCTTACATTAAAGAAGGAAAAATGGCTGATTACCAAGACCACTACTATCCTGCCGAAATGTCTGTCGATGCACAGATTCAGACATTTTTAATCAACGGTGATGTCAATGCATTTTTGAAAAAATTTGATTCTGACTGGGAGCGTTATAATCGTGACATTATCCGTAAGGTACAGGAATATGAAGAAAATGGAGGGAATGAATAATGAAGAAAAAACTTAGCAGAAACCAGACATTCCTGTTAATCACAATCCCCGTTTTATTACTGTTCTTCTGCTTTAATACGCTTCCTTTGATCAAAGGATTCATGTACAGTTTTACAAACTTCAAAGGATTTGGAAGTTATGACATTGTTGGTCTGCGCAACTATATTGACCTGTTCACTGACGCCCGCGTAGGAAAATCTTATCTTTTTACTTTTAAATTTGCAATTCTTGCAACAATTATTACGAATATTATCGCTCTGATTCTTGCACTTGGCCTGAACAGCAAGATCAAAGCCAAAAGTACTCTGCGTGGTATCTATTTTGTGCCGAGAATTCTTGGTGGCCTGGTTGTCGGTTATATTTTCGGATATATATTCACCTATATTCTTCCGGCAGTCACAAGCACTTCCAGTATGCTCTCCAGCACCAATACTGCATGGATCGCTATCGTAATCGTTGCCTCATGGCAGGCAATTGCACAGACTACTTTGATCTATATCTCAGGTCTGCAGACAGTTCCAGAAGACGTGTATGAAGCAGGTGCTATCGATGGTGCTACCGGATGGAAAAGTTTTAAGTCACTGACTCTCCCACTGATTATTCCGTTTTTGAGCATTAACATGGTATTAAGCATGAAAGATTTCCTTATGGTATTTGACCAGATTATGGCTTTGACCAAAGGAGGTCCTGCACAGAGTACCGAGTCTATCTCTTATCTGATCTATAACAATGGTATTGGAGGCGGTCAGTTTGGTTTTCAGAGTGCCAACGCGGTTATCTTCTTTGTGGTAATCGTAGCCATCTCCGTATTCCAGCTTAATTTTATGGGAAAGAAGGAGGAACAGTTATAATGAAAAAGAAAAACAAAGTTGCTGCCGCTACAAACTGGCCTGTCACTATATTATTAATTCTTGGCTGTGTAACGGTAATCTTTCCGCTTTATATGGCAATCGTAATTGCATTTAAAAAACCATCTGAAATGACCAATGATATTGCCGGAGCTTTAAGTCTGCCAGGTACCTGGAGTCTGGAAAATTTTGCAGAAGCTATGCGAGTAACAGATTTCTGGCATTCTCTTGGGTACAGCGTTCTGATTACAGTCACTACTGTAGTTCTGGCAATCCTGATTCATTCTCTGGCGGGATATGCCATTGGAAGAGCTATGGCTCATAGCAAGTTCTACAAGTTATCATACCTTTACATTGTGAGTGGTATGTTCGTACCATTTGCCATCCTTATGATGCCTCTGGTAAAACAAACCGCACAAATGGGAATTGACAACTGGTTTGGAGTTATATTATGTTATTTAGTGTTCTATATGCCGATGAATGTTATGCTCTACTCCGGCTATTTAAAGAACATTCCAATTGCACTGGAAGAAGCCGCCTACGTGGACGGTGCAACTACATGGACAACTTACTGGAAAGTAATCTTCCCAATCATGAAACCCATGCACGCAACCGTTGCCGTACTGACTGCTCTCGGAACCTGGAACGATGTAATGACCCCTCTGGTCATCATGTCCGGAACGGGAACAAACACTCTGCCTCTTGCACAGTTAACTTTCCAGACACAGTTCGGCACCAACTACAATCTGGCTTTTGCTTCTTATTTACTATCACTGATTCCAATTCTTCTGTTCTATATTGTATGTCAGAAACAGATTATTAATGGTGTTGTAAATGGTGCAGTAAAATAATACAATATTATTCAAAGATAATATGAAGTGACCTCACGTTTGTAGGTTCGTGGATTTACCTGTAAACTGTTAATTGACAAGATTAATGGTAACAGGGATTACCGCATACAAAAGGAGGCCACTTATATGAAAAGAATAATA
>NZ_JAFBIX010000002.1 GCF_021531895.1 Faecalicatena contorta | reverse complement strand
CTTCTTTATGGTCAGAAATACAAAAATCCGAGAATATGGATTAACACCTAGCTTCTCGGATAATTATTTGTATCCTTATGATATGATAAAAAAGGTACGCATTTCTGTTGTTTATTTCCAGCATTAATTCTATAATCAAAACCCTTATCTTCTTTCCCCACATCAATATTGGGGGATTCATTAGCCCAACCTATCTTTCAAAAATCTTATAGTCTCTTTTAATTCATCAGAAAAATCATCTAAATCTCCGACAGTTATTACACCTTCATGCAGAAGGCGAATCAGATCAAATGGCATGTCCCGTTTACTCACTTCAATCAGGACCCCTGGATATTTCTTGTCTCTCTTAATGCGCTTCTCCATTTCCCAAAACTTTTTGGACGCAGATTCATCACTAGTTAAATACTCAACATATGTGGACACAAGTCTCTCAATATATGCTTCCTGCCATTCAGGAAGCTTTTCTCTATACAGTTTCCAATCTTTTTTGAAACCTCCATATGCCCTACTCCTTTTCCTTCTGCTGAAGATAAAACATCGCTTTTTGCATTTCAATTTTCTCTCGCAGTTCTTGCTCAGATGACAGATATATTATTTTTTTTATCGCAAACAACTGCCCATTTTCATGTAACACAGAATATCTGGCAATATCTTCATCTGTTTCCGTAAAGTTTGTATTCAATGATAAACCTAGAAACTCAGCAATTACAAGATTCTTATTAGATTCCAGCTTATTGGTATCAAAATTTTATAATGTGTCCAAGAAAGAAGTCCTTCAATTTTTCTGTAAGAGACAAACACACTCCACATGAACCGTCTGAGGGAATTGATCTACAGCCCTTACTCGCTCCAATTCATACCCACATCCCCTCAGATACTTCACATCCCTTGCCAATGTTGCGGAATCGCAGCTTACATACACGATCCGCTCCGGCTGCATATCTACAATTGTCTGCAGAAGACTCTCTTCGCAGCCTTTCCTCGGCGGATCCACCACAATCACATCTGCATGTGCCGTCTTGCCGCCATGTTCTCGCTCATAAGCCGCATAATACTCCGGCAGGACTTCCTCTGCTTTCCCGACATAGAATTTTGCATTCGTAATTCCGTTGATTTTAGCGTTGTTTTTCGCATCATCAATAGCCTGCGGCACAATCTCTACGCCATAGACTTTTTTTGCCTTCTGTGCTAGGAAGAGAGAGATAGTTCCGATTCCACAATAGAGATCCCATACCGTCTCATTTCCATGAAGATCTGCATACTCCAGTGCCAGTCCATATAATTTCTCCGTCTGTACAGGATTCACCTGATAAAAAGATAAGGGAGATATCTGATACTTTACATTTCCAATATAATCGGTAATATAAGTCTGTCCCCACAAAGGCTTAATCTGATTGCCCATAATTACATTCGTCTTGTCTTTATTGATGCTTAAAGTAATACTAGTCATTCCAGGAATCTGTGCCAGACGTTCTGCCAGAATCTCCCCACACGGAAGATTATTTCCATTGATAACAAGACAGACCATGATCTCCTTTGTCGTAAATCCATATCGGATCAGGACATGGCGAACCAGTCCACTGTTCTTTTCCTCGTCATACGCACGGATACCGTATTCTTCCATAAATGCAAGAATACATTTCAAGATCTTCTCATTGACCGGCACGCCGAGGGAGCAGTCTGTATTCGGGATAATACTGTGCGTTCTCCCTGCATAGAACCCCGTAACGATATTGCCCTCTTTATCCGTTCCAACCGGGAACTGAGCTTTATTCCGATAGTGAAATGGTTCATCCATCCCCACAATCGGTTCCATCACACAATCCAGCAACTCCTCCGGCACCTCGCCAATACGCATGAGATTCCCCCTCACCTTATCCATCTTAAACTGCAATTGACGCCCATATTCCATCTCCTGAATCTGGCATCCGCCACATTTCCTCGCCATAGAACATGGCGGATTTTTTACACGATATTCCGAAGGCGTAAGAATATTCATCAATCTTGCATATCCATAATTCTTCTTCGCCTTCATGATCTTAGCTTCCACAACATCACCAATGATTGCATCCTTGATAAACAACGCGTATCCATCCACCTTGCCGATGCCCTCACCCGATGTTCCCATATCTTCAATTGTAACCGTCACCATATCATTTTTTTGCATAAACATACCTCATTTTATCATTTGGGTACAGGGCAAAAGTTAATTGGGGACGTAGTACTTTGCAACAATACTACGTCCCCATTGTTGTTTTTCTTAAGTTGGATTCGAACAACCGATTGTACCCTAACCAGTCGTTGCTGTTTTTGTCTTTGAATATTTCTGTCAATGTCTGCATCTTGGCGTCTGTGCAGTCTGCGAAGTTGAGTGCCAATGCTTCTGCCAGTGCCGGTTTTTTCGGGGAACCATATTCGAGTTCGCCGTGGTGTGCGATGATGCAGTGTTTGAGTTCGCTTGCGAGCTTTTCGGGGAAGCCTGGGATGGAGCGGATTGCATCGCCGACCATCTCTACGCCGATGACGATATGCCCCAGTAATTGTCCATCATCTGTGTAGTCATTTTCGGGGAAGGAGGACAATTCTTTGGTCTTGCCGATATCGTGGCAAATGGCCGCCGCATATAATAGATCGCGGTTCAGGATTGGGTAGGCCCCTACCATGTATTCACAGAATTTCACTACGCTAAGTGTATGTTCCAGTAATCCGCCCGAGAATCCATGATGGACACTCTTAGCCGCTGAATGTGCTTTAAATCTTTTGATGAATTTTTCATCTTTTACAAAATAGTATTCCACCATCTGTTTAAGATACTGATTTTGAATCTGTTTCACATACCCCAGTAATTCCTGGTACATCTTATCTGTGCTTTTCTCAGTCGTCGGCATATAATCGGCTGCTACATATTCATCTTCCAGAGCTTTTCGGATCTGCTTAATGTTCAATTGAAGGTTGTTATTATAGCTGATAACTTCTCCATATACTTCAATAAAATCCATCTCGTCATAATCTGCGATTCCGCCGGAATTAGGATCCCAGACTTTGCCATCCAGGGTTCCTGTCTTGTCCTGCAGAATCAGATTGTCGTATGGTTTGCCGTTTCTTGTCTCTGCGGAACGTTTTCCCTTGCATAGGTATACATTCCGGATAATCTCCCCTTCATGAAGGGTATTAATATATCTCATATTGTCTGCCTCTTTCTAATTCGTTGTCATTTTTATTTTTTGCTTCCGACAGTCACATTAAATTCTATATCAACATAGCCATCTGCGCCCTGGCGAAGCCCTTTAATAATAATCTTATCTCCCTCTGACTTACGCATCAGTACACTGTGGTAAATGTCATAGGATGTGATCTGGATATCTTCGATACAGGTAATGACATCTCCACTCTGGATTCCTGCCGCCATCGCCGGAGATTCTACTTCTACTTCTTTTACATAGATTCCCTGAGGAACGCCCGCCTCTTCTATTTCATTTGTAACATCGCCGCCCCGGATTCCAATGTAAGGAACAGATTTTCCATTGGACAGGCATTCAATAATATTCTTAATATCAGAAATACCATATCCTGTGATCAATTTTTCATTGCCTTCTTCTGCCATATTCTGATCAATCACTGCAACAACTGCACCATCTCGATTTACCACAAAACCACTGCCATTTTCAATTCCAGTAATATCTGTGCGAAGCAGCTGATAATGTCCATCTGTCAGTTCTGCTCTATCTTCATTAGAAACCACCAGGCCATATCCTACAGCTTCATTTACCCCAAAAGGCCTTCCTGCTGCGATTACCACATCTCCATTCTTCACTACATTAGAACTTCCCAATGTGGCGGTCTCAATCTGTGTCCAGGTAGTATCCAGAATATCTGCACGATTCACCGCATAGATTCCAAACCCAAGTATACTGTCACTTTTCTTCAGACTCGCAGGATAACTCTGTCCATCACAAAATACAATCTGTAATTTTTCTGCTTCTTCTTCAGGGATCTTTTTTCCCAATACCAGAAGCTCTCTTCCGTTGTCTGCGACTATAAGGCCAGAGATATTATTTCCTGATGCCTCTTTCGCTTCTCCCTGACCTTCTGTCCATCCAACAATCTCTACCATGGACTTTCCTGCTTTTACAGAAGCAGCCTTTAATTCTTGCTGCATCTGTCGATAACTGTCATCATTCAGAATCACCGGTTCCGTCTGTTCTTGATCCTGATTTTCTTCTTCCCCTTCCACCTCATCTTCATCCTGTGGAATGGTTACTTCTTGCGGATTGTCCTGAAATCGTTCGTCTAACATCGGTTTAAGCGCAAAAAAGCTAAGACTGGCACAGACTCCGAATACCAGTCCCCACCCGGCTGCACGGAAAAAGAATTTTCGAATACCACCCTGCTTCTCTTTGATGGTTTCCTGAAGAAATGAATACTCCTGATTCTCTTCTTTGGGATCTTTCTGCTCCTCCATAGACGCATTTACTCCTTTACAATCCTTCTTATAGTATAGCGTAAGAATAGCGAATGTTCAATATTTATCCTTTTCTTTGTTGCGCAAATAAGGTAGAATAGGTCTAGGTGAATAAGATGAATAAGAAAACTTTAACAAAACTAGAATACAATAAAATAATTGAATTATTAACAGAGCAGGCTTCTTCTTTCAGCGGCAAAGAGCGCTGCCGGAGACTGAAACCTATGACCTCACTGTCAGATATACAGACGGCTCAGGAGCAGACAGCCGCCGCATTTACGCGAATTGTTAAGAAGGGCCGCCTTTCCTTTAGTGGATGTAATCCTGTCAATGATTCCCTGAAGCGTCTGGAGATCGGTGCTGCTCTTGGAAGCGGCGAGTTGCTTCGTATCTGCAAGCTTCTGGAAGCTGCCGGAAGGGCCAAATCTTATGGTCGCCATGAGAATGCAGACGATTTGGAAGATTGTCTGGACACATTTTTCCAGCAATTAGAGCCTGTTTCTATCTTAACAACAGAGATTCGCCGCTGCATTCTGGAAGAAGACGAGATCAGCGATGATGCCAGCAGTACTTTGAAGCATATCCGCCGTTCAATCAACCAGATCAACGACAAAGTCCACGCAACCTTAACCGGACTGGTCAACGGCTCTCTTCGCACTTATCTGCAAGATGCAATCATTACCATGCGTGGAGACCGCTACTGCATCCCTGTAAAAGCAGAGTACCGCAGTCAGGTATCCGGTCTGATCCACGATCAGTCGGCTACCGGCTCTACACTCTTCATCGAGCCAATGGCAGTCGTGAAGCTGAACAACGATTTAAAAGAACTCTATGGAAAGGAACAGGAAGAGATTCAAGTCATCCTGGCACGTCTAAGTGTAGATGCTGCCGAATATATTGAGACCATTCGCACCGACTACTCTGTACTCAGTGAACTGGATTTTATCTTTGCAAGGGGCAGTCTGGCTCTGGATATGAACGCTTCCATGCCCCGGTTCAACACCGAGGGACGCATTCACATCCGCGAAGGTCGCCATCCACTTCTGGATAAAAAGAAGGTTGTACCGATCACCATTACATTGGGCGACGAATTCGACCTCTTGATTGTCACTGGTCCGAACACCGGAGGAAAAACCGTTTCTTTAAAAACGGTAGGTCTATTTACATTGATGGGTCAGGCTGGACTTCATATTCCAGCACTGGACCGTTCGGAACTGGCTGTTTTTGATAACGTATACGCAGATATCGGCGACGAGCAGAGTATTGAGCAGAGCCTGAGTACCTTCTCATCCCATATGACCAATATCGTATCTTTTTTGAAACATGTAGATGAACATTCCCTGGTACTATTCGACGAATTAGGTGCCGGTACAGATCCTACCGAAGGTGCTGCCCTGGCAATCGCCATTTTGAATCATCTACATCAGCGTGGTATCCGTACCATGGCAACGACTCACTATAGTGAATTGAAAGTATTTGCCCTGTCTACACCTGGAGTAGAAAATGCCTGCTGTGAATTTGACTTGGAGACTTTACGCCCGACATACCGCCTCTTGATCGGAATTCCCGGCAAGAGCAATGCATTTGCCATCGCCGGAAAGCTTGGCCTTCCGGACTATATCATCCAGGAAGCTAAGACACATCTGACCGAGCAGGATGAATCCTTCGAAGATCTTCTGACCGATCTGGAGACCAGTAAACGGACCATTCAAAAAGAGCAAGAAGAGATTGCTGCTTACAAGCGTGAATTGGAACGTTTAAAGACGGAGGCAAAGCAAAAGCAAGAAAAACTGGAAGAACAAAAAGAACGTATTCTTCGAGAGGCAAATGAAAAAGCTCATGCAATATTAGCCGACGCCAAAGAAACTGCAGACGAGACCATGCGTAATTTCCGCAAATTCGGCAAAGAGAATATCTCCGTTGCTGAGATGGAAAAAGAACGTGAACGTCTCCGCAAGAAAATGGATTCTACACGTTCCGGCATGAAGCGGGAGACCCCAAAGCCACGCAAGCAGCATAAGCCAAGTGACTTCAAGCTTGGGGAATCCGTCAAAGTCTTAAGTATGAATCTAAACGGGACGGTCACTTCGCTGCCCGATTCGAAGGGAAATGTTACAGTACAGATGGGAATTCTTCGCTCACAGGTTCCTATTTCCGATCTGGAGATCATCGAAGAAGCACCTTCTTACTCAGCCAAAAAGATGCATCAGACCAGCAAAGGCAAGATGAAGATGGGTAAATCTCTTTCCGTAAGTCCAGAGATTAATCTTCTCGGCAAAACAGTAGATGAAGCAGTTGCTGAACTGGATAAATATCTGGATGATGCTTATCTGGCTCATCTTTCATCCGTGCGAGTTGTTCACGGGAAAGGAACCGGCGCATTAAGAGCTGGTATTCACACCTATCTGCGGCGCCAAAAGCATGTAAAGTCTTTCCGGCTCGGTGCATTCGGTGAAGGAGATGCCGGTGTTACAATTGTGGAACTAAAATAAATGACTGGAATAATTCCTGAGGAGGAGTGATAAAGTGAACAAACAAAAAATATTGATCGTAGACGATGATGAAAATATCGCTGAATTGATTTCTCTATATCTTACAAAAGAATGTTTTGATACTATGATGGTGCATGACGGAGAAAAGGCACTGATCGCCTATGAAACTTATCAGCCCAATCTGATTCTGCTGGATCTTATGCTTCCTGGCATTGACGGCTATCAGGTTTGCCGTGAAATCCGCACAAAATCTAATGTTCCAATCATCATGCTGTCTGCCAAAGGTGAAGTCTTCGACAAAGTACTTGGTCTGGAACTTGGAGCAGATGATTACATTATGAAGCCTTTTGATTCCAAAGAAATGGTAGCCCGTGTCAAAGCAGTCTTACGCCGTTATCAACCGATTCAAAAAGCAGATTCTCCAAAAGAAGATAAGGGAAAATGTGTAGAATACCCAGGTATTACGATTAATCTGACCAATTATTCTGTATTAGTAGACGGTGTAACAGTCGACATGCCGCCAAAAGAACTGGAATTACTGTATTTCCTGGCAGCCTCGCCGAATCAGGTCTTCACACGCGAACAATTGTTAGACCAGATCTGGGGATATGAATATATTGGTGACACCCGAACTGTTGACGTTCATATTAAGCGTCTCCGTGAAAAGATCAAAGATCATCCTTCCTGGAGCCTTAGCACGGTCTGGGGAATCGGTTATAAATTTGAAGTAAAATAATTGCATTTTCACAGGTGAGAAAGGAGCCCTATGCGCAGCACATTATATCTAAAATTCATCATTGTTTATATTATATTCGGGTTTCTCAGTCTCTTTACCGTAGCTACTCTGACTTCCAGCCTGATGGAAACTCCTATGCAGAATTACCTGACTTCAACGATGTATACAGAAGCAAACCTGATTGCCAACAATTATCTGTCCTCTTATTTTTCCAATGAACTGGATGGTTCTGAAGTAGCACTTCAACTATCCGGAATCGAGACACAGCTTGATGCAGCCGTATGGTTTGTTGATAAAGAAGGGAATGTTCTTTTCTCTGCGCAGCCTTACGACTACCCAATGTCTCCTTCTGTCATCGAAGATTTTAATCCGGCCGAAAGTGGAAGTTCCCAATCACAGACTGGCGATTACCACGGTTATTTTGACGAAGATGTTATCACCGTCATTGCCCCTGTCGTGTATAACTACTCTCCAAAAGGATATCTGCTCATTCATAAATACGTATCCGACCTGAATGAATTTCAGCACATTCTGCTTCGCGCGACTACGATTACAATGATTGTGATATATTTGCTCTCATTCATGATACTTCTCGCGTTCCAGTTCTTCGTATACCGACCGCTTCGCAAGGTAACAGAAGCCGCCAAGCAATATGCCTCTGGCAATCTGGAATATGAGATTCCGGTAAACACCGAAGACGAGATGGGTTACCTCTCTGCATCATTGAACTATATGTCCTCACAATTAAAGGATATGGAAGATTACCAGAAGAAATTCGTGGCAAATGTTTCCCACGACTTCCGTTCTCCTCTAACCTCTATCAAAGGATATGTAGAAGCCATGGTCGACGGTACAATTCCACAGGAGTTACACGAAAAATATCTGAAGATTATATTATTTGAGACAGAGCGACTGACTGATCTGACCCAGGATCTCCTGACCCTGAACGAATTTGACACTAAGAATCTGCTTCTCAATAAAGAGATATTCGACATCCACGAGATGATTAAAAACGTGGCCGCCTCCTTCGAAGGCACCTGCACACAGAAAAAAATATCCATAGAATTATTATTTGCCACCAAACATCTGAATGTATACGCAGATAAACGCAAAATTCAACAGGTTCTCTATAATCTGATTGACAACGCCATAAAATTCAGCGACCCAGATTCCTCTATTACCATCGAGACTACCCGGCGGGGAGACAAGATCTATACCTCCGTCAAAGACGACGGTATTGGAATTCCAAGGAATTCCCTGAACAAGATCTGGGAGCGCTTTTACAAATCCGACCTCTCCCGCGGCAAAGACAAAAAAGGGACAGGGCTCGGACTCGCCATCGTCAAGGAGGCAATCCAGGCACATGGCGAAAACATCAATGTTATAAGCACAGAAGGAGTGGGAACCGAATTCATCTTCTCACTTCCAAAAGGCTAATTTGGGACGGGGGTTTTTTCATTTTCCTCCGTCCCAAATTAAAATTACCGTGTCCCCTATGAGTCTTCTCCTGCTAATTTCAGGATATCTCCTAATTCTTCTTCTGTAACTCCAAGCCGTTCGGCAACTTCTTCCGCACTGACTTCTCTTCCGAATTCTTCTTTCATATTCTGAATGGTTTCTTCCAGTTCGGACACCCGTTCTACCATCTTCTTATCCTGGCGCTTGGTCTCTGTCTGTGATTCTATCAGCGTCTGTATTCCGGCACGTACTTCTTCCATAACCTTTGCTTCATCTTCTTTTCCTTCTCCAGTCGCGTTTAAGGCCAGCATAAGGCTGATACTTCCTTCCTGAATCATGTCACCTATGAAGATATCTGGATGATGCATCTCTATTGCTTCCTCAATCACCTTCGGAAGATAATAAGCCATACGTACTTCTTCCATATTGTTATCTCGAAGCTGATCAATATCTCTCAGATAATCTTCGATATATGCCTGTTCTTCTTTACTCAAAGCGACTGGCTCTTCTTCCTTCTCTTTTATGGTTCCTCCCTTTTTCACATATCCTAACACCACCATCTTCTGGGACATCAGATATTCACACACCAGATCCATCTGTTCCTGTGAGAGCTGATCATCTTCAAAATACTTTTCCACATCTTCCAGCGCAATCTTTCCGCCCTTGCTCTTGGCCAACTCTAACACACCGCTTAACTTTGCTTTAAATTCTAATTTTCCTGCCATATCTATCTCCTCCACCGCTTCCGCGGATTCTTTTCTTTTCAGAAATATCTTAACATAGTCTCTTTGTTACGTCAAAAAAAAGCCAGCCTTGAATTCTACTCAAAACCAGCCCTTTTTACTATTAACTATTACAACTATATTTATGAATGAAAAATCTTAATTTAAATTATGACTGCCTACGCATTAAGAAAAATATTCCTCCGAAAAGTCCCATAATAATTCCTGCATAAATTGCCGCGCACATAAGTCTGGTAATACATGTGCCTACAACCGTTCCTGTTATCACACAAAATACCAGCCCCAACACCAATGTTCCTATGGTCCAGCAGATAATATTGACCGCCAGAAATGCACCTATCGCAGAATCTTCACCAAATATTTTATTAACAACGTTCCATAATTCTCTCATCACGAATCCTCCTAAAAGCTCACTATCTACTTCTCTTTCAAGTGCATTATAAGAAAAAAATGTTAAGTTCCAAAAATATTCGTGAAAAATTTGTGTAAAATCTATTCTGTCCTGACACTAATTCATTTTACAATTACTGTCGGATACCCAGCCCGCTTCAGGCGACGCTCCATATCGGCAGCTTCATTCAAGTTCTCATATCCACCCACCTGGACACGATAATATGGTCCAGAATCGTTAATATAAGCCGGGAATTCCTGCTCCATCAGTTCATCTAATAATCTTTCTGCATAAGTACGATTGCGAAATGCTCCCACCTGGACACGGTAATTATTCTCCTGTATCACACCTGCAAAATTCAGTGTATCCAAAATGCCGGATGCAATTGCCTGTGCGATTTCTTCGAAATTCTCATCAAACAGCCGATTATCTATATCTGAATTAATAAATCCTACTTCCACCAGTACTGCCGGCATCTCTGTCTTACGAAGCACGACCAGATTCGGCCGCGCCTTGACTCCGAGATTCACAAATCCTATCGTCTCTAATTGATCATTAATCTCCTGCGCCATCTGATATTTTAATCCTGTAAGGCTGTACACAAGGCTTTCCACTCCTGACACTTCATTATCTGTTGGAAATGAATTTCGATGAATCGAAATAAAGAAATCCACTCCTGCATTATTAGCCTCCATTGCTTTTTCATATGGAGTCTCATAGACATCTGTTGTCCGCGTGTACTCTACATCAATATCATTATTCTGCAGGATCTCTCCGATTGCCAGTACCAGACGTAGATTATCATCTTTTTCCCGACGCCCATTGTATACAGCCCCAAAATCACGTCCGCCATGGCCTGCATCTAACATAATTGAATAAGGCATATCTTTACACTCCGAAATAATATTCTTCATGTTAAGATATGCCTTAAATTAAAATATGTTAAATATGTATTATCCTACGATTCTGTACTTCTTATCAACTGCATTCAGAAGTTCATGTCCATCTTCTGTTACCAGTACAAGATCTTCTACACGTACACCGTATTTTCCTTCAATGTAGATTCCTGGCTCAATAGAGAAGATCATTCCCGGCTCTGCAACATTTTTATTAATTGGGCTTACATCTCCGTACTCATGGTCTTCCTGTCCGATAAAGTGTCCAAGACGAATCTTCCAGTATTCGCTGTATCCAGCTTCATCGATCAGATCTCTTGCCTGCGCATCGATATCACAGAAACGAACGCCCGGTTTGATCACTGCCTCAGCCTTCTCAACTGCAGTGCGCACCAGATCATGAATTGCTGCCTGTTCATCGTCAACAGATTTGCAGTAGAATGTTCTTGTCATATCTGAGCAGTAGCCCTTCCATACACAACCCATATCGATCAGCACACATTCTCCGGCTTTCAGAGTTCTGGTATCACTCGGTGTATGATGCTGGTCTGCGGCATTTGGACCGAAGCATACGATTGTATCAAAGCTTACTCCGCTTGCTCCAGCTGCAAAGAATTCAGAATCAATATAATCTGCAATTTCCTTCTCTGTCATTCCTTCTTTGATAAATGCTGCTGCTTTTTCCATAACAGAATCATTAATCACAGAAGCTTCTTTCATGATTGCAATCTCTTCTTCATTCTTTACTGCACGGACATCATCTACACAGTCAGATCCCCATACTGTCTTCATATTTGGACAACGCTCCTGAAGCGGAATCAGGAAACGAGCCGGCCATGTCTTATCAATGCCAAGCGTATTTTCTGTATCAATATGCTCCATGAGAACGCCAATCTGGTCATCCATATCACTGAACCATACTTCCTCGAATCCTGTGTTTGATACATAATACAGGTAATTCAGGAATAACGTATGCTTTCCATTCGTTCTAAGTAACAGCGCATACAATCTCTCTCCCGGATTTACCATAATTCCTGTCAGAAAACAGATACTCAGTGGATCGGATACGATCAGCTGGGTCAGTCCTTTCTTTTCCATTTTTTCCAATACTCTGCGAATTCTCTCGTTCATTTCGATTTCTCCTCTTCTATTATAAGTTTTATTTTTGTGCAAGTTCGTACATTGCTGCTGCCGTGATCTGGATCGAACGTACCAGATTGTCGATTACTGCAAACTCATTTGGCGCATGGATGACTTCTTCTTCGCCTGGGAAGATTGGTCCAAATGCCACCATATTCTTAAATGATTTTGCGTAAGTTCCTCCTCCGATTGCAATTGGCTGTGCATCAGTATCTCCAGTTTCCTCACAATATACCTTCGTCAGCTTCTGAACCAGCTCGGAGTCCTTCGGCACATACAAAAGACTATGAAGTTCATTTTCCACTTCAAGCCCATAAGCTTCGATATTCTTCGTCACATTTGCAACAACCGTCTCCTCTGAAATATTCTTTGGATAACGGATATCCAGTGTAAACTGAAGTTCCTGACCGTCATACTTAATCATTCCGAGATTTACAGTCGTATTACCGGTCTCCTCATCTTCAGAAGCAATACCAAGAGAAGCACCATTTGTCTCCCAGCCAACTTTTTCCATGATAAAATCAATCATCTTCTGAAGATCTCCGCCAAAGCAGTTGCCTTTCAGAGCATCAAACAGACGGACTGCTGCGTTCTTTCCAAGTTCTGGTGTACTTCCATGCGCACTGAGTCCCTCTGCTGTTACGATAGTCTTTCCATCTTTCTTTTCAACTGTAATATAATCTTTTTCTTCTACAACAAGATCTCCTTCAGCTACCAGCGTACATTTTGGTGTCACAACATTCTTTGCCACGCCGCCTTCAATAGATAATACCTTAATTTCCGGTGCTTCTTCTACTTTTTTGGAAATGTACCAGAAAGTCTGACCTTTCTCACAGAAGATTGCGGGGAACTGTGCATCCGGTGTAAATCCGATTGTCGGGAGTTCTCCTCCCACTTTGATATAATGTTCTACGCAGGAAGATCCGCATTCTTCATCACATCCGAACAGTACACGGATTCTTCTGTCAAGCGGAAGTCCCAGATCCTTGATCGCTTTTAATGCATAAAAAGCTCCGATCGTCGGCCCTTTATCATCCTGAACGCCGCGTCCGTACATCTTTCCATCCTGTACTTCACACCCAAGTGGGTCATGAACCCATCCTTCTCCCAGCGGAACAACATCCAGATGTCCTAGAACGCCGACCATCTCTTCGCCTTCGCCATACTCAATATAGCCGACACGATTGTCAATATTTCCGGTCCTAAATCCCATCTTTTCCCCAAGTGCCAGTGCATGATCCAGTGCCTGTTTTACTTCCTTTCCATAAGGTGCATCTGGTTCCGGTTCCCCCTTCACACTGCAGACTGCAACGCTTTCCCGGATACTGTCAAGCATCTCATCCTTCATCTCCAGGATCTTTTCATTCAATTTTTCGTAACTCATCACTATACCTTCCTTTTTCATATTTTCGTTTCCCCGATTTGCTGTCAAACACTATTTAATATTATAGCGTTTTCCTTGAAGAATAGCAACGTTTATTCCCCTGGATCATAAAATCTTACAACACATCTGCTTATAGAGTTTTCCATCCCTAAAAAGAGGCCTGCCAATTCCGGCAGACCTCTTCTGATGATCCATACATTCTTCCTTTTATCCGGCTGAATTAATCCTCATTTACCAAAAGGATCTTACCCTGTACCAGTCCAGGAGTCTTATACATATCAAATGCCTCTTGTGCCTGGCTCATTGGCATCTTCTTAAATACAAATGCCGGGTCGAATTTCAGCTCTCCTGTCGCAAAATAATGTGCCGTCAGTTCCCACTCTTTTCCCGGGAATGGTGCACTGTATGACATCCAGGAGCCTGTAAGTTTGAATTCTTTACGGTTCATATTTTCCCACATTGCAGGCGTAAATGTCAGATCTACGTGAGGCGTTCCAATGAAACATACATGTGCCTTGTTTGCAGCCACCTCAAATCCCATTCGCATCGTCACAGGCTGTCCTGCGGTCTCAAATACGTAGGCATATCCCTTGCCGCCGGTAATAGCCATTGCCTTGTCCATATAATCCTCTTCCAGTGTATTGATCACTTCATCTGCGCCAAGACGTTTTGCCATCTCCAGACGCTCTTCACTGATATCAAATATAACCACCTTTTTACTGCCGAAGATCTTTGCCCACTGCATGGTGAACATACCAATCGTTCCGCCTCCCAGAACTGCAACATATTCACCGCCCTGGTAATCATTGCAGCGCAGTCCGTGCAGTGCAACAGTAGAAGGCTCGAACATTGCACCCTGTTCATATGGAATGCTCTTGTCAAATACGATTGCATTCGTTGCAGGAATGACCACATAATCTGCGTTACTTCCCTGGCGTCTGGAACCGATAAAACTGTAATTTTTACACAGCGAATAATTTCCTTTCTGACAGTCATCACATTTCATACATGGAAGAAGCGGTACTCCGGACACCCTGTCACCAATCTTGATATTCTCTACGCCTTCACCTATTTCTACAACATCTCCTGCGAACTCATGCCCCAGCACGATTGGATAAAAATGAACTCCGTTATGTAACACCCTTGGGATATCGGAGCCGCAGATACCAGATGCTTTTACTTTTACTTTAATGGTACCCGGCTCTACCTTTGGTTCTTCAATTTCCTGATACTCTACAACTTCGTTTTTAACTACAACTGCTGCTTTCACTTTACTTACCTCCTGATTTCTGCATTGTTTCTTTCAAATTTTCATACAACTCAAGATAAATTTCATAGTTTCTATCATATACTTCTTTCACTTCTGGATTCGGTGTGTGCTCTCTCTTTACAGACACGGTAAGATCCACCGCCTCCTGGAAATCCTTATACAGTCCAACTCCGACACCGGCCAGCATCACTGCACCAAGCGTTGTTGCCGTATCACAATCCGGCACAACGATCGGTTTTCCTGTAATATCAGACTTAATCTGTGTCCAGAGAAGTGAGTTTGCACTTCCGCCCATTGCTCTTAGCACCTCTACTGATGCACCGGCCTCTTCTGCCACCTCCAGATTATGTCTGACAGAAAATGCAACTCCTTCCATTGCAGCCCGCACAAAATGACCTTTCGTCTTACTGAAATCCAAGCCATAATATACACCTTTTGCATTCGGATCCCAGATTGGCGTTCTTTCCCCGGACATATATGGCAGGAATATCAACCCGTCAGAACCCGGCGCTACTTTTTCAGCAATCTCATTAAACTGTGTCAGTGAACTCTTTCCAATCTCTTTTGCCACTGCCCTCTCATAATCAGCAAATTGTCTTTCCAGCCAGCGCATGACGCCTCCGCCGCCAGTCGTTCCTCCCTGAAGGATCCAGCAATCCGGAACTGCATGATAGCTCAGTATCAATCTTGGATCTGCCTTATAACTGTCAATACAGATACTCATTCCTCCTGCCTGTCCGCCCTGCTCCTGAGTCTCTCCATTGTGCAGAACACCGGCACCCAGAGTACCGCATGCGGCATCCAGTGCTCCTGCAATAACCGGAATTCCTCCTACCAGGCCGCTCTGTTCTGCCGCTTCTTTTGTAACTGTCCCGATTACTGCATGACAGGGGCTGATTTCTGGAAGAAATCCTTCCGGAATTCCCATAGCTTTTCTCATATCATCATCCCAGGCACCCTTTTCCATGTCAAAACAATGCCATCCATAGCTTTGGCAGATGTCCTGAGAAGTCTTTCCAGTCAAACGATAGCCAATGAACGAATTAGACTGCAAGATCTTGTCCGTATGCTGATATACTTCCGGCAGATGTTCCTTATACCACAAAACCTTTCCTGTTGTATATGGTGCTGTCAACGAATTACCACTTACCCGGAAGATCTCTTCTTTCCCGATCTCCTGATTCAGCCTGTCACAGATATCGCTTGATCTGGTGTCCATCCAGATAGGAGTTCTGGTCAGAACATTCCCCTGCTTATCAATTGGGATTGCAGACCATCCTTGTCCATCTACACCAATTCCGACAATATCCGCCGGATTAATATTTCCCTTCTGAATGCATTCTTTCGTAGCCTTACACACTGCTTCCCACCAGTCATCCGGATTCTGCTCTGCATATCCCGGCTTCGGATAATATACATTATAATTTCCATTGGCAGTCGCAACTACTTCTCCATTTTTTCGAAATACTGCAATCTTACAGGCACTGGTTCCAATATCAATTCCCAATAACAATTCTTTCATACTTAACCTCTTTCTGCTTCTTAGGCTTTATGATCGCATCCGCACACCTTCATACGACTCATCACCAGTTCTTTTACTGCCGGAATACCAACCTTGCCAAATGCTTTTGGATCAAATGTTTCTGGTTTTTCTTTCAATAATGCCTTCACAGCATCTGTATATGCTACGCGAAGCTCTGTTGCAAAATTAACCTTGCAGATTCCACGTTTTACACAATCCATTACATCTTCATCCGATAACCCCGATGCTCCATGAAGAACCAGTGGAATATCTACTACTTTGCGGATCTCGGACAATCTCTCTTTATCCAGCACAGGAGTTCCCACATAGAATCCATGTGCAGTTCCGATAGCCACAGCCAGGGAGTCAACGCCTGTTCTTTCCACGAATTCTGCCGCCTGTGCCGGATCAGTATTGGTATCTCCATCTGCTTCAAGATCGTCTTCTTTTCCGCCGACTTTTCCAAGTTCTGCTTCTACCGGAATATTATTCGGAGCCGCAACCGCAACGACACGTCTGGTCACGTCAATATTATCTTCAAAGCCCAGTCCGGATCCATCAATCATCACAGATGTATACCCTTCTTTGATTGCCCGTACTGCAAGCTCAAAACTATTTCCATGATCCAGATGCAACGCAACCGGAACAGATGCCTTTTCCGCCTCCGCCCGGACGATTCCCACATATGTTTCCAGCGTACCGTATTTTACAGTGGATGGCGTTGTCTGAAGCATGACGGGAGCATTTAATTCCTCAGCTGCTGCAATGACGGCTTTTACCATCTCCATATTTTCCACGTTGAATGCTCCTACTGCATATCCGCCCTGCTGCGCTTTTAATAACATTTCTTTTGATGTAACTAATGACATATCTTATCCTCCTCTGTTATGCAAATATATTTGCTATCATATAATTATATTTTACCGCATAATTATAGTCTTCGACAACTGTTACGACACAATCCTTTGCCAGAGCTGACGCTTCCAGCTTCAGGACACCCTTCTGAACCTTCGTATACTGACGCGGCATGTATTGATGCAGCATATTCATCGGAATTCCAGCCGCATTAAGGTTATCGAATAATTTCTGAATTACGGTCTGCATTTCATCTGTATTCATATAATAACGGCAGCGGTCTGAGAAGCTGTATCTTCTTGCCAGTCGCTTCTCCTCCTCCGATCCATGGTAATGCTTCTGCCAGTTTTCCGGAGAATCCAGCATTACTTTTTCCATAACTTCCATAAAGTCTGCACGGTCTTCTTCCGCTACCAGTTCCTTTTCCATGATGCTTAATGCGAAAATTCCTTCTCTCAGTCCATATGTAAGCGCAGGTCCCACCTTTAGAATCGCGATTCCGTCTTCTACCATCTGCTTGAGACTATCTGGCGTCTGATAATCGGTAGAATGGCCTTCAAAGACTATCCCGTCATACTTTTTCAATGCAGCACATAATTCTCTTGCATTTGCCCGGTCATACTGGAAGACACCGCTGTCACTGAATTCAACTCCGGGCTGTACAACAACACCAATGATATTTTCAAATGCATCTGAAATGCCGTGTTTTTGAAAGGTCTCCTGATATACCTGAACTGTTCTTTCAAATGCTTCCGGTCTGGTGACAGAGATCGTATCCTCTTCTTCCTGAGCACCTCCCGGAATCGGGACTTCACTTCCAATCACAAATACCGGTCTTGCTTCATCCGGATTGGACTTCAGCAATTCCTGATAGGCTTCCTCACAGGCCTGGTATAATGTTACACCACGTTCCGCGATCACTTCATCACTCAACATCTCATCTGTCGGATCACTTGCAAGCTTCATGCTTGTATCCAGGTGAATCTTTTTAAAACCTGCAAGTACAAACTCTTTTACCAGTTCCACAGCATTTGCCATTGCCTCTTCTTCCGGAAGTCCTGCCCATGTCAAAGGGCCAAGATGATCTCCGCCAAGCACCAGCTGCTCGCTTGGAAAACCAATTGAATCAGCGATCTGGTATACAAACTCTTTAAAATCTTCTGGTTTCATTCCTGTATATCCACCAAACTGATTTACCTGATTTGCTGTCGCTTCAATCAGGATATAATCATCAAATCTTTTTGCCTGTTCCAGAATAGCTTCAATCGCCAGCCGGTTTGCTGTGCAATAAGATGGAACCCCACAATTCATACCAGCTTTTCGTTTTGCAATCATGTCCCTCATGATATCTTTCATAACCTTATCCATTTCCTTTCCTATCCTTATCTGTCAGGATATATACACTCTATCTGATACTGTTCAAACTGATCCAGCCATTGCTGCGACGGTTTCTGGTCTGTTACAATCCTGGTAATATCAGACCAGTCTGCGACTTTTACAAACGCAGTCGCATCGAATTTCGTGTGATCTGCTACCAGAATCCTCTCTTTCGCTGCCCGAAGCATCATTCTCTTGCTGCTTGCGTCCTGCTCATCGTAATCCGTGATTCCTGCTTCCAGATTTAACCCCTTGCAGGATACGATGGCCTTGTCTACATGATAAGAACTGATCATCTGATCTGTGTTAGGTCCTACCAGCGCAAAAGACTTTGCACGGGATACGCCTCCCGTAGAAATAACCGTCCATTCCGGCATATCAAATAAATCTACAATAATTTCTACAGAATTCGTAATAACGGTCAGATTCTTCTTCTCTTTCAGACCATTTGCTATATAGTCAGCTGTAGAACTGACATCCAGCATAATCGCCTCCCCATCCTGAACCATCTCTGCAATAATTCCGGCAATCTTTTTCTTCTCCACAACACATTGGTTCTTCCGCACATTAAAAGGCAGCCCAAAGACAGTCTGTTCATTCAGGACAGCGCCTCCATAGCTCTTAATCACAAGCCCGTCATTCTCCAGCTTCTCCAGATCCCTGCGGATCGTCTCTTCCGTCACCTGATAGTACTGACTCAATTCACTTACCACAACACGCTTCTCATGCTGCAGCTTCTCTAAAATCTCATTTCTCCTCTCGATTGCCAACATCAAATCACCTCTTTTTTAGTCGTTTTTATTTGTTTTATGTTGTTTTCCATTAGATATTACCACCAAACCCAACATAAATCAACTATTTTATGTAAAATAAAGTAAAAATGGGGACGTAGTAAAATGCAATTTTACTACGTCCCCATTTTTAACAGTTCTTCAAAAGAATGGATGGTCTGATATTCTCCTTCTACCTGTCCGAATCCATATGCCGCATATATCATTGGAACACCGGCTTCTTTGCATGCATTGGCATCTCCCTGAGTATCTCCCACATATACTGCATCTTGGATCTGGTTTCTTTCCATAATAATGCGAATGTTCTCGCCTTTTAGCTTGCCAGTATCTCCGGGGCAGGTATAGTCTGTAATATACTCTCCCAATCCGGTATTTTTCAGAAAGGCTTCTATATAACCGGACTGGCAGTTGCTGACAATGAACAGCTTATATTTTTTGCTTAATTCACGGATGGTCTCGGGCATCTTATCGTACAGGATACACGGTGCTGTCTCTACCCATTTGTTCTCGTATCGATATAGATGCTCTGCAAGCTGTTCTCTCTCCTCCACGGTAAGCTCCGGAAACAGATCTTCCATGATCTCTTCCAGCGGCTTACCAAATTCTTTTTTCAGTTCCTCCGCTTCCAGAACTACATTAAGATTCGACTGTTCACGAATCGCACGGTTCCAGGAAACCGCAACTTCTCTCGTCGAATCCCACAAGGTTCCATCCACATCAAATATAATTCCTTCCATGCGCCCTCCTCTAGTCCTTTATCTTGTCTTCATATCATTTATAACCTTTTCATTGTTCACACGTCAAGCGCAAAGGGTTCATTTAAATATCATCTACCGGAATACGACGATTCCTTTTTTGAGGACTTCTTTATTCATTGCCTTATCATATGCCTCTATTACGTTGTCAAATGTAAAATAATCAGATATATAATCTTTTAAATTAATCTTTCCTTCGCGAATCCACTGAATGATCTGATCATGAACTGCTGCTTCCTCATCTTTACGAGGGAATTGCTGAAAATTGATGACCCAGTTATAATCAGCTTTGCTGAAATCAACATGCATCTCTTCTTTTCTTGGAACACCATAGCAGCAGATCTCGCCTCTGTCACAGATCAAGCCCATTGCATCATTGACTACTTCTTCAGAACCAACAGCATCAATCACGTAAGGAACTCCTGACGGGAACATTGTACGAATCTCTTTTGTGATATCACACTCTTTACTGTTCAATGCGATATCTGCTCCGCCATCCAATGCATTCTGTCTCTTAGACTCATTTCGCGCAATAGCAATTACAGGATCTGCTCCGACTAATTTACACATTTTAATAAATGTAAGTCCAACCGGACCACATCCAAAGATTACGACCGGTTGATCTTTTTTTATGCCAAAATATTTCACACTGCTCAATACTTCTCTTAAAGTGACGATCATGACAGCATCCACCGGATCAATATCATCCGGCAGCACTCTCTGTGCCTTTGCCAGATCTGGCACTTCCCCTTCTTCATACGCAGCCGCATCATTGACAACCCCATACTCACTCAGTGCTCCCCAGGCAGAGCCGTAAGGTCCCAGATGCTCTCTGTCCTCATCTACAAATGGAAGAAGTACTTTATCGCCGACTTTCAATCCCTTTACTTCCGATCCTACTTCTACGACTTCTCCAACATTTTCATGACCCAGCATAACCGGATACATATCCTCGGAAACACCCTTAAATGCTTTCATCATCAGATGCACATCCGTACCACAGATACCGTTCGCAATCGTTTTTGTCAATGCCTGCTTCGGTCCGTATTTCGGTTTTGGCACCTCCTTAACCGCCAAGGTGCCGTCTTTGTTTATGATTACTGTTTTCATTTTATCAAACCTCCTGCTATGATTTTCGTTCCGTTCTTTTAATAATAATGTCACTACATTGTTACTTTGTTATATCTTATCATTGATAAGATGGCTTTGTCTAGTATATTTGTACAAATAATGTTTTCAGATCCTCTTTTTTATGTTATTATTACATTACATAATAATGTTATTACATAAATTTATAGGAGGTTTTACTATGCCAGCATCAAGAACTATGTCTTTCGGTTCTCCCGGAAGATACATTCAAGGCCCAGGAGAAATTAATCGCCTGGCAATCCATACTGCGAAATATGGTACAAAAGTTTTCGCAATTATTGATCCATTCTTTTTTGACAGTCTGACTCCGGTCCTGACGAAACAATACGAAGAGAAGGATGCAAAATTCACAAGTGTTCCTTTTGATCATGAGGTTACGGAAGAGAGAATCGCTTCAACTGCACAAAAAGCAGCCGAAGAAGGCGCCGAAATTATCATGGGGATCGGTGGCGGCAAAACTCTGGACACTGCAAAAGGTGTGGCAAATACATTAAAACTGCCGGTTGTAATTGTACCGACCAGTGCTTCTACAGATGCGCCGACCAGTGCTCTTTCCGTTATCTACAAAGAGAATCATGAACATTCTCATGCGATCAATTATGTAAAAAGCCCTGATATCGTAATCATTGACAGCGAAATTATCGCAAACGCTCCTGTTCGTTTCCTTGTATCCGGTATGGGAGATGCAATGGCTACTTTATTTGAAGCTAAGGCTAACGCCGCTTCCAACAGCCCGAACTATATCTGTCAGGAAGCAGGTACTTTCCGCCGTACAAAAGTATCTATGGCAATTGCTCAGTTATGTTATGATACCATTCTGGAATATGGCGTTGCCGCAAAGATTGCCAATGAACAGCACGTTGTTACCGAAGCCTTGGAATCTGTAATCGAAGCTAATACTTTGATGAGCGGACTCGGTTTTGAGAACACAGCATGTGCATGCGCTCATGCTGTTGGTGATGGAATCACCGCTACGCCAAACGGAACTAAGACTCTTCATGGTGAAAAAGTTGCTTTTGGTACATTATGTGAACTGGTTGCAGAAAATGCTCCTTCCGATGTCGTAGAAGAATATGTTCTTTTCTGTATGGAAGTCGGCCTTCCGACAACGCTTGAAGACCTGCAGGTTGAATTGACCGAAGAGAACCTTCAGTTGATCGCAGATAACGCTTCTTTACCAGAACTGGTAAGAGAGCCTTATGAAATCACAAATGAAATGCTGAAAAACATTGTCAAAGCAGCAGATGCTGTCGGAAGATACTACAAAGGACTTTAAGGCTTTCGCAGTTTTCGCTCTGTCAGACATATCTATTTTATTATTTTTATGCCCAAAAAAAGAACCAGCCGCACAGGCCTAATGTCATTAAGTTAAGATGACGAATTAAGATCTCAGTATTAGAAATAATACTGGGGTCTTTTTTTCTCAAAAAAGCTTGACAGGAATCCAAAGATATGCGGCCGCTTTCGCTATTGAATGATAATGAGGTAGCGAAAGCGGCCCTTGTAATTAAGAGAATCTTGATTGCAAGGAGGAAGCATATGAAACCTAAGTGTTTAAAGAAGCTTTTATTATCGGAAATAAAAGCCGTAGCAGAAAAATCAGACGATTTCTGCATAGATTCAAGCAGAAATTTTTCAAGGAAACGAAAACTTCCATTCGAAATAGTTGTTAAAACTATTATTGGTATGGAAAGTGGAAGTCTTACAAAAGAATTAATTGATGCGTTTGATTCCAAACCAGATCTCCCAACTGCATCGGCGTTTGTTCAACAACGTTCTAAGATTAAAGCTGAAGCTTTTAAAACCATTTTCGATGGCTTTACTTCAAGCATTTCTAAGAATAATGATTCCAAAATGCGTGTATTAGCAGTCGATGGCTCCGATATTCAGATAGCAACAAATCCTGATGACTTATCGTCATTTCATCCAGGAGCTAATGGTCAAAAGCCTTACAATCTACTTCACCTAAATGCACTTTTTGACTTAAAGCAAAAAATATATACGGATGCAATAATTCAGGGTCGTATTGATTGGAATGAACATAGTGCATTACAGAAGATGGTTGATCGCTCGAATATTAGAAAAGCGTTGGTTATAGCAGATCGTGGCTATGAATCATACAATAACATGGCTCACATTCAAGAAAAAGGCTGGTATTTTTTAATCCGAATCAAAGACGGAAGAACTGGTATTAAAGAAGGATTAGTTCTTCCCAAACTTGATGAGTTTGACAAAAATATTTCGTTAAAGCTGACACGAAAACAGACGAAAGAAACAAAAGAACTGTTCAAAGATAAAAATCATTATAGGTTCATTCCAAGTACGGTTACATTCGATTATTTGCCTCAAAAGTTAAGAAAACATGATCCCACTGAATTTTATACGCTTAATTTTAGAATCGTTAGATTTAAAGTAACGGATGAACTTTATGAAACAGTGCTTACAAATCTAGATTCAGATGCGTATCCACCAAATAAACTTAAAGAATTATACGCTTCACGATGGGGATTGAAACATCCTTTCGAGATATAAAATATACAATTGGCATGTTGGATTTTCACTCAAAAAAGGTGATGTGTATCCATCAAGAAATCTACGCACATCTGATAATGTATAACTTTGCAGAAATGATTACCTCGCACGTAGTCATTGAAAAGAAACAAAGAAAATACACTTATCAAGCTAATTTTTCAGTTGCAGTACATGTGTGTAGATTATTCTATCAAGGGAAAACAACATCACCCGATTTGGAAACCATTATATCGAGAAATATTATACCTGTAAGACCTGAGAGGCATCGTGAACGAAAACTAACAGCAAGGGTATTTCATGGTTTCTTATATAGAGTAGCATAAATTAACCAAAAAGTAGACAACTAATTTTAGGCAGATGAGAATCTGTCTTATTGACATACGCTAAACACAGAAAAAGCAGGAAAGACTCTATACTTTCCTGCTTGATTTCTTTTAGACCACCCAATCCACAATATTAACTTAATGACATTGCGCACAGGCCGGTTCTTTTTAGTTGTAGTAATATGATCAATCTTATACAGCACTGTCTGTTCTGTCTGTAGAAATCTGAAGTAATACAGCTGCGATAATGATACATCCTTTTACGATTTCCTGTGGATAAGCAGGTACACCTTTCAGGTTCATAATGTTACTGATCAGAGCCATGATAAGAGCACCGATAACAGCTTTTACAACATTACCTTTACCACCTGCCAGGCTGGCACCACCAATTACACAAGATGCGATAGCATCCAGCTCTCCGCCTTTACCAAGGGTAGAAGCTGCTGTCTGTGTTCTGGATGCGATGAACATACCAGCGATAGAAGAAAGCAGACCAGATACAACATAGCAAGAGCATACATATTTCTTAACATTGATACCAGCAAGCTGTACAGCTGTGCTGTTAGATCCACATGCAATTACGATACGTCCATATGCTGTATATTTCTGAATCAGTGCCATGATGATAATGATGATGATACATCCGATTACGATTGGATATCCATAATCTTTACTTGCCAGAGCACCAACTGCCGGGATATTAGAACATCTTACAGGAGCACCCTGTGACACAATCAGGGCAGCACCATTTCCAATAGACAATGTAGCCAGCGTCGTAACGAATCCCTGCATCTTACCATAAGCAACAAGGATACCATTTAACAATCCCATTGCAAGACCAACAAGAATCGCAACCAGGAATGCAAGTCCAAATGCAACAGAATGGTCACGCATCAGCACATATGCACTACAGGATGACAAAGCTGTTACAGCACCTACAGAAAGGTCGATACCACCTGTCAGGATAACAAACAGCATACCAAGTGCAACAAGGATCGGTCCTGCCTGCTGCAGACAGATGTTGATCAGGTTTGTTGACTGCAGGAATGTATCTGACATAAATGCACAGATTATAAATAATACAACAAAAATCACATACGTATTGTTATCAATTAAAAAGTCTTTAACATTAAATTTCTTTTTTTCCATAATTAAACCCCCATAGCAAATTTAATCAGCGTGTTTTCAGTAAGTTCATCTTTTTGAACTTCACCGGATATCTTTCCATTACGCATAACCATAACCCGGTCACACATACCAATGATTTCCGGCATTTCTGACGAAATCATAATAACTGCAACACCTTGCTCTGCAAGGGTGTTCATTACTTTATAAATCTCCGTTTTAGCACCTACATCGACGCCTCGGGTAGGTTCATCAAATACGATACATTTACAGTCAGCAGCAACCCATTTTGCCAGAGCTACTTTCTGCTGGTTACCACCAGATAAGCTGTTTGCATTGTCTTCTGTATTTCCATACTTTGTCTGGATACTTGCCAAAGTATCTTTTACAAACTTCTTTTCTGCGCTATGGTTAATAATTCCACTCTTGGCAACTTTATTTAAACAAGCAAGCGTTGTATTCATACGAATACTCTGTTCAAGCAAAAGTCCCTGTTTCTTTCTGTCTTCCGGCAGATATCCGAATTTTGCCTTAATTGCCTCTCCCGGACTCTTCCAGTTTTCTTCTTTTCCAAAATAGTAAACCTTTCCAGATTCTTTCTTATCGGCTCCAAAAATAGCTCTCATGGTTTCCGTTCTTCCTGCTCCAACAAGACCATTGAATCCGAGTACTTCTCCAGCTCTTACTTCGAAACTTACACCCTGGACTAACTTGCCTGCATGCAAATCTTCTACTTTTAATACAACATCACCAATCTTTGCATGCCTTTCCGGATACATATCTGTCATTTCACGTCCGACCATCAGGTTAACCAGTCTCTGCTTATCAAACTTATCTGTATCAACCGTATCTACATATGTACCATCTTTCAAAATTGTAATATGCTGGCTTAGTTCAAAAATCTCCTCCAGACGATGGGAAATATAAATAATACTTACACCTTCATCTTTCAGTTTATTAATAACTTCAAATAATTTTCTGATCTCAGAAAACGTAAGAACCGCTGTAGGTTCATCAAAAACTAATATTTTCGCATTTCTTGTAAGACATTTACATATCTCAACAACCTGCTGATAAGCAACACTCAAGCTTCCGCATTTTGCATTCGGATCAATATCTCCGAATCCCAGTTTTTCAAGCTGTTCTTTTGCATCTGCTCTCAACTTTTTCCAATTAATAGCTACTTTTCCTGCAGAAAGCCTGTCAATAAAAATGTTCTCTGCAACTGTCAAATCGGGAGCGAGCATGAATTCCTGATAAATAATAGCAACACCCAAGTCCTTAGATTCCTTTGGGTTCGTAATCTTTACTTCTTTTCCATCTATAAAAATCTGCCCACTGTCTCTTTGATATGCACCAGACAGGATCTTCATCAACGTAGATTTTCCCGCACCATTCTCACCAATAAGTGCGTGAATCTCGCCCGGTTCCACTTTCAAAGAAACGTCTGTAAGAGCTTTTACTCCCCCAAAGTGCTTTGTGATATTCCGCATTTCAAGTTTATATTTACATTGCTCTTCCATGCACTCACCTCCAAATAGTATTTATCGTTCCTTAATTACCTTCTTTAATACTTCGAAAAAAGGTCCTCCTCGTTAAAGGAGGACCTAAATTATGTTTTAAGATTTAGAAGCCGAATTCATAACGCTCGTCAACGTTATCTTTTGTTACACAGATAGCTTCTGTTAATGTAATTTCGTCATAGCTTTCTGGATCTTTTCCATCAACTAAGATCTCTTTTGCAATATTTGCAGCTGTGATTGCTACCTGAACTGGAGAGTTCTCACCTGTACAGTAGTATTCACCAGACTTGCACTCTGTTGTTCCATTGATGTAGTCATATGCTTCCTGAGCACCGTCAGCTGCTGCTACATAGTGGATACCTGTAAGACCAGCATCATCAGCTGCCTGCATACCACCAAATAACATCTGGTCGTTCTCTGCAAACATTGTGTTTAATTTGCCTTTTGTCTTAACAACAAGGTCATTTGCATCGTTCAGAATATCGTTAACAGTCCAGTTGCCCCAGCCCTGTCCAGCGATTGTGAACTTAGCTTCTTCATTTGTATAAGAACCTTTGTTCAGTAATTCGTCATCAGCTTCTGCTGTAAGTTCCCAAGCTTCTTCTTCAGAAATGCCTAATCTCTGTTCAAGAACACCACAGATAAGTCCCTGACGTCTTTCGTTACCAGCAACGTTTCCTTTTTCACCTGATAACATGATAGAGTAGATTTCCTCATCGCCCATAGACTCTGCAAAAGATTTTCCACACAGACGTCCATTCTGTTTGTTGTCAGAATATACTGTTGTTACACAGTAGCTTCCATCATTAACACCAGAGTCAATATTGATTACCGGGATACCTGCATCGTAGCAAGACTGCTCGTCAGCGATTACGTTATCTGGGTCAATACAATCGCAGAATACCATATCGTATTTCTGAGAGATAAATGTCTCAAAGTTTTCAGACTGTTTTGCTACGTCCATGTTAGCATTCAGTACAACAACATCATCTGCTGATTCAACAAGACCGAGTTCTGCACATTTCTCCTGAATGCCCTTGGTCAATGCTACAAAGTAAGGACCATCCTGAGTCTTCATTGCAATACCAATTTTAAACTCTTTGCTTTCTCCTCCATCTTCTTCAGCAGCTGCATCATCACTTGATTCAGAAGAGCTGTCGCTGCTTCCGCATCCTACTGCCATTGTTGCTACCATTGCTGCACACAGCAATACGCTCAATAACTTTTTCTTCATATCATTTCCTCCTTTTTTTGTTATGACTTCGCGCCAACTTATATCGTTATGTTATAACATTACTTCAGAGTTGTCAACAATTATTTCCTACTTTTCGTTTTCTTTTTTATGCATTTTACCGTTAAATAAATAACGTTTTTTCAAATTATTCATTATATTTTCTATTTACCATGCCATATTTTTTCTATTTTTTGTATATGTTTCTTATGTTTTGACTATATTTTGACCTTTTATCACTTTCGCTCATTTTGACGCTTTTTTATTTTTGTAGAATATTTACAATGTCTTTTGCACGCAAAAAAATGCTGCTGTAACGCAGATTTTACATCATCTGTTTTACAGCAGCATTCTAAAATTAACGGCAAAATATCAAGAAATAAATATGATCTCACATTTCAATTTTCACAATATGTATGTTCCGTCAATTCTGATAAAATCTTAATCTTAGCATTCATTAACGGCCTCATACAAACCGGAACATGTTCCTGATGTGCGCGGTGTATCGCTACACATTCTTTGCAATTGCCATGGTATCTGCATGCTTTTGTACATGGACAGTGGTCTTTGTCTGCATACTCTTTTCGGAATTCACTGACGAATTCCTCCTGCAGCCTATACCCCTCTTCCCTGTTATTATTATGAATTTCCGCCATTGCAGCTTTTTCTTTTTCATTACCGTCGATGATCATAACACTCCCCTAGTTTTATACGCATGTGAAGCATCCATCAACAACAAGATCTGTTCCAGATGTAAAGGATGCAGAATCAGACAGAAGATAAATAACTGCTCCACAGAGTTCTTCCGGTTTTCCATATCTTCCGTAAGGTGTAAGATCCATCCATCTTTCCTGCCAATCCGGATTCACATTGCAGCAAAGTTCTGTATACATATATCCTGGACTGATGCAGTTTACACGGATTCCATCTTTACAGTATTCCACTGCAAGAGATTTGGTCATCTGGATAACAGCAGCTTTTGATGCGTTGTAAGAAGCCTGCTCCTGAGGCCAGTTAACAATATGTCCGGACATAGATGCTGTATTACAGATCGCACCTTTCTTGCCATTGCCTTTCAGATATCTTGCAAATGTGGTTGCCATGATATACTCACCTGTCAGGTTCACATCAATAACCTTTCTCCATTCTGCAGGTGTAACATCATATGCAGATTTATGGATAACGATTCCTGCGTTATTAAACAGAAGATCCAGGCCGCCCATCTCTGCATCTGCTTTGTCGATTGCTTCCTTAACCTGTGCTTCATCTGTTACATCAACAGCATATGCTGCCGTTTTCTTTCCGGTAGATTCTGCTATCTCGCCAGCAACTGCTTTCGCTTTTTCTTCCTGTAAATCAAAGATTACAACATCTGCTCCAACTTCTGCCAGACGGGTTGCTACTACTTTTCCGATTCCCTGTGCTCCGCCAGTAACAATGACAGTTTTTCCTTCCAATGAAAATAATTTTTCCAATGCATTCATAGCTATCTCTCCTTTTCACATCAGATTAGTTTTTATTATGTAGTTATGTTATAACATTAGAATCCGTTTGTCAATATCATGTTTGTTAATTCTATTGACAATAAATCAATTCAGTATTACAATGTTACTATGTTATAACATATTGATACATCTTACACCTGGCTCGCAACGAAATGTTACAACAAATCCATTATCATTATTATGAAAGGAAGATTTGACCAATGGCAAATGTTTATGAGAAAGCAACCGCTCCAACCTTATATTTTATTGGAGTAACAACAGGACAGTCATCCATTATGAAGGTTTTCCCAAAATGGGCAAAAGCACTTGGATTAAATGATGCTGTTATCAAAGGAATTGATTTTGCTCCGCATTCTTCTGCTGAAGAATACCGTGAAGCAGTAAATTTCATTAAGAACGACCCTCTTTCTATGGGCGCTCTGGTAACCACACACAAGATTGATTTATTTAACACCTGCAAAGACTTATTCGAATATATTGATCCATATGCAGAAAAATTAGGAGAGGTTTCTTCTATCTCTAAGAAAGACGGAAAATTATGTGCACATGCAAAAGATCCAATCTCCAGCGGACTGGCTCTTGAGAATTTTGTACCTGAGAATTACTGGACAGATTATGATGGAGATGTGCTACTTCTTGGCGCCGGCGGAAGTACCCTTGCTATGTCTGTTTATTTTGCACAGGAAAAATTTGGAGACAACGTTCCAAAGAATATTATTATCGCTAACAGAAGTCTTCCAAGACTGGAATCTGCCAAAGCAATTCTGGAAGGAATCAATCCAAAGATTCATTTTGAATATGTACTTAATCCTACCCCGGCAGATAACGACAAGACACTGGCTCAGTTAAAACCACATTCTCTGATCGTAAATGCTACCGGACTCGGCAAAGACGGCCCGGGTTCTCCGCTTACTAATGACTGCGTATTCCCGGAAGACAGCCTTGTATGGGAAATCAACTACCGCGGCGATCTTCTCTTCAAACGTCAGGCTGAAGCTCAGGCTGAGGAAAAGCGTCTCCATGTAGAAGACGGCTGGATCTACTTTATTCATGGATGGACACAGGTAATCGCAGAAGTCTTCCATATTGAAATCAAGGGAGAATTATTAGACGAATTAAGCAGAATTGCAAAATCATAAGGAGGCTATTATGAATAATTTTAACTGGGATACCAGTTTTCTTGTAGACTTTGATCTTCAAACTGGTTTTTCTAAAACTGCCGAAACCACAAAAAGATACTTATCACAGATGAAAGATATGTACTGCGATACAGCAGCTGCTGAAGAGCTCCTCAAAGACGGAGATCCTCTGATCTATGAATTCCACGAGCTGGGATGCCCGGAAAGAGCCGGAGACCTTGCATTCGGAACAACAATCCTTTATCCCGGAACCGTTGGAAATGAATATTATATGACAAAGGGACATTTCCACACAATTCTGGAAACCGCAGAAGTATATTACACCTTGGACGGAGAAGGTTACATGGTCATGGAAAACCCAGAAGGTGACACCATTGAACTTCCACTGAAAAAGGGCGAGGCCATCTACGTTCCGAGACGTTATGCTCACAGATCTGTCAACACCGGCAAAAAACCTCTGGTTATGTTCTATACATTTGCTGCAGATGCCGGCCATGATTATGGAACAATTGAAACAAAGGGTTATCATAAATTAATCGTTGAAAAAGACGGTGCACCAGCAGTAATTGACAACCCACGTTGGAAATAGGTACATACAATATGAAAGAGATCACGACCGTTACCGGAATCATTGCACCAGAAGAACTTGGCTTCTGCCAGTGTCATGAACACATTGCCTTAAGCAAGGGAAGATCTTTTGAGATCAATCCTGCTCTATGTATTGACGATATGGCTAAAAGCCTTGAAGAATTAAATCAGTATCATCATTTCGGCGGAAACTCTCTTATAGAAGCTCAGCCATGCGGATGTAACCGCATGGCACCTGAGTTTCGGAAACTCTCCGAAGAATCTGGTGTACACATTATTGCTTCCACTGGTTTTCACAAGTTAACATTTTACCCTGAAAATCATTGGATATATACCCTTCCCGCATCCGATCTGGAAGAATTGTTCGTGCGGGAATTAACCGAGGGCATGTTCATCGATGCCGACCTCGCATTTCCCACAATACAATGCGATGCAAAAGCTGGAATTATTAAGACCGCTTACGACACCGAAGAATTAAGCTCTCGGTACAAAGAAATGTTCCTGGCAGCTGCGAGAGCTTCTCTTCGCACAGACCGGGTCATTATGATCCATATTGAACAGGGAACGGATCCTCGTCCACTGCAGGATTATCTTCTGAGTCTCGGCGTTGCAGCAAAAGACCTGATCTTCTGCCACATGGACAGAGCCTGTAAGGATATTACAATGCATAAGGATATCCTGAAGAACGGATCCTACCTAGAATTCGATACCATAGGACGTTTTAAGTATCACAGCGACGAACATGAGATTGGTCTGTTCCGAGAACTTATTGACGCAGGTTATCAGTATAAACTGCTCTATTCTCTGGACACTACCAGAGCAAGGCTCAAAGCCTATGACAGCAGTGCAATCGGACTGGATTACATCCTCAGAACATTCAACGAGTCTTTACTTGCGTCAGGAATTTCCAAAGAGATCTTACATCTGATCTCTGTCGAGAATCCGGCACAAGTATTAACCCAGTAACATTATGACAAGGAGAATATACCATGAGCGAAACAAATTTATTAGCACAAGTTGCAGAAAAGAAAATTGTACCAGTTGTAAAATTAGACCGCGTAGCTGATGCAAAGCCTCTTGGCGAAGCATTATGTGCAGGCGGACTTCCAGTAGCTGAAGTGACATTTCGTACAGATGCCGCTGAAGAATCTATTAAGATTATGAAAAAAGAATTTCCGGAAATGATGGTCGGAGCAGGAACTGTTGTCAACGTAGAGCAGGCAAAACGTGCTCTGGATGCAGGTGCTTCTTTCCTTGTATCTCCCGGAATCAGCCGCCCGGTCGTAGAATTTGCTCTGGAAAACAATCTCCCGGTATTCCCGGGAACCTGTACTCCATCTGAAGTTATGATTGCCATGGAATACGGTCTGCCACTTGTAAAATTCTTCCCGGCAAAGCAGTATGGCGGTCTGGATACAATTAAAGCACTGGCTGCTCCATTCCCTACCATGAAATTCATGCCGACCGGCGGTATCAACGCTTCAAACATCCTAGATTTCCTCGCATTTGATAAAATCATCGCATGCGGAGGAAGCTGGATGGTAAAAGACAGCCTGATCAATGCAGGCGACTTTGCAGAGATTACCCGATTAACAAAAGAAGCTGTTTCACTCGTGACAAAATAATAAGGAGGAAACAATTTATGAAAATATTAGTAACCCCGACTTCTTTACAGCCCGCCAAAGGTTCTAAGGCATTGGAAATTCTTCGTGAATTTTCTGATGATCTTGTATTCAACGAACTGGGCCGCCCGCTGACTGAAGATGAATTGATTCCATTATTAAAAGATTGCGACGGATATGTTGCCGGTCTTGATTTTGTAACCGAAAAAGTAATCAATTCCTGCGAAAACCTGAAAATCATCTCCCGTTACGGAGCAGGCTTTGACCGCGTAGATATCGCAGCTGCAAAAGCAAAAGGAATCCCCGTTACAAACACTCCTGGAGTAAATGCAGAAGCAGTTGGTGAGCTGGCATTTTCTCTGATCCTTTCCGTTGCAAGACGAATCACATACTTGAACAACTCTACACGCAACGGCGAGTGGGTTCGTTCAACCGGAATGGAATTAAAGGGCAAGACCATTGGTATTATGGGGCTTGGAGCCATCGGTAAAGTTGTTGCAAGATGTGCCAAAGGATTTGAAATGAACGTGATTGCGTATGATCCATTTATCAACGAGGCATATTGTAAAGAGAATAATATTACCGTATGTACTTTTGATGAAGTTGTAGAGCAGGCAGATGTCATCAGCTTACACCTTCCTCTGCTGGATTCCACAAAACACATGATCAATAAGGATGCTATCAGCAAAATGAAGCCGACAACTATCCTGATCAATACTTCCAGAGGTGGAATTATTGACGAAGACGCTGCTTACGAAGCATTAAAAGCAGGAAAACTCGGCGGTCTCGGATTGGATGCTTTTGAAATCGAGCCCCCGACAGGATCTCCATTGTTCGAACTGGACAATGTAGTTGTGACACCTCATACTGGAGCTCATACAAAAGAAGCTACGGATAATATGGCAAATGCCGCTATTAAAAATCTGATTGACGTCCTCAGCGGAAAGGAATGTCCTTATATCGTAAATAAATAAGAAATTAATCCGGAGGTTTTTATGCATGCACCTGAGCGAACAAAATTAATCTTAAATTATCTTAATGAACATGAGTCAGCATCCATCCATGAGCTGTGCGACCTTACATCTTCCTCCATTGCTACTGTAAGGCGTGATTTAAATGCCATGAGCCAGGACGGATTAATTATAAAAATGCATGGTGGTGCAAAAAAAGCGCATAAATCTGTTACAGGGAATATCGTGAATCAAAGCGATATTCCTGATTTATACGCAAAAGAAAGAACTCATATCGCAAAGGTTGCTGCAAACCTCATTCATCCTGGCGACCATATTTTTCTAGGTTCCGGAAGAACCTGTACGCTTCTTGCCAGAGAGATCAAAAATATCCCAGATCTTACGATCGTGACGACCAACATCAATGCAGTCGTTGAATTCTCTTCATCTCCGAATGTTTCTGTCTTACTTTTAGGCGGAAGCATCAATTACAGCGCTCATTTTATTGAAACTTTTGGTGAATACACTGCCGAACTCGTCAGCCAGATATCTTTTGACAAAGCTTTTTTTACCGTTGACGGGATTGATTTTGAATTTGGCTATTCTATTACACATCGTTCACGCACCTCTATCTATAATTTTCTAATCAAAAACTGCAGAAACTGTTATCTCCTTGCCGATTATAGTAAATTCGGAAAGAGAACTTTTTCACAGCTCTGCAGTCTGACAAAAATTCCTAATGTAATTACAGATTCGAAAGTCGATTCACAATATCTGAACTATTATCGTTCTCACGGAATCAACGTTCTGATCTGTTAATCAATATGTTTCTTTTTATACGTGTTTCGCCAGTTTTCTGAACGTATCTTCTAATGCGAAATAATACTCTTCAAATGCTTCTTTCACTGGCATATATGCCTTTACAGCTTCCGGATTCGATTCCTGAACGCAGTCGATATTAACAAACTTGTCGATCGCCGTAAAGTCTTTAAAGATTCCTGCTCCGACTCCGCCGATAACAGCAGCTCCCATAGAACTTCCTTCCTCCAGAAGGGTCGGCACCTGAATCCTGGCATTATATACATCAGCCATGATCTGACGCCATACAGCGCCCTTTGCACCTCCGCCTACAACAGTGATCTCATCAATATCGATCTGTGTACGCAGAATATCCAGGCATACAGACAGGTTCATGGTAACACCTTCCAGAACACTTCTTAAGATATCTCCTCTGGTTGTCTCAGGCTTCATACCAAGCCATGCGCCCTTTGCATCTGCATTCCACCTTGGCGCACGTTCTCCGAGCAGATATGGGAGGAAAATAACTCCATTTGCACCTACCGGGCTTTCTTCAATCAACTCATTCATATATTGATATGGAGAAGTATGATTCTCTTTTGCTTTATAAGCCTCCATTGTGCAGATCGTATTCTTTACCCAATTATAAGAGCCGCCGGCATACTGCATCGTTCCATTCGGTGCATACAGTCCGGGAACTGCATGTGCCCATGTAACTGTTCTCATCTGGTCATCAAAGATCGGTTTTTCTGCAGTTGTGGTAATCCATGCAGAGGTTCCCATACAACAATAAGTCTTACCCGGTGCAATAGAACCACAGCCGACATTCGCAGCAACTCCATCTCCGGCACCCAAAACTACCGGTGTTCCTTCTGCAAGACCGGTTGCTTCTGCGGCCTCCTTCGTCACGCCTCCGGCAACAAATGTGGATGGTTTGATCTCTGGTAATTTATCCGGGTCAATTCCGGCATACTGAATCAGTTCTTCTGACCACTGGAATGTATTCAGGTCAAAACATGCAAAACTATTTGCATCAGATGGTTCTGTATAGAACTTTCCGGTCAGCTTAAATGTAATATAATCTTTTGCATTCAGAACTTTATAGGTCTGTTCATATATATCCGGCTGATTGTCACGTACCCACATCAATTTCTGGATTCCATATGATGCGGTATTTCTATGCCCGACAATATGGTAGAAATCCTGCTGGCTGATGTGTTCTTCAATCTGTGCGACCTGCTTTTGCGCTCTCTGATCTGCCCAGATAATGGATGGTCTCAACGGCTTACCATTCTTGTCTACACAGAGACATCCCATCATCTGTCCGCTGAAACTAACAGCACCAATGTCTTTCGGATCTACCCCTGTTGAATGAATCAGATTACTGCTTGACTTGCACACAGCATTCCACCAGTCGTCTGCATTTTGCTCTACCCATGTATCATTAAAATAGTGGGCATCATAAGGAAATACTTCACTACGGATCAGGCTGCCATCTTCGGAAAACAGCGTTGCTTTATTTCCTGAAGTCCCCAGATCGTGTGCCAAGATATACTTTGCCATAATGTTCCTCCTTTTTACCTCTTATTCTCTGGAAATACGGTCACTTCAAACTTATTGCGGTCACCGCGGTATCTTGACAAGGTATATTCAATAGGCTTGCCAAACGCATTATAACCGACCGAAACAAAAAACTGAATCGGCTTTCCCCGTTTCATATCCAGCAGCTTCACATCTTCTGTCTTTGCCTCCACTGCCTCTATGGTACGCTCAATACGGAAGATCCTACTCTCTTCTTTTTCCGAAAGGATACTGTATAACTGCTCCGTATTAAGATCATGATTCAGCAAAAACGAACATTCTTTATACGGAAGATATGTCTTACTGGTTACAATAGGCTCCCCATCTGCCATCCTCTTCCGATACAAAAAAATCACTTCATCTTTTTCTGTGAGTTCCAACGCCTCAAGTACCACATCTTTTACCTCTGTTCCTTTCATCGTCTTCAATTCAAGGACCTCTGTACTCGGAGTCATGCCCAGACGGAATATCTGGTTATTGAAACTTTCAATCTTACGGATATAATCCTGAGAAATCTTTGGCTGTGCCACAAATGTTCCTTTGCTCTTCACACGATAAAGCCAGCCCTCCTGGACTAATTCCGTAATTGCCTGTCTGACAGTTGTCCGACTGATTTGAAACGCATCACTGATTTCTTTTTCAGTCGGAATTAATTCACCGCTTCTGTAGTTACCCTCTTTGATCTCCGATAATATTAATTTTTTTAACTGAAAATACAGAGGAATCGGAATCGACTTATCGATCCTATCAGTCTTGTTTAACATCTCATCTCCTCCTCGCTTTTCCCACAAATACACTATATTTAGTATATCACATTGGGATTCCTTCGCAAGAGAAAAATATATTTTTGCCATAAATATACCTTTGTAATGATATTATAATATTATACTGTGAAAAATCAATAGTTTTTCTCCTTTTTTTCTTGTATTCAAGGTTATTTTTACCTATACGTACTTGTTAACGGCGAAGGACTATGTTATAATATAACAACAATTAATCGTATAGAATTCAAAATGAAAAGGAGTAGATATTATGGCAAAAATGACACAAGCAATTATGACGAAACCTGGAAAAATTGTATATCAGGAAGTTGATGTCCCTGAAGTAAAACCGGACCAGATCCAGATTAAGATGAAAAGAATCGGCATCTGCGGTTCTGATATTCATGTAAATCACGGAAAACATCCATATACCAGCTATCCAGTTGTCCAAGGACATGAAGTATCTGCTGAAGTTGTTGAAGTAGGAAGCGAAGTTACAAACTGCAAAGTCGGAGATAAAGTAACGATCCAGCCACAGGTTGTGTGCGGTAAATGCTATCCTTGTACACATGGTCTGTATAATGACTGTGAGACCTTAAAAGTTATGGGATTCCAGACCACTGGTATGGCAAGTGATTACTTTGTTGTAGACGCCAAAAAAGCACTTGTTCTTCCAGAAGAGATGTCCTGGGATCACGGTGCAATGATCGAGCCTCTGGCAGTTGCAGTACATGCTGTACGCCGTTTTTCTGCTGATATGACCGGCAAAAAAGCAGTTGTATTAGGCGGAGGCCCAATCGGAAACCTTGTTGCCCAGACAGCAAAGGCACTGGGTGCGGAAGTCGTTCTTCTGTCTGAATTAAGTACATACAGACGCGAAACTGCAAAAAAATGCGGTATTACAGCTGTTAATCCAAACGAAAAAGATCTGTTAGAGGCTATTATCGAGGCTTGCGGAGAAGACCGTGCAGATGTTATCTTCGAATGCATCGGTATCAATCCGACAACAAAACAGGCAATTGAATACGCAAGAAAAGGCAGCCACATTGTAATCGTTGGTGTATTTGGCGATCTTGCTACCGTTGATATGGCAGCTGTTCAGGATCATGAGCTGACACTTCTCGGAAGCGCAATGTACCGTGAAGAGGACTTCAAGAAAGCGATTGAATTAGTTGCTGACGGAAAGATCGAATTCGAATCTTTGATCACACACCGTTTCGGATTCAGAGACTTTAAGAAAGGTTACGATACCATTGACCAGCAGAAAGATAAAGCTATGAAAGTTATCATTAACATGGAAGAATAATTTCATAAGATTATAATTTTATATTGGGGGAATTGATTATGAGCACTTTGCCCAAAACAATGAAAGCTCTTGTCGCTTATAACAAGGGAGATTACAGATATGAGCCTGAATATCCCGTTCCGGAATGCGGACCCGATGATATTATCATAAAGACAGAAGGCTGCGGTATATGCGCAGGAGATTTGAAATGTTATCACGGTAATTCGACCTGGGGAGATGAAACACATGAAAAATGGGTTCGCCCTCCATTTATTCCGGGTCATGAATTTCTTGGAATCGTAGTTGAAAAAGGCGAAAATGTTACAGAATATGATTTGGGTGACCGCATCATCGCTGACCAGATCGTTCCATGCGGCAAATGTAAATTCTGTAAAACCGGCCGCTATTGGATGTGTCAGCCACACGCGACTTTTGGTTTCCAGAAGGAAAATAACGGAGGCATGGCAGAGTATGTCCGTTATCCGAAGAATGCCGTCCTTCACAGGGTACCCGCTGATATGCCGCTGGAAGATGCTCTGTTGATTGAACCTTATGGTTGCGCAAAACATGCTGTTGACCGTGCACAGATTACCGTTGAGGATGTTGTTGTAATCTCTGGCGCCGGAACTCTTGGTCTGGGAATGATCACGTATGCACATATGATGAATCCGGCCAAACTCATTGTTCTCGACATGAAAGAGGAACGATTGGAAAAAGCTAAAGAATTTGGTGCAGATATCGTTATGAATCCAGGAAAGATGGATGTTGTCAAAGCCATTCAAGATCTTACCGACGGATATGGATGCGACATCTATATCGAAGCTACCGGCCATCCATCCAGCGTTGTGCAGGGACTTCAAGTCATCCGTAAGCTCGGACGTTTTGTAGAATTCAGTGTATTCGGGGAACCAACAACTGTTGACTGGACACTGATCGGGGACAACAAAGAACTGGATGTGCTTGGTTCTCACCTCAGTCCTTACTGCTATCCGTTCGTTATCGAAAATATCGCCAATGGCAATCTGAAAACAGACGGCGTAGTAAGCCGCTATTTCCCAGTCGAAAAATGGGAAGAAGCATTTGAATATGCAACTGGAAAATATGGTGATTTTAAAGTAGCAATCAAATTCTAAAAAATACATATCCTATTTAACAGGGGGCAGGTAATAAAACATTACCTGCCCCCTGTTTGTATTATTTATCTTCAATCGCCATGATCATGTCCACTCTCGTCTGATGGCGTCCGCCTTCAAACTCTGCCTCAAGCCATTCTTTTACAATCTGTTTTGCCAGTTCTACTCCAATGATTCTTGCACCAAACGCCAGAATATTCGTATTATTATGACGCTTGGAATATACTGCCGTGCAAGGCTCTGAACATACAACAGCCCTGATTCCCTTTACTTTATTGGCCGCCAGCGAGATGCCTACTCCCGTTCCACAGATCAGGATTCCAAGATCCACTTCCTGTGCCACAACCGCTCTGGCTACCTTCTCACCATATACAGGATAATTACAGCTTTCATGGGTATCTGTTCCGTAATTGACCACCTCATGCCCCAGCTCTTCCAGATACTTTACAATCTCATTTTTCATATCTACAGCTGCATGGTCATTACCTATTCCTATTTTCATTATGATTGATCCTCTCTTCCATTCATATTAATATCTTTTTATATTATAATGTGTCAGAATTTAATTTTCAACACAACAACATTTATTATTTCGGGAGATTCACTATACCATAAAAAGCCCCGTCTTTAGGATTTAGTACGGGAGTTTGACAGTTGAATTATAGAAACAATACTTGCAGGTCGCATAAAATCTGCTTTTTTATGTCAACTTGTTAGCTTTAATCTATTGTATTTTATTGCAATGTATTGTAAAAGATAGAGGTAGTTGGTGCTATGTCAAGAAAAAGTCATTTTTAACTTGTACTTTTTCTTGACATAGCACCAGATAAAGGTTTTGATGACAGGAAGTTTATCAATCTTGAACTTTTGATACTTGGGAGAATAGGAATCATCGAAAGCCCACTGTTTGAGAGGAATGTATCTGCAGATAAAATTTAAAAGCCAGCAGATTTGTTTATGTTGGTATTGAATGTAGTTAGGTAGTGTCTGCTGATTAATAGTCAAAAGCTTGAAAATACTGATTTTCTGTTCCTTATGTGGTAAAATAATTGCAAGGTTTTCAATATTTTGAGTTTATTTTTCTTGCAGTTTTTCTGCAGAAAACCATATAGAAGGAGCTGAAATTCATGTACAAGGAAGTTGGTAAGTCACATTTTCTTTTCTGGATTTTAATCAGCCACTGGGGCTTCATATGAATCCGAACAACCGCTGGATCAAGATGGCTGATGCCATCCCGTGGGATGTTTTTGAAAAGAAGTATTCCAGACTTTTTAAAGTAAAGACTGGAAATGTTGCAAAGCCGCTTCGTACAGCACTTGGCGCCCTGATCATACAGACAAAGTTCCAGTATTCTGACCGGGAACTGGTTGAGCAGATCACAGAAAACCCGTATTTGCAGTACTTTATCGGGCTGCCGGGGTATTAGGAAACACCACCATTTGATGCAAGCACGTTGGTGCTGTTCCGTAAGAGAATTAACGCTCAAATGATAGCGGAAGTCAACGAATACATGTTGGATGCTCTGAATAAAAAGCAGGATAATGACGATCATCCAAAGCCACTATCGGGAGGGGGAAGCTCTTCATCAGATACCCATGCGGAAGAGGAGCCTGAAACCGAAGGTACATTGCTTCTGGATGCCACCTGTGCTCCTGCAAATATCAGATATCCGCAGGATGTTTCTTTACTGAACGAGGCAAGAGAAAAACTGGAAGCCATCATTTACAGATTCCATAAAGCATATGGTCTGCCGTTGCCGCGTCGCTATCGCAGGAAAGCCAGGAAAGATTATCTGGCATTTGCCAAGTGTAAAAAACGTACGGTAAAGAAGATCCGCAGGGCTTTGCGTCAGCAGCTGCAATACGTCAGACGTGATATGGGATATCTGGAAGACTTTATGTCAGAAGGATATGCGCCAACCAGCAAGGAAATCCCACTACTGCAGACCATCTTCTGATGTTGTCAACATCACTTCGACTGCACCAACTTCTATTTTGAAATCGATAAGGAAGATGATTTCAGAAGAAAAGGACCATCAAAAGAAAACCGCAAAGAACCTATCGTTGGTTTGGGTCTTCTTCTCGATGCAAATCAGATACCGATTGGTATGAAAGTTTCCGATACTTGTATCTCTGATAATCCGAAAGAGGCATCTGTCACAGACATTAAATCTATCTTTTTAAACGCTTATAATAGTTAATAGTGTATCCTCCATGCAGAAAAGATGTCATGACTTTTCTGCACACAAAGTCGGCAAAGAGGCTGTCACATCCATTGATGTGCAGCCTCTCTGTCGTATTATACCTATTCTTTCTCTAATAACAATTGGCGTAGTTTTTCAATTTCGCGGTTCTTTTCTTCCAGCTCTTTATCCTTTTCCGTTAATTCCTTATCCTTTTCTGTTAGTTCCTTGCCCTTTTCTGTTAACTCTTTATTTTTCTCCGTTAGTTCTTCATTTGTCTCCATCAATTTCTGTTGAACATTCAGCAACTCTTGCAGATTGTCTTCCAACTCCTGTCTCATTTCCTCAATCATGTACTTTGTCGTATTTTCATCTAGCACTTTCAACGCCTCTGAAAACATCCGTATCGCCTCCTTTGGGTGATATCGAAAGTATACAATCTCTCGATACATTTCTTTGAACTTTGGATCACTGGCTAATACTTTTCGAATATGTTCTGGCTTATCTGATCCAATAAAATATAGCCATGTCTCTAACTCACTCATCTTATCTTCTTCCTTTTTATTATCTTCTATATCTAAAAAAATATCAAGAGATACAAAATAAAATTCTGATAACAACTCCAGTTGTAAACCAGTATCGAATTTCCAGCTTCCATGATGAACATAATCACTTTTATATTCTTTGAATTCTTTACTGCTATGTTCCATGATAACGATCGTATAAGATTTTTTCATATCACGATAGTCGAATTTCTCGCCCTGGATACTTTTTTCATGTTCATACTGGCGCATAATCATATCTGCTGCATAACATGCTGCTCTCTGTCCTGGAAAGAGATATCCGATTTTCTGAATTTCTACATTTACTAATTCTCCTTCATCTGTCTCTGCAAGAATATCCATTATTAAGAGAGAACCTTTTTCTGATATTCTACACTGTTCTTTGGGAAGCGCTCTTTTTACTCTGAGTTTTTTCCCCACAATACAACTAATAAAATCTGACAATCGCTCTGGATGTGTCTCTACATCAAATATCTTTTTAAAAAAAGAATCGTAAGTCATCATTACTCCTCTGATGCCCATACAAAATTGCACAAAATGTTCTTGAAAATCTTCATTTAAATCAAGGAATTCTACATATACTGTATGGTTATTTCTGATTTCGTGCATCACCTGTTCTCGGGTCTTTAAATCCCCGAATACGCCTATTTGTCCTGTTGTTTTACTCATAAACATCCTCCTACTTGTTTTTTAATTTTCATTGGAAATTCTTTGATCTAAAGTTCCGAAAATAAGATGCCTTACGGCGAGAAATAATTAGATATCTGAAATATAACTTAAGTAGTGATATCATAACACAGCCATTTTTTCCTGTAAATAGAAAAGCATTGATTTTTTCAGCGACATAGATATAATAAAAATGGTTCTAAAATAACAGTTTTACTTTACAAGGAGAGAATAATATGATCAGACTAATTGCCAGTGACGTAGATGGAACCCTATTAAAAGAGGAGAGCCAGAATCTGAATCCTAATATCTATGACATTATACGCCAATTAAAAGAAATGGATATACATTTTATTGCTGCCAGCGGCCGACAATACTATAATTTACGAAATATCTTCGCTCCGGTTCAGGACGATATTTCCTATATTGCAGAAAATGGTTCTTTATGCATCTCTGATGGCAAGGTTATTTCCAGAGGATTAATCGATCGAGAACTTGGACTACGAATCTTTCGGGCAATAAAAGAATACGGCAATTGCCACTGTCTTCTTCCCTGTGAATCTACTTGTTATGTCGAATCAACATCAACTGCATTTATCGATCACGTCAAAAATGGCTTATGTTATAATACATGCGTCGTTGATGACTTATCTCAGATCCAGGAACCTTTTCTAAAAATTGCCGTCTGTGACTATAATGGAACAGATGATATCTGGACATATTGCCGAGATTTATTTTCTGATGAAATTAAGGTTGTTACTTCTGGTTATACTTGGATTGATTTCATTGCTCCAAATGCCAACAAGGGATCTGCACTTGCAGAACTTGCCCGCCACTTTAATGTAAAACCAGAAGAATGTATGGCGTTCGGAGATCAATATAATGACGCTGAGATGTTACAGTTTGCCGGTATCAGTTATGCAATGAACACCGGAGCACCGGGAATATCTGATTTTGCAACATATACTACTGATTCTGTGGAAAAAGTGTTGTACGGTTTATTAGACAAACTCATACACGGAAATCAATAATTCCACTTATTAAAAAAACTCTATGCGAATGATTTTATCAATCTGCATAGAGTTTTATTTTTCTTTATATCTTCAATTAAGCTTCTTTTTTCTGGTTAGCCATTGTCTTAATACCATCTACTGCAAGAATCACTGCAAGAATCATTAACAATGCAGCAAGGATTGCACGTACATAGCACCAAGTAACGCCTTCTACTCCTGCTGCAATACCAGCGAAGTTAGACTTCAATGTGAAGAACAGAGAAGTAAGTGTTACGATAAGCATAAATGCCATTGGGAACAAGAACATCTTGTTGTTCTTTCCTGCCTTTCCAAGCCATGTTGCAACTGCAAGTAATCCAAGTGCTGCAAGCAGCTGGTTAGAAGCACCGAACAGAGGCCAGATATTTGCATATCCTGTAAGTCCAAGACCAATTCCAAGTACAACTGTAATCAGTGTTGCTACGAATGGGTTTGTAAGAACTTTCTTATATCCAGTTACATCTTTGTAGGTCTGTCCAGGCTCAAGCCAGAATTCCTGGAACATATAACGAGCAAGACGCGTTGCTGTATCCAGGGATGTCAGACAGAATACAGATACAGTAAGGACTAACAGTGTGTAAGCAATCTTTTCTGTTCCTGCAAGTCCTGGAATAGAACCAAGCATCTTAGAGATACCTGTTGCAAATACTACGGTAGGAGTAACGGTCTCACCTGATGCATAATTAGCCCAGATATAACCTACTGCACACAGAGAAATGATTGCAAGTGCACATTCGATCAACATACCACCGTATGCAATTGGCTGTGCATCTTTCTCGTTGTTCAGCTGCTTTGCTGTTGTACCAGATCCAACCAGTGAGTGGAAACCGGAGATTGCACCACAGGCGATTGTTACGAACAATGCCGGGAACATATATCCCAGAGAGCTTCCTGTCGGAGCAACGGTATCTACAAATCCTGTGAATGCCGGAATATCCATATGCGCGCCGCCAGTCAGACCACAGCCGATGATACCAACAACTGCAACTATCATCATGAAGTAAAGCAAGAATGAGCTCAGATAATCACGTGGCTGAAGCAGAATCCATACTGGTGCAACAGATGCAGCAAGAATATAGATACCTACAATAATCATCCATGCTTTGTTGCTTAAGTAGATTGGATGCCAGTTTAATCCGATTGCCATACAGATAACGATTGCTGCTACACCAATGATTGTAGATAATCCAAGTCCGGCATTACGACGGTATACCAGAAAACCAAATGCAATCGCAATCAGGATAAACAGAATAGAGATCATAGCAGTTGTTGCATTTGCTGCACTTGCCGCATAATCAACAGCTCCGCTCTCTGTATAAGTTGCCATAAATGTATTTGCTACGATAGAGCCAAAAGCAGCTACTACCAGGATCAGTGTAAGGTAAGAGAAGATAATAAATAACTTCTTTGCTTTAGAACCCATTGTGTCGGCAATAACTTCACCGATTGACTGACCTTTGTGACGGATAGATGCGAATAATGCACCAAAGTCATGAACTGCACCGAAGAATATACCTCCGATCAATACCCACAGAAGTACCGGAACCCATCCGAATACTGCTGCCTGAATAGGTCCATTGATAGGACCTGCTCCTGCGATAGATGAGAAATGATGTCCCATTAATACAGGTGCTTTTGCCGGAACGTAATCCACGCCGTCTTCTTCTGTGTGTGAAGGCGTTTCTCTTGATGGATCGATTCCCCATTGTTTTGCAAGCCATTTGCCGTATGTAAGATAAGCAACGACAAGGATTGCAATGCCAATTACTAATACTGCAATACCATTCATTTTAATTCCTCCTCATTCCTTTATTATGACTGTAATGGTTTTGTCTATATTGCCAATAAGGTCAGATGACTCCAGCCTTACTATAGCCCTTTACCAGATCCTTGGCAGCACGATTGCCAAAGATCTTCTTATTCTTCAGATCGAAGACAAGCAGCCTTACTTCACTGTAGCCTCGAATCGTAAAGCGATAATTCTTCACATAACTGAATCGTTTCACCATTTTCTTAACTTCGTCTGTAACCCCATTCTCTGCGATGAAAATTCCTGTCATATAAGTATACATATGGTCTTTTTCTGGACATTTTTTTCCGCCGCGTACTAGTTGTGGTTCTATGTAAGAAACAACCTGCTCACGATATCTCTCTATATCTTCAACGCTCAATTGGTCCAGAACCCTGAAAAACACATGTTCAAAACAATTTGCCCGCCACAATTCTGCCTTCTTAACAAGGACATATTTTGCGCTGGTCACATTGAAGCTCGCATGTGCATCATATATATCCCCGTTGATATCATAGGCTTTCTCTATATCATAGCTTGACTGATAAGATTTCAGTAATCTCTCCAATAGATCTTCACCTGTCATATACATCGGTCTCCTTTGGCCTTATATCACTTTACTCTGCTAAATTCTTCTTTCAAAACAGTATTCATATTACCACTTCTTTCGACAAATTGCAATACTTTTGGAGCGCACTCTGTAATTTTTTTGATAATCAAAAGATTAAATGGATGTCAGTATGGACATATTGGAAAACGAAAAGGGAGGAGCATATGCTCCTCCACAGATTTTACCTTATTCCTTTTTAATCATCTCTATCGTTCGTCAATTTTAACTTATCCAAAATATAGAACACAAGACTCAAAATCATACCTACTACACATGCCAGTACCATACCTGTCAGCTGTACATTTCCAAACTGTACGGCTATTCCAGAAAGGCCTGTTACAAATACAACCGATGTAAGGATCAGATTTCTGGATTTTCCATAATCTACCTGAGAATCTACCAGGATACGAATACCGGATGCTCCGATCATACCATACAGTAAGAAAGAGATTCCTCCAATTACCGGTCCCGGAATAGTCTGGATCAGTGCCGATAATTTACCTACAAATGAACAGACAATGGACAATACAGCTGCACCTGCTATGACTCTTACACTGTATACCTTAGTAACTGCCATAACTCCAATATTTTCTCCATATGTCGTAGTCGGTACAGAACCGATCAGACCTGAGATCATTGTAGAGAGGTTGTCCCCCAGAAGGGAGCGGTGAAGTCCTGGATCCTTTAGCAAGTCTTTTCCGACAATCTTACTAGTCACCACCTGATGTCCAATATGTTCTGATGCAATAACCAGAATAACCGGCAGGATGATCAGAATTGCTTCTAAGTTGAATTTCGGAGTCTGGAAATTCGGAAGTTCAAAAAGAGCTGCATTTGCTACTTCGGTAAAATCTACCATTCCACAGCAAAGCGCCGTTACATAACCTGCGATAACCGCAATCAGAATCGGAATAACCGATAAAAACCCCCGGAATAAAATATTTCCAAAGATTGCTACTCCCAAGGTTACCATAAATACAATAACATTACCGGAACTGATCTTTTCATCTAATAACCCCGCATTGCTGGCCGCACTGCTTGATAATTCCAGACCGATCAACGCTACTACCGGTCCCATAGCCGCCGGTGGAAGTACAATATCAATCCAATCAGAGCCGAATTTATAGATGATCAACGCCAGAATACATCCACAAAAACCTACAACAACAAAGCCTCCCAATGCATACTGATATCCCATCTCACTGATAACAATTCCTGCAGGCGCAAGGAATGCAAAACTTGATCCCAGATATGCCGGCGCTTTTCCTTTTGTAATGGCAATGAATAACAACGTACCCACACCATTCATGAACAATACAATTGCCGGATTGATGCCAAATAAAAATGGTACCAGTACAGATGCCCCAAACATTGCAAACATATGCTGAATACTAAGGGGTATTAATAATTGAACCGGTACCTTGTCTTCGATCTGGATGATCTTCCTACTTTCCATCATGTTTCCTCCTCATCACATTTCCTTTTTTCAGTTCATTTTACACTTCTACTATTCTAACATAATGTTACTCTGAAGGAAACAAAAAAGGCAAAAAGGGGACGTAGTATTTTTGAAAAATACTACGTCCCCTTTTGACTTAATACAGTTCTTTTACAGTTGGATAAATCTTTCTGAACTTCTGATAACGTTCTTCGTATTTTGCAACTAATTCCGGTTCTGGCTCTACTGTATCCACTACTTTTACAATCTTCTTAGCAATAGTCTCTACATCTGGATATTCGCCGCAGCCTACTGCTGCCAGCATAGCACCTCCGAGTGCCGGACCTTCTTCACTTTCGATGACATCCACCTTCAGATTCATGATATTGGCGATCATCTTCTTCCAGAGAGGGCTCTTTGCACCGCCGCCGCAGATCTTGGTACGTTCAATCTTAATGCCAAGGCTTCTTGCAACTTCCAGAGAATCACGAAGACCGAAAGCAACACCTTCCAGCACTGCCTGGGTCATATCTTCTCTGGTGGTGTCCATAGACATTCCGATAAACATTGCTCTTGCATCTGGATTGTTGTGTGGAGAACGCTCTCCCATCAGGTATGGAAGATAGAATACATTGTTTTCACCCAATTTTGTAATTCCAGCCTGCTCTGCTGCGAAATCCTTTGTCTTCAGAATCTCTTCATTCCACCACTTATTGCAGGATGCAGCACTTAACATACATCCCATAAGGTGATAGTTACCATCTGCATGGGCAAATGAATGTAAAGCGTTATTCTCATCTACACCAAAGTTCTTGCTGGAAATAAAGATAGTTCCGGAGGTTCCAAGAGAAATATTACACATTCCATCTCCAACAGTTCCAGTACCTACTGCTGCCGCTGCATTATCTCCTGCTCCGGCAATAACCTTTACATCTGTGGAAAATCCTAACTCTGCTGCAATCTCAGGTTTCAGGGTTCCTACGACTTCATAACTTTCATATAATTTTGGAAGTTGCTCTTCTGTGATGCCGCAGATATCAATCATTTCTTTCGACCAGCAACGATTCTTCACATCCATAAGAAGCATACCTGATGCATCTGATACATCCGTGCAAAAGGAACCTGACAACTTATATGCAAGATAATCTTTCGGAAGCATGATCTTACTGATCTTTGCAAAATTCTCCGGTTCGTGTTTCTTCATCCAGAGGATCTTCGGAGCTGTAAATCCTGCAAATGCAATATTGGCGGTATAATCAGACAGCTTATCCTTACCGATCACTTCGTTCAGGTAATTCGTCTCTTCACCTGTTCTTCCGTCATTCCACAGAATAGCCGGACGGATGACATTGTCATCCTCGTCCAATGCTACCAATCCGTGCATCTGTCCGCCAAAACTGATTCCTGCAACTTCTTCTTTATTGCATTCTGCAGTCAGTTCTTTGATTCCTTCCATAGACTGTGCAAACCAGTCCTCTGGTTTCTGCTCTGACCAGCCTGGATGTGGGAAGAATAACGGATATTCTTTTGAAACAATTTTCTTAATATTTCCATCTCCATCCATCAGCAACAGTTTCACTGCTGACGTTCCGAGATCTACTCCGATATACAACATACGATTTCCTCCTATATCCTTCTGTGATTATCTCCAAGGATTCTCTGTTGGGTATCTTACGCCTGCCGGCTGATTGTATCCAATCTCTTCTACTGGAACACCGATATATTTGAATACTTCAAATAATGCTTTTCCGAAATGTCCAAATGCAACTGCTCCGTGATGTGGGAATCCTCCTTCGATCAGTACGTGACGGTAGAATCTTCCCATCTCTGGAATTGCGAATACACCAATTGCTCCGAAAGAACGTGTTGCAACTGGAAGCACTTCACCATGAGCAATGTAAGCACGGAGTTTATTATCTGCTGTGCTCTGCAGACGGAAGAATGTAATATTTCCTGGCTTGATATCTCCTTCCAGAGTTCCCTGTGTTACTTCTTCTGGAAGTGCTCTTGCCATGATCATCTGGTACTTCATTTCGCAGAAAGATAATTTGCTGGATGCTGTATTTCCACAGTGGAATCCCATAAATGTATCCTGAAGTGTGTAGTCATATTTTCCTTTGATATCTTCTTCGTACATATCCTTTGGTACACTGTTGTTGATATCAAGAAGTGTTACAGTATCATTACTTACTACAGTTCCGATGAACTCACTTAATGCACCATAAATGTCAACTTCGCAAGATACTGGAATTCCCTGTGCAGTCAGACGGCTGTTTACATAGCATGGAACGAATCCAAACTGTGTCTGGAATGCAGGCCAGCATTTTCCAGCAATTGCAACGTATTTACGATATCCTCTGTGATCCTCAACCCAATCTTTCAATGTCAGCTCATACTGAGCAAGTTTTGCAAGGATTTCCGGTTTCTTATTTCCAGCGCCAAGTTCTTCTTCCATCTCTTTTACAACTGCAGGGATTCTCTCGTCTCCGGCATGTTTATTAAATGCTTCGAACAGGTCAAGCTCAGAGTTCTCTTCAATCTCAACGCCCAGGTTGTAAAGCTGTTTGATTGGAGCATTACATGCTAAGAAGTTCAGCGGTCTTGGTCCAAAGCTGATGATCTTAAGATTGCTTAAACCTACGATTGCTTTTGCAATTGGTACAAATTCATGAATCATATCTGCACAATCCTCAGCATCTCCTACTGGATATTCTGGGATGTATGCTTTGATATTACGAAGCTGTAAGTTATAACTTGCATTCAGCATTCCGCAGTATGCATCTCCACGTCCCTGAACCAGGTTATTTCCGGATTCCTCTGCTGCTGCAATGAACATCTTTGGTCCGTCAAAATGTTTTGCAAGTAATGTCTCAGAGATCTCTGGTCCGAAGTTTCCAAGATATACAACTAATGCGTTACATCCTGCTGCTTTGATATCTTCTAAAGCCTGTACCATGTGAATTTCACTCTCTACGATACAGATTGGGCACTCATAGATTCCTTCTGAACCATATTTTTCTGTATAAGCTTTCATCAAATTCTGTCTTCTTGTTACAGAAAGACTCTCTGGGAAACAGTCACGGCTTACTGCTACAACTCCGATTTTTAATTCTGGCATGTTATTCATAATAATTACGCTCCTTTACCTTTTTTATTTTTTAATTTTTTTGTTTCTGCTTTTATTCTCTGATAATCTTCTACAGTGTGATGTTCTCGCCTTTTAATCCGTTGAAGGCACCTTCAATCTTGGCATCTTCATGGGCGATGAGCCACTTATTTCTTGCAGTGATCAACTTATCTTCTCCATCTTTGCCAGGCGTGAAATTCAATTCAAGATTTGTATCCCTTGGCAATACAACTACACAACGGAATCCGTCTTCTCCTGCTGAACATGGTGCATAATGAAGAGTTGTTGCATATAATTCAACTGCTGTACCTGCCGGCACATAGAACGCCTCAATCTTTGCAGTGTCATATGTAAAATCAGCTTCAATATCCTGCTGTCTTCCGATCAAAAGAATCAAATCGTTTACAGCAATATCTACTTCTGAAGAACGATGATATTCAACTGCATTCAACTTCTTATTATTGCCATTGCAGTACCCAATCTGAATTGGCAATCCGCCATATTCGCTCTCAGTCAGATCCTTTGCCACAGCCAGCGCTTCCAGGCCTTCCACAGACGGAACATAGATTACTTCGTCCATCGGACATGGAGTATGTTCCATTTCCTTCAAAAGCCCAGAAAAATCATACCCCTCCAGTACCTTTCCATAGACACCAAAAGATGCATCTGTTACCTTCCGAATCTCCATACTATCTCTCCTCTTTTCTTTGTTTATTTTCCTCATGTTTCTTAATGTCATTTTATCAACTTTTTTTTGATCTTACAACCAAATAATTAGCCTGTTTATGGCAAATTCTTGTCCTTTTTGAGGTAGAAAGTGTAAAATGGGGACGTAGTACTTTGTAAAAGTACTACGTCCCCATTTTACACTTTCTAAACTCACTTGGCAGCATGCCGTATTTCGCCTGAAATACTTTTGCGAATGCTTTGCTGTTAGCGAATCCGTTGTTGAATGCAATCTCTCCGATTGTGATCTCTGTATTCATCAAATCCTTTGTCGCGTGTTCTAGCCTGATATTGTCCAGGCATGTCTTATAATTGGTCTTGGCGTATTTCTGAAACATTCTTGACAGATATGTCGGAGAATATCCGAAGGTTTTTGCCAGGCTTTCCAGTGATAATTCTTTTTTATAGTTTTCTTTCATATAACTTGTGATTGCGGATAGTTTGTTAAGGTTTTTATTGTGACGTATTAAGTCTTCATTCACTTCTGTTTTTCGGTATTTTGTCACCAGAAGATAGACCAGCATATAGAACTGGCTCTGTACTTTTAGCCCATACCCGCATTTTTTCTCTTGATAGGCAAGATACATTTCTCGAATCAACCGCATGACTTCTTCATCCTGAAGTCTGGAGCTATGGGAGAAATATATGAAGCGTTCATCGGTGTAATATTTCTCAAAGGTAGCAAGTGGTATCTGAAGAACGACTGTCTGGTTCTTTTTCGGTGACAGGATAGAGTGAATCTCATTGGAATTGACCAGCATGAATTCTCCGGGCTGCAGGGGATAACGAATTTCGTTAATGTAGAATTCCAGTTCTCCTTCAAACAGTGCGAATATCTCTACAGATCTATGCCAATGTTTCTGGCGCACGTAATTACCATCTTTTCCTTCGAATAGGAACATTTTAAAAGGGATATCATCATTAGGCATAATAATTTCATGTGTATATTCCAATTTGCACGCCTCCTTTCTTATATCCGTTCAGTTATCCATTCAGTGGCGCCAATAACTTCTACCGCTTTACCACCACATATATTAGCATACCGTGCACAGCCTTCCAGATTCTGTCCTTCGGAAAGAGCATAGATAAATCCAGCCGCAAAACTGTCTCCTGCGCCTGTGGTATCCACACATTTCACGCCTTCTGCTGCTGGAATCCACATTTTCTCCTGCGCTGTTCTGATATAACATCCTCTTGCACCGCATTTAATAACTACCTGTTTTACTCCAACATTCAAAAGCACCTCTGCCGATTCTTCTACTGATTTTTGCCCAGTCAGAAGCAGCGCTTCTTCATCGTTTGGAAATAGATAATCCACATATCTAAGCGCTGGTTCCATCTCTTCTGCCGTCTCATGATTCTTGCATTTTGTCATATCTACGCATAGAATCTTATTCTGCTTTTTCACTTGTGCAAATAAAATCTCTAATTCTCTCGTTCTTATTTCTGGGAAAACAAATAAACTGGCAAAACATACAATCTTCGCACTTTCTGGAAACGGCACAGGAATATCTTCCAACCGAAGCTTCCGAAGACTTCCATGAGGATTCGTCAAAAAGCTACGTCTTCCATCCTCTTCCACCAGAACCACATTAATTCCTGTCGATAATCCTTCCCTTACACTATCAGCTCTTAACAGAATTCCCTGTTCCCGACAATGATCTAGTATCAACTTTCCCGCTTTATCTTTTCCAATTACAGTCTCCAGGCCCACACGTTTTCCCATTTTAGCCAGGATAGTTGCTTCATTTAGTGCATCTGCCCCTACAGACATTCGAATATCTTCTGCATTATAAGATCCTACGCGGAAAACGTCCACACCAACCGGTCGTACAAGTATATCCAGAATCGCAGCTCCAATTATTAGAATTTCCGGATTTATTTCTCCCCTAATGTTACATTTATCCATACAATTTGCACCTCTTTATTCTATTCATAATTATATCTTCTATCCTATATGAATTCAATTGCAGCTTTCCAGAAAATATCCTGTAATCTTGTTAGGAAGCAATATGCATTAGGAGGGAAAACATATGGAAAGTACATTACACATTGTATATCGGGAACAGAGCTTGAGGATGCAAAAAAGATTGTAGATTTCTACAATTACGTTGGTGGAGAAACGACATTCTTGAGTTTTGAAAAGGATGAATATCCTATGGATGAGGCTGGTCAGAAAGAAGACATTCTGTCTACAAAAGAACAGCCAGCCAGCATCATGATTCTTGCAATGGATGGGGATGAAATCGCCGAAATTGGAACCATTCATTCAGGAAATAAGATAAAGGCCCGTCATCAAGGAGAACTTGGCATCGTTGTTGCGAAGAAATACCAGGCAAAAGGAATCGGAAGCGAAATTATCCGTCAGTTGATTGATTTCTGTAAAGGAAATGGAATTACCACCAGAATTCAGTTAGACACACGCTGTGATAACGAAGTGGCTGTAAAATTATACGAAAGATTCGGTTTTGAAATTGAGGGACGTTTAAAGAATACTACCCTGATCAATGGCGAATATTTCGATCTGTATGTTATGGGGTTGATGTTATAAACTCAAAAGCGGCTGATGCGATAAACATCAGTCGCTTTCATTAACTATAAAAATCAAAGCATGCTAAGTAATTGTTCAAAACTTCCGTGGGGATAAGCCGTAATATCCTTCTTCTGTGTATTGATCAGGCAATCTGTAAGCAAAAAGGCTTGCATTCCCAGTGCCTCTACGACCATGTCCTCTCCCACATCATTTCCTACCATAAGACACTCCTCTGGTCTACAATTGATTCGCTTCAAAATATCACGATAATAATCCAGATTTGGTTTGCAATAGGATGTATTTTCATAAGTAGTGTATAGATCAAACTCTGACGGTTCAAGCCCTGCCCATCGAATTCTGCTTTCTGTTGCTATGGATGGAAACAGCGGATTGGTAGCAAGTACCACTCGGTATCCCTTATCTTTCAACAAACGGACGGTCTCTGCAGCTTTTGGATTAAATCCGCAAAATGAACGGGCATCCTGAAATTCATTCTTATAGAAGTCTTCAAAAACAGGCTTGTCTGCAAGGACCTTATCCCCATATATTTCAACAAATCTCTTCCAGAAAGCATCTTCATTCAATTGGCTGCCATCATTTTTAATCATAGCTTTTATTCCTGCTAAGATCGCATTGATCAACTGTTGTGGTTCATAGCCATAAGGAGCAAGTTTTGCAGCAAGCATCTTAAAATATCCATTTACGAACTTCTCCTGATCCATCGGAAGTAAAGTTCCATCCAAATCAAATAAAATAGTATTTATATCCAAAATTATTCTCCCTTTGATAAAAAACCCCAGAAGTCGAAACTTCTGGGGTTAAATTACTTATCAATTATGATAACAAGCTATGATTACTCGATGATTGTAGCAACACGGCCTGATCCAACTGTTCTACCACCTTCACGATATCAGACCGGTGTATTGCGGTATACGAATAGTGATTTTTTATGTGATTTGTGTGGAAAAATCCGGATTTTCCGTTGTGTCCGTGTGGTTTTCCGGAATTTTTGTTATCATGGTGTTATCACTGTATTTTTAGTTTTTCTGGCATATTTTTTCTTACATTCGTAATCTCTTTATTTAAATCTTTTATATATTCTTTACACACATCTATATATAATCCTGTTTTATATTCTGGTTTTTCCAAAAACTGTAATTCAATTGGATACTTTGTAATCTCCGTAAGTAACTTTACAAATATACTTTTCAAATTATTTTGACTCTCATCATCATTAAGACATACTTCTGCAACTTCTTCAAAGCCAAATACTAAATAATCTTTATTTTCTCTTTTCTCCAAATGTACATTAATCACTTTACTTTCCTGATTCATAAATATCCTTCCTATCATAAAATGCATTTTTACCGCCCTCAAGAGTATGCATACTTTCTTGAGTCCAGTTTTTAGTGTCTGTTTCATCATTTATATTTCTAAGTTCATCATAAAAAGGATTACCAATATACGTTTTATATACTCCATTCTCATGAGTTCTTAGTATACTAATATACGGAAGTGTGCCAACTGCAATATTAGCATTATGTGTTGCTATAATTACTGTTTTTCTCCGTTTTGCAAGATCAGTTAAGTGTTTGCTGTTTACACTTCGGACAGTAGAGTGGAAAGTTCTTTAATTCGGTATCTTCTTGCATTATCGTTCGGGTTTTATTTCCACAGATAGGACATAGAACCCATTTTATAGTTTCCATATTTTTCTCAATCCTTACTTCTAAATATTATCCTACTAAATTTATAAAATTTATCGCAACGGTTTTTAAGTTTTTGCTTCTTGATTACTTAACGGCGGAAAAAGAATGTTTTCACATAGGGCTGTTGTTTACATGTCATTTTTTTGTTTTTTTAATTCTATACCCACCAGTACAACAGATAGCATAAACGCTGAAAAATCAGCAACAGGTCCCGCAAGCAATACTCCCATAATTCCGAAACGAAGCGGGAGCAGCAGGGTAAGCGGAATCAACACAAAGGTCTGCCTTGTTAATGCCAACAGAGCACCTTTTAACGATTTTCCTATTGCGGTAAAAAAACTGGAAGAAAGCAACTGCACACCATTTACCAACACCATGAAAAGATAGGTACGCATGAACAAAACAGCAAATTCAAAATACAGCTCGTCCCCATCTCCGAATAGCGAAATGATAGATTGCGGGAAAAATTGAAATGCGATGAAAGCAATTGTGGAAACAACAAGGTTCCATTTTACCGCAAGCAGGTAAGCCTCCCGTACACGATGGTATTGCCTTGCCCCATAGTTGAAGCCGATAATCGGCTGTGTTCCCTGCGAGATTCCTACAACAATCGCAAGGATTATGGCATTTGTTTTCATAACGATTCCGCAAGCAGCTAATGGAATATCTGTTCCATATTTTGTTAATGCGCCGTAATAAGTCAACGAATTGTACTGAATGATTTGAATCACGGTAACTGCAATCTGGTTTGAGCTGCTGCTGATTCCCATGCTGCAAATTTTCATACTTTCTTTGATGTCCAATAAAAACGACTCTTTTTCAAAATGGATTGTTTGGAAACGCCATAGATAACGGAGTGCGAGTATGAAGGAAAAAATTTGCCCAATAACTGTTGCCCAAGCTGCGCCGGCAATCCCCCAATCGCAAGCAAAAATAAAAATAGGGTCAAGAATGGTATTGATAATAGCTCCCATAACCATGCAAACCATTGAATACTTTGGTTTTCCATCTGCTCGAATCAAATTGCTCATACCATTCGTTACAATAAGAAACGGCATTCCAATCAATGTTATGCTGGCATACTGCTTTGCATATGGAAATACATCTGTCGTTGCCCCAAATGCCTTTAGGAGCAAAGACAGAAAAGCTTCACCAACCAACAAATAAATAATTCCGAAAATCCCCATCAGAACAATACCATTTCCCGCTGCTTTAGCGGCAGCTTTCGGCTCTTTGCGTCCAAGACAGAGGGAAACACGGGAAGCACTGCCAATTCCAACCAGCAGTGCAATAGCAAGGCAGATGGTAGAGAACGGGTAGGCAACATTGGTTGCTGCATTTCCCAGATAACCGACCCCTTGACCAATAAAAATCTGATCCACAATATTGTAGATTGAGCCGACAAGAGACGCCATAATACTGGGAATGGCAAAATCTTTCAACAGTTTTGAAATTTTTTCATATCCTAGGGGATTCTCAGTCATTAAATTCATCCCCCTTTCTTTCTATACGGAGTTCCGCTGTAATATTTTCACCTGCCTGAATCAGCAAATCAATAAAGAGGTTTTTATCAGATTCCCTGAAGCCTTGCAATAAAAGAGCTTCTGTCTTTTCACATACCGTCTGTATCTCATCAATTACAGACAGCGCACGTTCCGTAGGATACAGCTTACACGTCCGCTTATCCTTATCATTTGGGGAACGCATAATCATTCCCTGCTTTTCTAATGCCGCAACTGTCCGTACAATATTGCTCGGATGAACATAAAACATATCCATTAAAGAATCCTGTAAAATGCCAGGCGAACGACAGATTTTAATCAAAAACATATATTGGCTGTTGTTGATTCCAAAGGGGGCAAGCTGTTTATCCAAATAGATTTTGTAAAATCGGTCTGTTACTGAAAGCCATTTTAATAGTTTCATAGATATATTCCTCCTAACCACCAGTATTATAATACAATATGCGTGCGCACGCAATTACTTTTAACATTATATCTGCCGCTTTGTCCTCCTAAACACAAATCAATTCTACATCTATAATCTCTACTGCTCTGCTACGAATATTATTCATTTTCCTAACCCATTCCATCTGATCCTGCATCTTCAGTTTTTCTGTCACGCCCCACTGCTCAGCCATCTGTTCCACCAGCATTTCAACTTTTTCTCTCGCTTCTTTATCGACCTGATTCAAATGCTCCGTCAATTTCCCGGTAAGTACCAGATACTGATACCTTGCACTCCTGTGTTCCTTCAGAAACTGTTTTCGCATTATTCCATATTTCCCATATGTAGGTTCTTCCTCATTGATTTCCAGATCCGGCAGATAATAATCTCCATGCAATGTGTAGCTCAGTCCGTTCTTTTCATCATAAATCTGTTTCTTCATATTCTTACAACTCCATTCCTCTGTATTTTGCTTTGTTCTTTTTTATCTGTGCATTGTATTCTTCATTTTGTTCTTTCGCCCATGGTATGCGATCACTTATTTTTTTCGGCATTTGTTCTTTCTGCTTTTTCGCTTCAAGTTCCGCCTGCATCCGGATATCGTCCTGCACCAGTCGTTCTACCATATCTTTCCCCAACATGCGTAAAAGTCGGTTATATCTGTCTGCAATTCCCTGCAGAATTTCTTTCTCACCGGATAATTTCTGATAATCCTTCTGAACTTCTGCCAGTTCCTTTTTAGTGTTCTCGTGCTCCTGCTTTTTCTTCTGAAACTTACTTTTCCACTTATCTCTTTCTCTGGTAAGTTCTTTAACCTGTGCAGCCATCGCACCAATTTTATTCTTCATTTCAATGAACAAGGGTTTTATTTTCTTATCCCGATAAGTTACCGCACGTTCCAATGCTGTAGCTTCCGGCAAAAATGTTTTGATCATTCCATATTCTTTTATTTCCTTACTGACATTATCCATCACCGGTTGCAGGAATTCTCTTCTGTCCTCCAGTTTTTTCAATTCCGTTTCTGCTTTCTCAGCACGTCTTTCCGCTGTTTCTTTATCTTTCTGGAACTGAATTTTTTCTTCTTCCAGTAATTTAATATCTGCCCTTGCGTCCGCAATCTGAGAAGTCAATCCTTCATTCTCCGCTGTCAGATATTCCTTTTTCTGTTCCAGTTCCTGCACTTCCTTCTTACGCTCTTTCTTCTTGAAATTGTAAACATCCAGATGCTCTTCATGTGTACCTTTCTGTTCCCATTCAATTCCATGTTGCTTTGCGATTTCTGCCAGCACTTCTTTTTCATGATTTATCCACTGATTCAGTTCTGTATCATGCTTATTTCCACCTTGGAATCCAAGACTTTTCAATGCCTGCTTCAGTGAAACTCTGGTATCCATTCCTTTTCCCTTCCAGTTGGTCACATAAGGAACAAAGTCAATATGCAGATGCGGAGTAGCTTCGTCCTGATGCAGATAGCAACTAAATACCCGAAGTGTCGGATTCCGCTTCTGGAAATCTTTCATATATTCGTCCAATACCTTTACAGCCAGATTTCCTTCTGTTGTTCCCACTGCCATATCCTCTCGATTTCCAATCTGGAATATCACTTCATGGAACAACTTTTCCTGTTTGCTCTGTCGGATTTTTTCATAATAATTTGCAATCTGCCGGTCCTTTCTTTTCCCGACATTGTATCTCTCCGTAGCATCGTCAAACAGTTCCTTATAAACTTCTTTCAGATTCTCATTCTTATAACAAATGTTCAATTGCACTCTGTCCGGATCTACATTTTCTGCTACAAAATCCCGTCTGTTATGAGCCAGTGAACCGGCTCCGATCATGCCACTGATTGTCCGTTTCATCATAAATTTTCTCACCTCTTTTCTACTCGAGTGCCAGACATGGCACATAATTTTTATTTACGCCAGTTATGGCGATATTTAAGAAATTTTCGCCGGATACGGCGGTTTTGTTACTTTTGTCAAAAGTAACGCAAAAGCACTTTCGACAGCCGTACCGTCCATCAAAAGTCCCCTTGCGCCCTGCCGGGGGCATAACGTCCTTATGGACGTCTGTTCTGCACCGACCGAAGTGGATCATAGATCTGTTTATTCTGGTATCCTCGCCTGCACATATTCCAAATCTCCACAATAAGGTGTTCCCACCAGATACCATTCTCTTGCCAGATTCATCTCCATTCTGGTCTGTACCCATTCATCATCTACCAGCACTTCCAGTCCTTCTCCGCAGTGAAATCCTGTATCAATCCATAAATCTGATGATAATAATCCATATCTTCCATTGCTGCTGTTATATCCTAATCTTCCCTGTTTCATCATTTTCTGCTCCTTTCCAGTCTGTAAACGAAATTTGTAAACGGAGTTCAAAAGATTTTAAAAGTTAACGTTTTAAGTTTTTTCTTCAAGTTCCGTTTACATCGTTTACAATAATCTTTACTCAAACGGTATTTCCAACTGTTCCGGTACTTCTATAAATCCGTCTTTATCTTTCTTCACCGAATCTTTCATCCGTTTCCATGACCGCTGTATTCCATATTCCTTTCCGAATCGATGTGTACCATGTGGTTTCCAGCCTACAATCGCATTGTTCATAATATTGGCAATTTCTTTACCTTCCCACTGTTTCATTTCTCCGGTTCGATGTAGCGCTTCATCGAACAGAATTCTTGTACATACATAATCGTCATCGTAGTCATCAAGAAATTCCTGTATGATTCCGGCATTGGTATCTTCCGGCATAAATTCTTTCTGCAGACGCTTTGCCTCTTCCTCAATTTCCTTTGTAAATCCTAAGAACACATTTCCCTGTCGATACAGTACCATTGCCTCTGCCCAAGCCTGTTCGATATAGGCTTTGCTCTCTGCCTCATTGTCCAGAATATGAACTTCTGCTTTCGACATATCTGTCATCACCGGAGCAAATCTTCTGTTTCCGGTTCTGTCCAGCGGAAGGAAATTCAAATCATTTGAAGTACCGCAAAATACACACTGTCTCGGTCTGTCTTCCGGGTGAACTTCATAAGGTACTTTATAAGTTTCTTTCTGTCTGCTCAGAAACGATTTTATCTGTTCAATATTCTTTGCTGTGATAGTTGCCTTCATTTCTCCCATTTCGATAATCCAGTGATTTTGCAGTTTTCTGTAAATATTTTCATCATCCAAATGATCCAGATTGTCGCTGAACCATTCTTCTTTTATCGCTAGATATTTGAAAAATGTGGACTTTCCGGCTCCCTGACTCCCAACCAAACACAACATAATATCATATTTTATTCCCGGTTCATAAATTCTTGAAATCGCTGCCAGCATGTGCATTTTCATTACTCCGATTGTATATTTGCTCTTTTCTGCTCCCAGAAAATGTGGAAGCATATTTTCTATTCTTGGAATTCCGTCCCAGACCAGACTCTCCAGATAATCTCTAATTGGGTGATATTTATTTTCATTGGAAACAATATCTATTCCTGCTTTGATCACACGCTCACTTGTCAGTTCATAATTTTCTTCCAGATACATCTTCAAATTATTTTCATCAGTATCTGTAACCGTAGGACTGTTATTCCTCCGCTCCCAGGGAACCTCTTTTACAATGTCCATCCTTCCAGAAAGTTCATTTCGTTTAATCGCTTTTTTCAATACCGGATCATTTTGAAGTACGGTTACACAATTTCTAATTGTCTGCTTTGTTCTTCCTTTATCCGTATGCTCCAACATATTATTGACATCTTCTGTTGTAAGCATTTCCTCGTTCACAATATCTTCTAATTCCATCAAGGACTTCTCGCTGATATTCGTTAATTCTTTCTTCAATTTTTTCAACCTCCCTTCTCTTCATCTTGAAAAACTCTACAATCTCTTCTCCTGTTCCAAACATCAGCACGTCCAGATAGTCATTTATCTTTCTTTCATTTGCCAATGCCTCCGTAAATAATTCGTGCCACTCTTCATCTGGTTCTGGTTTGTAAATCTCTTTCCAGAACTGAATCCATTTCAGATATCTGATCAGCACGTCTGTTGCATGTTTCAACCACTGCTCCAGTTTTTCTCTGATCATCACAACTTTAGGTTTCTTTGATATCAAAGTATTCCTGCTTTGGTGCATCCTTTTGTATTTGTTTCTGTCTTCGATTTTTATATCCAGTCCAAAATCTTCTATCATCTTTTTCGCAGCTTCATACTGTGATATTCCAAATAACCTTGCTGTAAAATCTATCGCATCACCGCCCACTCCACATGCAAAGCAGTGATATATTTTATCGGCCTTCATACTTGGGTGTCGGTCTTTATGAAACGGACAACACGCCATTCCATTTCTTTTTACTTTAATCCCGTAATGCTCCGCAGCCTGTCTGGCTGTCACACATTCTTTTACCTGTTCAAATAATGTCACTTCTACCTCCTGCCCCTCCGGACAAGTCTCTGATGAACAGATATTCGGGAATTGTTGTATCGTTCAATTCGTGATATACTGAATCTGCCAAGATGATATATCAGTGAATCTGATTATCAGAGAACTTGCTCAGATATTTTGTCTGGGCTTTTTCTTTTTGTCTGTTAGTAGCCATAGTTCCACTCCTTATACGAATCTCCTTGTTGGGATAATGATAATTTCAAATTTGCTTCCATCCTCTAATTCAAGAAGAATCGCATAATCCGAATCTCGATCCGGTAAAATGGAACTTATCTTCAGCTTCTTACTATAATTGAGCGTATCAAATATTTTTCTGACTACTTTCTTTGTTTTCATGTGTCTTTTCCTCCATATTTAACGTTTGTTGTCCAACATCTCAGCTACCTTTTTTTGCTGTGACGGATACAGGTGACCATAAGTGTTTAATGTCATCTGAATATCTTTGTGCCCCAGTCTTTCCTTGATGATCAGTGGCTCTACACCCTGATAAATCAGATATGCTACATGGCTGTGACGGATATCATGCACTCTGATTGGTTTTACACCGGTCAATGCTTCATACTTCTTAAGCCGTTTCTGCAGTGTTCTCGCCACAATCGGAAATAACCGCTGATTTTCCGGAAATCCATAATGCTTCTTCGCATACTCCTGCACCTCTTCTTTAAGAAAATTAGGAATATCAATGGTACGGACTGAATTTTCTGTTTTTGGAGTATCAATCACATCTCTTTTCCTGATCCGGTTATAAGTCTTATTGATATGCAAAAGATTACCACTCATATCAAAGTCTGAAAGACTCAATGCCAGAAGTTCTCCTTCCCTGATTCCTGTCCAGAACAGGATTTCAAATATCAGATAATCCTCACTCTCTGGCTCAATCCCGGCGATAAAGCTGTCATATTCTGCTTTCGTCCAAAATTCCAGCTTATTAGCATCCGATTTCCCCATCTTTTTTACTTTCTTACATGGATTTTCCTTCAGATTGTAAATTTTCTGTGCATGATTAAACAGTGCATTTAACTGATTCTGAATCATACGCTCATAAGTCTTGCTGTAACCTTTTTCCTGAATGGTGTTCTGCCACTGGATAATCTCTGCCGGTGTGATCTCATTCATTTTTCTTGTTCCAAAATACGGAACAATGTGCTTGTTCATCATGTGCTGCTTGTTACGGATTGAATTTTCTTTCAGTTCATTCTTTTTATCTTCAAAATAGACTTGAATAAAACTGTTCATCTCCATTTTCATATCCGCTGCAGTCTTTCTTATGAATTCCTTTTCATAATTCAATGCTTCTTTCTTTGTCTTGAACCCTCTTTTCAGCTTCTGCGTTTTCTTACCTGTCCAGTCAATATAGCTGAAGCTCACATACCAGGTTCCCTGTGTTTTGTCCTTGTAAGCTGACATCTTAAAACCTCCTTCACACTGCTCTCTGAGAGCATCCATAAAATTTTGTTTCCCAGTAGGGACGTGGAATCTTTCCACGAACTGCCACATATCCTTCCTTTGCCAGTTCATCATTAAGCTGCTTCAGAATGGAATATGCTTTACTGCGTTTCACGCCTAATTCTTCCATGACATCATCAACAGTCATCATATAATTAGTTCTCATAGCGTCCTCCTTTCCAGTCACTTTTGTGACTCTTTCGTTGTTCTCTTATAATAATTCACTTTTGTGAATTTGTCAATAAACATTTGCGAATTTATTTTTTCCATTCCATACCTATTGCTTGCGTATCGGCAATTTGTTAAATCTCACTCTTTTGTATCATTCACTTTTGTGCTAGAATAGAAGCACAAATATTATTAAGGAGGCAGCATTATGGTTGGCAAAAAAATCCGGGCATTCCGGGAATTTAGAGGATACAGTCAGATACAGTTAGCCGAGCTGTCCGGCATTAACGTAGGAACAATCAGAAAATATGAACTGGGAATCCGGAATCCGAAACCGGATCAGTTAGAAAAGATTGCAACTGCACTGGGATTAAATGTAAGTGTTTTTCTGGATTTTAATATTGAAACAGTCGGAGATGTACTCTCTCTGTTGTTTTCTATTGATGATTCGGTGAACCTCTCACTTGCTGAAACACCTGAGCAGAAGGTTGCACTGACATTCGAAAATCCTACAATGCAGGACTTTTTCAGGAAATGGTGTCAATTTAAAAATGTCTATGAAAAGGAAAAAGCTGAAATATTAGCTATTGAAGATGAAGATAAAAGACAGGCAGAACTAGATAAGTTGAACGCTACCCAGGATGAATGGAAACTGCGTGCTATGGGAACCACGATAGGTTGTCATACCATCGTTAAGAAGGGTACTGAAGGCAATGACATCAAGACATATAATCTGACATAAGGAGGTATTGAATCATTTTGCAAAACACACCTGATTATTTATATCATTATACAAGTATTGAAACTCTTGCATTAATTTTAGCAAACCACACGTTTAGATTAACTTCCTTAGATCAAATGGATGATCTTCAAGAAAAAGAAGCATTTGATTTAAAAAATGCTGGTCAATTTTGCTATATAAGTTCTTGGACTGATGATGAAACAGAGAATATCCCTATGTGGAAAATGTATAGTTCTCTAAGTTCCGGAGTAAGAATTAAATTAAAAGCAAATCCATTTAAAGAATTTGAAAATACACCTTCGTCAATATCGGAGGTTACACATCAAACGGTAACTGATAATTCAAATGGATCTTATTTAAAATCTATAATTCCTATTGCAGATATGCTCAAAAACGGATTTATAGCTCCTGGAGCATTGGGTAATAACATTTTACATAAAGTTGAATATACTTCTGATTCAGACAAGCTATATCCTAAGTTATTAACCCAAGACGGTGATAAATTTAGTATTGCTTTAGGTAATCTTGGTAAGCATAAGAATATCCATTGGGCCTTCCAACACGAATGGCGATATATTTTATTACTCATGCCTCTAAATCTAAATCAGGCAGTTGATAAATCAATTCAAGAATTTCAAACAACCAGTACCAAGATTTTACTTGGTCAAGCCAAACAAACTTTTCCTTTTTATGATCTAACCCTAGACGAAAATGCTTACGCACAAATGGAAATTACATTAAGTCCCAAAATCAGTGCCGGAAATCGTCTAATTATAAATTCACTTATAGAAAAATATAATCCATCTGCAATACTTCACGAAAGTTCTTTAGTTGGTTTAATTTAAGATTTTGTTATCATTCTGTTATCACAAACGGTTGTCAGGATACTCTCCCGGCAACCGTTTTTCTACGCTGTTCGTTATTCTTTTCCGCCCTTTTATATATTTCCAGGCAACAGAAAAACCCGTAGAACCGAAGTTCTACGGGTATCTTACGTTTGGACACAACGTTATCTTACGATAACAAATCTATATTCAGATTGTATTACTCGATGATTGTAGCAACACGTCCTGATCCTACAGTACGTCCACCTTCACGGATAGCGAAACGAAGTCCCTGCTCCATAGCAACTGGGTGAATCAGTTCGATTGTCATCTCTACATTATCACCAGGCATACACATCTCTACACCTTCTGGAAGGTTGCAGACACCTGTTACGTCTGTTGTTCTGAAATAGAACTGTGGACGATAGTTGTTGAAGAATGGAGTATGACGTCCACCTTCATCTTTTGTCAGAACGTAAACCTGAGCTGTGAATTTTCTGTGGCATGTTACTGAACCTGGTTTAACAAGAACCTGTCCTCTTTCGATTTCAGTTCTCTGAATACCACGAAGAAGTGCACCGATGTTATCACCAGCCTGAGCCTCATCAAGAAGCTTACGGAACATCTCAACACCTGTTACAACAGTCTTTCTTGTCTCTTCGTGAATACCAACGATTTCTACTTCGTCAGATACATGAAGAACACCACGCTCTACTCTACCAGTAGCAACTGTTCCACGTCCTGTGATAGAGAATACGTCCTCTACAGGCATAAGGAATGGCTGATCTGTTGCACGCTGTGGATCTGGAATGTAGCTGTCTACAGCATCCATAAGTTCCATGATCTTGTCGCCCCATTCTCCAGATGGATCTTCAAGAGCTTTCAGAGCAGAACCCTGGATAATTGGAGTATCATCTCCTGGGAACTCATACTCGTCTAACAGTTCACGGATTTCCATTTCTACTAATTCAAGAAGTTCTTCATCGTCAACCATATCACATTTGTTCATGAATACAACGATGTAAGGAACACCTACCTGACGAGAAAGCAGGATGTGCTCTCTTGTCTGAGCCATAACACCATCAGTAGCAGCTACAACAAGGATAGCTCCATCCATCTGTGCAGCACCTGTGATCATGTTCTTAACGTAGTCAGCATGTCCTGGGCAGTCAACGTGTGCATAGTGACGATTAGCTGTCTCATACTCAACGTGAGCTGTAGAAATTGTGATTCCACGTTCTCTTTCTTCTGGAGCTTTATCGATGTTATCGAATGCTACAGCAGCGTTTCCTTCTACTCTCTCAGACAGAACTTTTGTGATAGCAGCTGTCAGAGTTGTTTTACCATGGTCAACGTGACCAATGGTACCGATATTACAATGTGGTTTTGTTCTTTCAAATTTAGCTTTTGCCATTTTGAATATCCTCCTTATTATAGCGCCTTCAAAGGCATATTTAATAATTTACGTTTGCTCGGCTATCTCTGATTATATTTCAAATCATACGGTTTTTCAAGCCTTTTTAACATTTAATTAATCATTTTTGGTTGATAATACTTTTTCCTGTACAGATTTCGGAACTGGCTCATATTTCTCGAAGAACATTGAGTAGTTTCCACGTCCCTGTGTTCTGGAACGAAGATCTGTAGAGTATCCAAACATTTCTGACAATGGAACGTATCCACGAACAATCTTACCACCGCCAAGATCGTCCATACCTTCAATACGTCCACGACGTGAGTTGATATCACCAATAACATCACCCATGTACTCTTCCGGCATTGTTACTTCAACCTTCATAATAGGCTCAAGAAGTACCGGAGATGCCTTCTTCATAGCATCCTTGAATGCAAGAGAACCTGCAATGTGGAATGCCATTTCACTTGAATCGACTTCGTGGTAAGAACCATCGTATACGTTAGCCTTAACACCAACAACCGGGAATCCTCCAAGGATACCAGACTGCATAGCCTCTTCAATACCTTCTCCTACAGCTGGGATATATTCCTTCGGAATAGCTCCACCTACGACTGTAGACTCGAACTTGAATGTCTCCTCACCGTTAACATCCATTGGTTCAAATTTAACTTTACAGTGTCCGTACTGTCCACGTCCACCTGACTGTTTTGCGTATTTGCTGTCAACGTCAACTGGTTTTGTAAATGCTTCTTTGTAAGCAACCTGAGGAGCACCTACGTTAGCTTCTACCTTGAACTCACGAAGAAGTCTGTCAACGATGATTTCCAGATGAAGCTCACCCATACCAGCGATGATCGTCTGACCTGTTTCCTGATCTGTATGTGCACGGAATGTCGGGTCTTCTTCTGCCAGTTTTGCAAGAGATTCTCCAAGTTTACCCTGGGAAGCTTTTGTCTTTGGCTCGATAGCGAGCTCGATAACCGGCTCTGGGAATTCCATAGACTCCAGAATTACTGGATGCTGCTCATCGCAAAGCGTATCACCTGTTGTAGTGAACTTAAATCCGATTGCTGCAGCGATATCACCGGAATATACTTTGTCCAGTTCGGCTCTCTTGTTGGCATGCATCTGAAGGATACGTCCAACACGTTCTTTTTTACCTTTTGTTGCATTCAGTACATAAGAACCGGAGTTCATTGTACCAGAGTAAACTCTGAAGTATGCCAGCTTACCAACGAATGGGTCTGTCATAATCTTGAACGCAAGAGCTGAGAAAGGTTCTTCATCAGAAGAATGTCTTACGATTTCATTTCCATCCTCATCAACACCCTGAATTGGTGGAATATCTGTTGGAGCAGGCATATACTCGATAACTGCATCCAGCATCTTCTGTACACCTTTGTTTCTGTAAGCAGAACCACAGCATACCGGAACTGCTGTACATTCACAAGTTGCTTTTCTCAGTACTCTCTTCATATCTTCAACAGATGGTTCATTACCTTCAAGGTACTCCATCATCAGATCATCATCCAGATCACAGATCTTCTCTACCAGCTCTGAACGATAGAGTTCTGCATCATCCTGCATATCTTCCGGAATATCTACGATAGAAATGTCATCACCCTTGTCATCATTATAGATGTAAGCTTTCATTTCCATCAAATCAATGATTCCTTTAAAGTCATCCTCTTTACCGATTGGCAGCTGCAGACAGATTGCATTCTTTCCAAGTCTTGTCTTAATCTGCTCAACGGCATTGTAGAAATCTGCACCCAAAATGTCCATCTTATTGATGAATGCCATTCTAGGTACGTTGTATGTGTCAGCCTGACGCCATACGTTTTCTGACTGCGGCTCAACACCACCTTTAGCACAGAACACACCAACTGCACCATCCAGTACACGAAGTGAACGTTCAACCTCAACAGTAAAGTCAACGTGTCCTGGGGTATCAATGATATTGATACGATGCTCTAATGCACCCGGTTTTGGCTTGCAGTTTTCTTCCAGTGTCCAGTGACATGTTGTAGCTGCAGAAGTAATTGTGATACCTCTTTCCTGCTCCTGTTCCATCCAGTCCATGGTAGCAGTACCTTCATGAGTATCACCAATCTTATAGTTAACACCGGTATAGTAAAGAATACGCTCTGTCAGTGTGGTCTTACCAGCATCAATATGTGCCATAATACCGATATTTCTAGTTCTCTCTAATGGATATTCTCTTCCAGCCATTGTTGCCTCCTAGAATCTATAGTGAGCAAATGCTTTATTTGCTTCAGCCATCTTGTGCATGTCTTCTTTCTTCTTCACTGATGCGCCAGTGTTGTTAGCTGCATCAAGGATTTCATTTGCCAATCTTTCTTCCATTGTCTTCTCTCCTCTTTTACGAGAATACAATGTCAGCCAGCGAAGTGCTAAAGTCTGTCTTCTGTCAGCTCTGACTTCGATTGGTACCTGGTAGTTCGCTCCTCCGATACGTCTTGCCTTTACTTCAAGTACTGGCATGATGTTGTTCATAGCCTCTTCGAACACTTCGATTGCCGGCTTATCGGATTTCTCTGCGATTCTTTCAAAAGCTCCATATACGATCTTCTGTGCTACACCCTTCTTACCGTCTAACATAACGTTATTGATAAGTTTTGTTACCACTTTGCTGTTGTATAATGGATCTGCTAATACGTCTCTTTTCTGAGTATGTCCTTTACGTGGCACGGTTCTTCCCTCCTTAAACATTCTGATTAATTCATCGGTACTCACATGTGTCTTTCTAATGATACTGTGTAGTGCTGGGCATACAATCTATATACCTGCAACTTACTTAATCATAGTTCTGTTTGTGACTACATTAGATACTGAAGTTCCTCGTCATTACATTCCGAAGAACTACCCTCACATTAAGTTCATGCTTCGTTTATCACTCGCATTCACTAACTGTTCAGGCATTATTTTTTAGCGTCTTTTGGTCTCTTAGCACCGTATTTAGAACGTGCCTGTCTTCTCTTGGCAACACCTGCTGTATCAAGTGTACCTCTAACGATATGATATCTTGTACCTGGAAGGTCTTTTACTCTTCCTCCACGGATAAGAACAACGCTATGCTCCTGAAGGTTGTGTCCTTCACCCGGGATGTAGCTTGTTACTTCGATACCGTTAGAAAGACGTACTCTGGCGATCTTTCTAAGTGCTGAGTTAGGCTTCTTTGGTGTAGCTGTCTTAACTGCTGTACATACGCCTCTCTTCTGAGGAGCAGATGCATCGATACTCTTCTTTCTTAAAGAGTTATACCCTTTCTGAAGCGCTGGAGCTGTAGACTTCTTTACAGATGTCTGACGTCCTTTCTTTACTAACTGGTTAAATGTTGGCATTCTCTTTCACCTCCTACGATTATAATAAGTTGCTTAATGTGTAAATATTTACGCGCAAAAAAATACTATGCATTCCAATGCACGCTCAATCAGTTTATTACGAATTTCCCTTATTGTCAAGGGTTTTTACATTTTTTCACTATTGTTTTTTGTTTCTTGTTATATATTTGTATATGTGCTGAATCAACAGTACTAATATAATTCCGACCAACAATCCTGTGCAGTCAATCAACACATCTGTGACCTGTCCGCTTCGTCCGGGCACAAACAACTGATGAATCTCATCACTGCAGGCATAGGCTGCGCCAATCACGAAAGCCAGCCGAAACTTCTTGCCAATACGATAACTCTCACCCACTGCCATAAGTAGAATTCCCAGAATGATATATTCTGTAGCATGGGCACATTTGCGGACCGGATAGTCAATCCGTTCTGCATAAGCCATTTGTTCGGATTCCGGCCACTTTTCAAAGCCTGGTTCAAACAGCTCACCAATCTTACGTCCTACAGACTGGCTCATCTCTTCAGACTGATCCGCTGGTTTTGCAGAAAAAGAAAAGATTACAGCCATCCACAGAATCACCAGCAATGTAAATATCACTTTTTTCATGGATCTCTGATTATAATCCCAATACATCTGCAATTGCGCCCATCTCTTCTAACGCAACGTCAATTAAATCATCAAGACTAAGTCCGGTAAACTCAATCGCTTCCATATAATCTCTGTTAGCACCCTTTGCAAACCGCATTTCATTAAAACGCTTCATTACGGATTTGTGCTTTACACTTGCAATCTTCTTATCCGGATAAATCTGTGCGACAGCTTTCACAAATCCACTCATTGGGTCTGCCGCCAGAACTGCGTACTGAAGATTCGTCTTTGCTTTTACTCCACTCTTTGGATTGTGTGCACAGATTGCATCAAACAATACCTTATCATCAATTCCCTCTTTTTTCAGAATCTCTACAGATGTTGGTCCATGCACGCTCAGATCGTGCTGCCAGTCGCATTGCTCTTCATCCAGATCATGAAGAAGACCTACGATTCCCCAATATTCTACTTCATCCGGTGCAAGGCGTTTCGCCAGTCCCTTCATAATTGCTTCCACCGCATACGAATGGGTAATATAATTCTCACCTTTCATATATTTCATTAAGATATCATGTGCTTGTTCCCTGTTCATATTCCTATCCTCCTGATCTTGTGTTTCAAAAAATTCGCTTGTATGTTATTGTAACATAACCCTGATAAAATGTGAACTTTTTCACGACTATAATATCTGCTTGATTCTACTGTGTTCTTACTATAAAATAATGATTTGTAAGATTTTTACAATAGAAAGGAACCTATCATGGAATTGTCAATATACACTTTTGCAATCGTCTGTCCTCTCGTATTCCTTGCAGGCCTTGTGGATGCTATCGGCGGCGGTGGGGGATTAATCTCTCTGCCAGCTTATCTGATTGCAGGGCTGCCTCCTCACACCGCAGTGGCTACTAATAAAATGTCTTCTCCTTTTGGGACGGCGCTTGCTACTTTTCGATTTGCCCGCAATCGTCTGATCAATCTGAGATTATCCATACCTTCTGTGGCTGCAGCAATTATCGGTTCATTCATCGGTTCTCATCTTTCCCTGATGATTCCGGAGAAAATATTATCTTATGTGTTAATTATCATTCTTCCCATATCCGCTTTCCTGGTGTTGAATAAGAAGCTGTTCAACGATGAAGGATCTGACGAGATTACACTGGATCGACGTACTTACCTGACAGCTACACTCGCTGCTTTTATCATTGGTTGTTATGATGGTTTCTATGGCCCCGGAACCGGAACATTTCTGATCATTGCATTTACAATATTTGCAAAATTAAGTATTAAGACAGCCAACGCGCAGGCTAAGGTCATCAACCTGACGACAAATATTACTTCGCTGGTTGTATTTTTATTCAACGGACAAGTCCTGGTTCCACTCGGTCTTGCCGCTGCCGCCTGCAATATGTTGGGCGGATATATCGGAGCCGGTCTTGTTATGAAAAATGGAAGTAAGATTGCCAAGCCAAGTATCCTGCTCGTTCTTGTATTACTGGGATGCAAAGTGGCAGGGCTATATTAATTGTAATTCACAATTTTATCTCTATAACTTCAAAAAGAGCAGTCAACCAAGTGACTGCTCTTTAATAATACTCTCTGATATTCTACTCTTCTGGTACTACGATCAGATCTTTTGTGAAGCTGTTCAATACTTCGCATCCATCTTCTGTAATGATAACAAGATCTTCGATACGAACACCGATACCTTCTTCTGCAATATAGATACCTGGTTCTACAGAGAAGCACTGTCCAACCTGGATGATATCTTCATTTACAGAAGATACATCACCGAATTCATGATCTTCAAGACCGATGGAGTGTCCGGTTCTGTGTGTAAAGTACTGTCCATAACCTTTTTCTTCTATGTAATTTCTTGCAGCGAGGTCAACATCGCACATTCTGTTGCCTGGTTTTGCAGCTTCGATACCGCGTCTGTTAGCTTCTACAACGATATCATAGATTTCTCTTGCACGGTCAGATACTTCACCGATGAATACTGTTCTTGTCATATCAGATGCATAGTTGTCTTTGAATGCTCCGATATCAAGGATTACACAATCACCGCGTTTTCCCTTGGAATCATCTGTTACATGATGTGGATCTGCAGCACCTTTTGCGTATGCTGTAATTGGATCAAAAGATACATCCTCACATCCAAGATCTTTATAAATCTCACGAATCTTAGCATTCAGTTCTCTTTCTGTTAATCCTTTTACAACCCATGGGATTAATCTTTCCATAGCGATATCATTCAGTCTGGAAGATTCTCTCATCAATTCCTGTTCTTTTTCATCTTTTACCATACGGATATAGTCGATGATCGGAGAACCATTTACAAACTTGCTTCCTCCGCCCAGCTCCTGCAGACGAATCAAGAATCTTGCCGGCCATGTCTTGTCGATACCCATAACTTTATCTTTTTCTACAAATCTGCTTAAGATCTCAACACCGTCTTCGATGTCATCATACCATACAAGATCTACTCCAAGATCCTTCTCCTGTGGGAACAGCTTATTAATTACCAGTTTATGATTGCCATTTACATTCAGATATAATGCTAATAATCTTTCTCCTGGGATAATCCATTTTCCAGTAAGATAGAAAATAGCCACTGGATCTGATACGATCATCTGTGGGATCTCATGTTCCTCCATTGATTTTAATACTCTTGCCACTTTGTTTTGGTCCATTATTTTCCCCAACCTTTCTAATATTAAATATTAAACGTTAGGAAACCGGCAGACCATCTCTGCCGATTTCTACTAGAGATTATTATAGACTGTTGTACAAAAAAAGTCAATTTATCTTCTACATTATCATCATTTTGCTGCAAATCTCAAAAAATTCTTCTCATATATTTTGTCAAGGATTTCTTCCTGTAATCCTAAGCTGCACATCTGCCGTTCCTCATTTCCCGCCACATAATATCCATCCGGTTTCAAAATATATGGTCCTTTTGTCTCAAGAAATCCCGTAATCAGATGCATTCTGGATTCACACTCTTCTATAGAAAGAAATGTGGGTTCTTTTTTTATCACTGCACGTGCGCCAATATCCGTACCAAAGCAAATCCGCTCCTGATATCTGTCAAAAAATCGCTTTGCCTTCTCTTGCTGTGCTGACAGATTATAATACAATTCTATTCCTGGTGTAATGTCTATGTAAACATTCTGATACCGGTCTAATATCTCCGAAAGTCGGTCAAGCTGCTTAGACAGGAAGAAAAAATGTGGAAATAAAATGCGAAGCTTCGGATGATTTTCCAACACTTGCAAAATCTGTCGATACTGTTCTTCATTATTGATATAAGTGGAATCATAAAACCACCCAGCCTTTTTCGCAAACTCTGACACTTCTAACGGATTCCAGAACTCCTCCGGATCATTCACATGCATATACACAGGTACCTGTTTTTCTTCCAGATACTCCCAATAATCTTCCCACAATGCACTGTCAAAATCTGGGATCGGATATTGCTTTCGTACATTCGGCTTTCCCTCCAGCATCTTGATTCCAACACACCCGATCTTCATAAGCCTGTCCGCTTCCTGAAGAAGCGCCTCCTGCATCCGATCAGGATGTAGACTATATATTCTCCGATCCAGGCCTCCAAATATATACACCGGAATTTTGCAGCTCTTCCTGAATTCAAATGCATCCTGCTCAACAGCCATTCCATTTCCTCCTGGAATACACTGGAGTGCAATTGCTGAGAAATGATACTTTTGGATTACATGCTGTAATCTATCCAAACCAATACTTTTGGCATAATGAATATGTCCGTCAATCATGTAGGCCACCCCTTTCTGATATCTATTTTAACATATTCCTTCTATAATAAACACATCGCAACTGCAAAGAAGAGAAGATGAACTCTCCCCTTCTTTACAAAGCAAAAAACAAACTATATTGTGAGATAATCAAGTTAATATTCGATATCAACCGGCACTCCTGTATCTGCTGATTCATGTATAGCGATAATAGCCAATGCGGTCTTTCTTGCATCTTCTAATGTCACACGAAATTCTCTTCCATCTACTAAACGATCAACAAAATCTCGGATGCTTTCATACGATAAACCTTTACACCTGTCAAAGACCATATTAGACACCAATATATCAGGTACACTTGCCTTTTCTTCAGTCACTTCTTCTATCAGATTATGACTGGAAAGATCCAAACTGATCATTCCCTCTGTACACATTACACTACATCGAAAATCATTGATATTCCGATTTCCATTTGGTGTAACCCATCCATTTTCCATATGTGCGATTGCACCATTTTCAAATTCAATCGTTGTTAAATACACATCTGGAGTATCCACTCCCAGTTCTTTCAAAATTCCTTCTTTTTTTACGGAGTATACTCTTTTTGCTTCTGAATCGAGCAGCCACCTAAGCGAATCCAGGCTATGACTTCCAAGGAACCATAAAATAGATGATTTTGATGCCCACGAAAGCATATCTGTAGCTACCCACTTCACATCACTATGCCGAATATAGGCAGTATACGGCTTTCCTAACTTACCCGAAGAGATCTCTTGTTTTGCCGTATTGAACGGAGGATTCCAGCGGTTATGCAGATCCACCATACAGCGTACCTGATTTCTCTCCACTGCCTCACAGATTCTTGCAATGTCTTCCCTTGTCGTTGCCAATGGTTTTTCTATCAAAATATTCTTTTTTGCATCTGCCATTGCCACAGCAATATCTGCATGTGCAAAATCCGGGGTTACAATCGCAACTGCATCTACTTCTTCATCAGCTGCCAGATCATGATAATCTGTATATACTTTTCTAATACCATATTTTTCTGCAATCTCCCTTGCCCGTTGTTCATTCATATCACAGATAGCGACTGGATCTGCGAACAAATGCTCTGCATAGATTGAAGCGTGTGTCTCGCCCCATGTTCCAGCCCCAACAATTCCCATTCGAACCTGCTTAATCTCCATATTCTTTTCCTTCTTTCATTATCATTATTGTTTTACGGCACCGGCAGTCATTCCACTTACCAGATGCTTCTGCAAAAGCAAGAACAAAATTACAACTGGTATTGTAATCAGAACTGCACCCGCCATAAGCGTTCCCCAATTCGTCGTATACTGTCCTTGAAAACTGGCAATACCAACAGGCAATGTCCAGTTCTCATAACTTTTCATAAAAGTACTTGCAAATAGATATTCGTTCCACCCATTAATAAAAGAAAAAATTCCGGTTGCCACTAACCCAGGCACTGTAAGAGGTAAAACCACAATTGAAAAGATACGGAATCTTCTTATCATTTTGGCATTCAGCAGCTATACGATGTTTCAGATGCTAGATGAACAAACTGAGAATTTAAAGGGATATTGCTCTTCAACAATTGAGAATGTCAAGATAAATATTGTTTCCATGACTACCAGCATGAAAAAAACTTCCACTATATTTGCTTCGCAAGAAGAAACCCAGTCTTATCTGTTAAGTGCATCTACAGATACGCATCAATTACAGCGGCAATCATTCTCCACCTTGATCGGCATGGCACACTCCTATACGCCTGGTCTTGTAGATATCATAGTCTGGGACAAGAACTCTCCAACAAGTATGGTCAGTTATATTCCTGCTGATATGGAAGATTTTACGGTTGAACATTTTATGGATGAACAAAGAAACACCGAAAGTTATTTTGAGTTCTATATCCAACCTGTCACAAATACGCCTTATATGATCTATTTCAGCCCAATATATATGACAACTTTTTCAAAAGATTTTGGAAAACATCTTGGTAATATTGCTATTATCTGTAAAACAGATACTTTGAACCAGCTTGTGAACTCGACAACAGATATGTCTCTAAATATCACAGATGACACAACAGGCAATATATTATATTCAAATAGTCCCGAAAGTTCCTTCTCTAAGGCTACAACCCAAGAACTTTTTTATGAAATCGAAAACATACCGAATACGAATCTGTCTGTTACCGGCACCATTTATAATGAGCAATTACATCTATTCAAAGACGAACAATCCGAATTATTGATTGCCTTGGCATTTTTGCTCTTTTTCTGCATCCTTTATCTTTCAATTGCCGTTCACCATATAATTATCAAACCGATTCATCAATTGAACGAAGCAATCGAGTCTACCGATTATATGCAGCACGAACTTCAGCTTCACACAAAACTGAATAATGAGATCGGCTCTATTGCTTCCCATATTAATGCTCTTCTTACAAGAATCGCTTCACTGAATCAAAAAAATATCACTTCGCAGGCCCGGCTTTATGAAATGGAGATCAGTAAAAAGCAGACTCAGATTTATGCCTATCAAAGCCAGATTAATCCACATTTTTTATATAATATGCTTCAATGTATGCGAGGCATCTCTTTAATCCATGGCATACCCGAGGTTGCACAAATATGTACTAATATGGCAGATCTTTTTCGCTACTCTATTAAAGGAGCATTTCTGGTCCCTCTGAATGATGAATTGACAATTATTGATAAATATCTCTACATGATTCAGGTACGGTTTCAAGATCGTATCTCCTACAGTCTGGATATTCATGATGATACAAAGCAATGTCTGATTCCTAAGATGATTCTTCAGCCACTTGTAGAAAATGCTATTTTTCACGGATTGGATTCTATCGAGAACAATGGAATGATTCAGATATCTGCTTACCGTAAAGGCTCAGAACTTTATATTCTTCTGCAAGACAATGGAATTGGATTTGATGAAAATATATTAATAGAATTGAATAAGATACTGACACAAGACGCCCCGGCGGATATCAATGCCTCATTTAATGGATCCGAAGGAATTGGAATTATCAATATTCATAATAAAATTCGATTATATGAAGGAATAGAATATGGAATATCTGTTGAAAGCTCACCGGGAGATACACGTCTTTGTATTCATCTGAATGCTAACCAAACTTTAACTGAACAGACAGATGGAGCAGGATCATAATAATCCTGCTTCATCTGTCTATTCTTAAGATATAATTCACTTATAACTTATCCTTCTCCAGATCTTTCCCCTGGCACTGTCCAGAACAGCCGCTACACCCACAGCCACATCCTCCGCCTGATTTTTTCTTTTTCCACATACTTCTGATAATCAGCGCAACAATTACTAATAATACAGCTCCTACAATTGTTGTTGACACGATACTGCTTACTGCTAATGCCATAGAATCTCCTTCTTTCTATCTAAATAATCCTCTTATTATGCCTTTGCTTTTCTTGCCTTGACGCTGGATATGTTCATATTCAGTGAAGTGCTCTCTTTATACGGTCTGAACAACAGATAGAGGAATCCGATAACTACCAGAACCGCTGCAATCGTTCCAATTCCAACTCCTCCACCAGTGAAGAGAGAGCCAAACTGATAGATACACAATGACACTGCATAAGCAAATACACACTGATATCCGATTGCAAACCAGGTCCATTTTGCACTGTTCATCTCACGCTTGATCGCTCCGATTGCCGCAAAGCAAGGTGCACACAGCAGGTTGAATACCAGGAAGGAATATGCTGCGATCGTTGTCATACTTGCTGCCAGAGTGCCCCAGATCTCAGAACCATCTTCTGCTACTTCAGCGAATCCATAGAGGATACCGAATGTACCCACGACATTTTCCTTTGCTACCAGACCAGTAATTGCCGCAACGGCTGCTTTCCAGTCTCCCCATCCAAGCGGAATGAATATCCATGCAAAGATTTTTCCGATATTTGCCAAAAATCCCTGGCTCAAATCATCTACCATACCAAAGTGTCCGTCTACAATGCCGAAGTTTGAAGTAAACCATACGAAGATCGTAGACAGTAAGATGATGGTACCTGCTTTCTTGATAAATGACCAGCCTCTTTCCCACATGCTTCTAAGGACATTTCCTACAGTTGGAAGATGATATGCAGGAAGCTCCATTACAAACGGTGCCGGATCTCCCGCGAACATCTTTGTCTTCTTCAGAATGATTCCAGAGCAGATAATTGCAGCGATTCCCACAAAATATGCACTTGGCGCAACCCAGGATGCTCCATCAAACAATGCACCTGCAATCAATGCAATAATCGGTAATTTTGCTCCGCACGGGATGAAAGTTGTCGTCATGATCGTCATTCTTCTGTCGCGCTCATTTTCAATTGTACGAGAGGCCATAATTCCAGGAACTCCACATCCGGTACCAATCAGCATTGGGATGAAGGACTTACCGGATAAACCAAATTTACGGAAAATTCTGTCCATGATAAACGCTATACGAGCCATATATCCGCAAGATTCCAGGAATGCCAGGAAGATGAACAATACAAGCATCTGTGGTACGAATCCAAGCACTGCTCCAACCCCGGCTACAATACCATCCAGGATCAATCCCTGCAGCCAGTCTGCACAGTTAATGCTTACAAGGAAGCTTTCGATTGCCGGCGGAATGATCTCACCAAACAGCACATCATTGGTCCAATCCGTCACGAAAGTTCCTACTGTTGTAACGGATACATAATACACAATCCACATAACGACAGCAAAAATAGGAAGTGCAAGCCAACGGTTCGTAACGACTCTGTCAATCTTATCAGATGTCGTCAACTTCTCTTTATTTGCCTTCTTCAGACAGTCACCTATCACAGAAGATATGTATGCATAACGCTCATTTGTAATGATACTTTCTGCATCATCGTCAAACGCTTTCTCAGCTGCTGCAACAATATTTTCAACATCAGGCGCCTGTTTTAACTGTTCCTGAATCTTGTCATCACGCTCAAAAAGTTTGATCGCATAGAAACGCTTCTGCTCTTCCGGCACATTCGTCAGCACGGTTTCAATCTCATCTAACACGGATTCTACTTCCGCTGCAAATTCATGGACTGGTGCAGATGCTTTCTTTTCTGCAAGTTTTACTGCTTTCGCTGCGGCTTCTTTTACACCTTCTCCTTTTAAAGCAGATATGCTTACAATTTCACATCCCAGTTTTTCAGAAAGCTCCTTCGTGTTGATCTGGTCACCAGATTTTTTCACCACATCCATCATATTGATTGCCATCACTACTGGAATTCCAAGCTCCATCAACTGTGTAGTCAGATATAAATTACGTTCCAGGTTGGTTCCATCTACAATGTTTAATATCACATCCGGGCGTTCTGTAATCAGATAGTTTCTTGCCACTACTTCTTCCAGTGTATACGGTGACAGGGAATATATTCCCGGCAGATCCATGACGGTGACATCTTTGTTATCCCTTAACTTACCTTCTTTTTTCTCTACGGTTACTCCTGGCCAATTACCCACAAACTGATTAGAGCCTGTAAGTGCATTAAATAATGTTGTTTTTCCACTGTTAGGATTACCGGCAAGTGCAATTCTTACTCCCATTTTCATTCCTCCTGTACGACTCATCTATTCTACTTCAATCATCTCTGCGTCTGCTTTTCTAAGGGAAAGTTCATATCCTCGAACAGTCACTTCCACCGGATCCCCCAATGGCGCAACCTTTCTGACATAAATTCCTGTTCCTTTTGTGATTCCCATATCCATGATCCTGCGTCTTGTTGCTCCTTCACCATGCAGTTTCACGACCTTTACGTTCTGGTCACATTTCACATCTCTTAATGTCTGCATCCTCTCTTCTCCTCCTATATCATAATCTTATTCGCAATCCCTTTACTTACTGCAACTCTGGAGTCCTTTACCTGAACGATTATGTTGCCTCCATTACTCGACACAATCTTCACCTGTTCCCCTGTCACAAATCCCAGATTTTCCAGAAATTTTTTCACTTCGTCATGTCCGCCGATTCTTTTAATCGAAGCGGTTTCGCCTGAACCTAACATTGTCAGTGGCATCATAATCACTCCTTCTTCCTTATTTGGCTCTTATATCCGCACTACCATTTCTTTATGAATCAGTTCCATATCCTCCAGCAATTGTATTGTCCGATAGACGGTAGCAATACCCACCTTGTCATCAATTTTCTTTGCGGCGAAATATATCTCTTTGCAGGAGGAACATTCGTTTGCCAAAATAATACGAAGCAACATCTTTCTCTGATCTGTAATTCGATAACCTTTTTCTTTCAACTGGCTGATTACTTCTTCAACCTTTTCTTCCTGGCTCATATTTCATCCCTCTTGATTTGATACTGATTATCATTTACATTGGAGTTATATTCTTATTGATACCGATTGTCAATATTGTTAACGATAAGATTTATCAATAACGAAATAGGATCGGTATTTGGCTCATCGATATTCCACAAAAAAAGCGAGAAACCTTATGGCTTCTCGCTTTTTATCTTTTATTCTTCTACGAAATCAATCATTTCTTCCATATCATCCATGTCTTCATCTAACATAATTTCATCATCCATGGACATCTCTGTATCGAGCTTGATATCGCGATATTTTCTCATACCTGTACCAGCCGGGATATGCTTACCGATGATTACGTTCTCCTTCAGACCAACCAGCGGATCGATCTTACCCTTAATTGCTGCCTCTGTCAGTACCTTCGTTGTTTCCTGGAAGGATGCAGCTGACAGGAAGGAGTTCGTTGCAAGTGATGCTTTTGTAATACCAAGCATAATCTGCTCTCCTGTTGCCGGCTCTTTACCTTCTGCAATTAATGCCGCGTTCACATCTTCAAATTCCAGTCTATCTACATTAGTTCCTGGCAGGAATTCTGTATCACCAGCTTCTTCCACACGAACCTTCTTCAGCATCTGACGTACAATGACCTCGATATGCTTATCGTTAATATCAACACCCTGCAGACGGTATACACGCTGCACTTCCTGAATCATGTAATCCTGTACAGCTCTCAGACCCTTGATCTTAAGGATATCATGTGGGTTCACACTACCTTCCGTCAATTCATCTCCGGCCTCTAACTCTACACCATCCTGAATCTTGATTCTTGATCCGTAAGGAATCAAGTATGCTTTTGACTCTCCGGTCTCGTTATTGGTTACAATAATTTCACGTTTCTTCTTTGTATCATTAATGGTGGCTCTTCCTGCAAATTCTGTGATGATTGCAAGACCCTTCGGCTTTCTTGCCTCGAAAAGCTCTTCGACACGAGGAAGACCCTGTGTGATATCATCACCGGCTACACCACCCGTATGGAATGTACGCATGGTCAACTGTGTACCAGGCTCACCGATAGACTGTGCCGCAATAATACCTACTGCTTCACCAACCTGCACCGGCTCACCGGTTGCCATGTTAGCACCGTAACATTTTGCACAAACACCATTGTGAGATCTACAGGTCAGAATCGTACGGATCTTGATCTTCTTCAGTGGTTCCCCGTTCTCATCCACACCTTTCTTCATGATCAGCTCTGCACGCTTTGGTGTTACCATATGGTTCGCTTTTACAAGAATGTTGCCATCTTTATCTACGATATTTTCACACAGATAACGTCCGGTAATACGCTCCTGTAAGCTTTCAATCTCTTCATTACCATCCATGAACGCTTTTACATACATTCCTGGAATCTCAGCACCCTTTTCCACACAATCCATTTCGTGAATGATCAGTTCCTGTGATACGTCAACCAGACGTCTGGTCAAGTATCCGGAATCGGCGGTACGAAGCGCTGTATCGGACAGACCTTTACGAGCACCATGAGCAGACATGAAGTACTCCAATACATCCAGACCTTCACGGAAGTTTGACTTAATAGGCAACTCAATGGTACGACCGGTTGTATCAGCCATCAGACCACGCATACCGGCCAGCTGTTTGATCTGCTTGTCAGAACCACGGGCTCCGGAATCGGCCATCATGAAGATATTGTTGTATTTATCAAGTCCAGACAACAGTGCTTCTGTAAGAGCATCATCCGTTGCCTTCCATGTCTCAACAACTTCTTTGTAACGCTCCTCTTCTGTGATCAGACCACGCTTGAAGTTCTTTGTGATCTTATCCACGGTATCCTGTGCCTTCTGAATCATCTCTGGCTTCTGCGGAGGTACCGTCATATCTGAGATAGATACGGTCATAGCCGCTCTGGTGGAATATTTGTAACCGATGGATTTTACTGCATCCAGAACTTCTGCGGTTGCAGTGGATCCATGGGTGTTAATAACTTTTTCAAGGATCTGTTTTAACTGCTTCTTACCTACGTGGAAATCAATCTCCAGCAGTAATTCATTGCCTTCTACTTCACGGTCTACAAATCCAAGATCCTGAGGAATGATTTCGTTAAAGATAAATCTTCCCAGTGTAGATTCAATGGTTCCTGTCTTCACAGTTCCATCTGGCATTGTCTTAGATACACGTACTTTGATACGTGAGTGAAGCGTCAGGGCATCATTTTCATAAGCAAGGATTGCTTCATTCACACTCTTAAATGCTTTTCCTTCTCCTTTTGCCCCAGGTCTTTCCTGTGTCAGATAATAGATACCAAGTACCATATCCTGTGAAGGAACGGCAACCGGTCCACCATCAGATGGTTTCAACAGGTTGTTTGGTGACAGCAGTAAGAAACGGCATTCTGCCTGTGCTTCTACAGATAACGGAAGATGGACAGCCATCTGGTCTCCGTCGAAGTCGGCATTGTATGCAGTACATACCAATGGATGAAGCTTAATCGCCTTACCTTCTACAAGGATTGGCTCGAATGCCTGAATACCAAGTCTGTGCAGTGTGGGGGCACGGTTCAGCATAACCGGATGTTCTTTGATAACATCTTCCAGTACATCCCACACCTCTGGCTGTACTCTTTCTACCATCTTCTTGGCATTCTTAATGTTATGAGCAGTTCCGTTCTGAACCAGTTCTTTCATGACGAATGGTTTGAACAGCTCAATTGCCATTTCTTTTGGAAGACCACACTGATAAATCTTCAGTTCTGGTCCTACGACGATAACAGAACGTCCAGAATAGTCAACACGTTTACCCAAAAGGTTCTGACGGAAACGTCCGGACTTACCTTTCAGCATGTCTGACAAGGACTTCAGAGCTCTGTTACCAGGTCCTGTAACCGGACGTCCACGACGTCCGTTATCGATCAGAGCATCTACAGCTTCCTGCAGCATTCTCTTCTCATTTCTAACGATAATATCTGGTGCGCCTAATTCAAGCAGGCGTTTCAGACGGTTATTTCTATTAATAATTCTACGGTACAGATCATTCAGGTCAGAGGTAGCGAAACGTCCGCCATCCAGCTGAACCATTGGTCTAAGATCTGGTGGGATGACCGGAATTGCTGTCATGATCATCCACTCCGGCTTATTTCCAGACTCACGGAAAGCTTCTACGACCTCCAGACGTTTTACGATTCTTGCACGCTTCTGTCCAGTTGCACCTTTCAGTCCTTCAGATAATTCTTTGTATTCCTTATCCAGGTCAATTGCTTCCAGGAGCTCTTTGATGGATTCCGCACCCATACCTACACGGAATGCACTGCCCCATTTTTCTCTCGCTTCCTGATATTCCTGCTCAGACAACACCTGTTTATACTGAAGATCTGTCTCCCCTTTATCTAATACGATATAAGAAGCAAAATACAGTACCTTCTCCAAAGTTCTCGGAGACAGGTCAAGAATCAGACCCATACGGCTTGGAATTCCTTTGAAGTACCAGATGTGTGATACCGGAGCAGCAAGGGCGATATGCCCCATACGCTCACGACGCACACTTGCTTTGGTGACCTCAACACCACAGCGGTCGCAGACTACACCTTTATAGCGGATCTTCTTATACTTACCACAGTGGCATTCCCAGTCTTTGCTAGGTCCAAATATTCTTTCACAGAATAAGCCGTCTTTTTCTGGCTTTAAGGTTCTATAATTAATTGTCTCAGGCTTTGTAACTTCTCCCCTTGACCATTCCAGAATCTTCTCAGGCGATGCCAAACCGATTTTGATTGCATCAAAAGTCATTGGCTGATATGTTTGTTCCTTATTGTTTTCTGGCATACTGGCACCCCTTCCTATTCATTATCTGACATATCGTCATATCCATAGTCATCAGTTTCTTCAAATTCCATATCGAAGTCATCATCTTCAGGCTCTTCTTCCACATCTACCAGTTCTTCACCCTGGAATTCCTGTTCTGTGTAACCATGTGCCCCAAGATCATCATCCTGATGGTACCTTCTGTCTCCTTCAATTAATGAGCGGAAATCAGTTTCACCCATATCGGCAGTTTCCATGATCTCTACTTCTGTATTGTCATCACGCAGTACACGTACATCCAATCCAAGAGACTGTAATTCTTTCAACAATACCTTGAAGGATTCTGGAATTCCTGGCTCTGGGATATTCTCACCCTTAATGATTGCCTCGTAAGTCTTCACACGGCCGACAACATCATCTGACTTCACAGTCAGGATTTCCTGCAATGTGTAAGATGCACCATAGGCCTCCAGTGCCCATACCTCCATCTCACCGAAACGCTGTCCACCGAACTGTGCCTTACCACCTAACGGCTGCTGTGTAACCAGTGAGTAAGGACCGGTTGAACGTGCATGGATCTTATCATCAACCAGGTGATGCAGTTTCAGATAATGCATGTGTCCGATAGTTACCGGGCTGTCAAAATATTCTCCGGTTCTTCCGTCACGCAGACGAACCTTTCCATCTCTGGAAATCGGAACACCTTTCCATAATTTTCTGTGATCTCTATTGTCGGACAGATACTGAAGCACTTCTGGAAGCAATTCTTCCTTATGCTTTGCCTCGAACTCTTCCCAGCTTAAATTTACATAATCATTTGCCAGGTCAAGTGTATCCATAATATCATTTTCATCTGCACCATCAAATACCGGTGTTGCAATGTTAAATCCTAATGCTTTTGCTGCCAGAGACAGGTGGATCTCCAATACCTGTCCGATATTCATACGTGAAGGCACACCCAATGGGTTCAGCACGATATCCAGAGGACGTCCGTTTGGCAAAAACGGCATATCCTCTACAGGGAGTACTCGGGAAACGACACCCTTGTTACCATGACGTCCGGCCATCTTATCACCAACAGAGATCTTTCTCTTCTGTGCAATATAGATACGAACAGACTGGTTCACTCCCGGAGACAGTTCGTCACCATTATCTCTTGTAAATACCTTTGCATCAACAACGATACCATATTCTCCGTGTGGCACTTTCAGGGAAGTGTCTCTTACTTCACGTGCTTTTTCACCGAAGATTGCGCGGAGCAGTCTCTCTTCTGCAGTCAGTTCTGTCTCTCCCTTCGGAGTTACTTTACCAACCAGAATATCTCCGGCACGTACTTCTGCACCAATACGGATGATACCTCTCTCATCCAGATTCTTCAGGGCATCATCACCAACACCCGGAATGTCTCGAGTGATCTCTTCTGGTCCCAACTTGGTATCACGTGCTTCTGCTTCATATTCTTCAATGTGGATAGATGTATAGACATCTTCCTGTACTAATCTTTCACTTAATAATACCGCATCCTCGTAATTATAACCTTCCCAGGTCATGAATCCGATCAGAGGGTTCTTACCAAGAGCCATCTCACCATTAGATGTAGATGGTCCGTCAGCAATTACATCACCGGCTTCTACCCGTTCACCCTTGAATACAATCGGTCTCTGGTTATAACAGTTGCTCTGGTTACTTCTGAGGAACTTGGTTAATTTATACTTCTTAAGACTTCCATCGTCCTGACGAACGGTGATCTCTGTAGAAGTAGAGCGTTCTACAACGCCGCCTGCTTCTGCAACAACACATACACCGGAGTCAACCGCAGACTTCTCTTCCATACCGGTACCTACAACTGGTGCTTCTGTCATCATAAGAGGCACTGCCTGACGCTGCATGTTGGATCCCATCAGCGCACGGTTCGCATCATCATTTTCCAGGAAAGGAATCAATGCTGTAGCAACAGAGAACACCATCTTTGGAGATACGTCCATGTAATCGAACATTCTTCTTTCATATTCCTGTGTCTCTTCACGGTAACGACCGGATACATTCTTATGGATGAAATGTCCTTCTGCATCTAACGGCTCGTTGGCCTGTGCTACATGATAGTTATCTTCTTCATCAGCTGTCATATAGACAACTTCTTCTGTTACGACCGGATTGGCCGGATCATCATGATTAATCTTACGATATGGTGCCTCAATAAATCCGTACTGGTTGATTCTCGCATAGCAGGCAAGAGAGTTGATCAGACCAATGTTCGGACCTTCAGGTGTCTCAATCGGGCACATTCTTCCATAATGTGAATAGTGAACGTCTCGAACCTCGAATCCGGCACGGTCTCTTGACAGACCACCTGGACCAAGAGCAGACAGACGTCTCTTATGGGTCAACTCACCCAGTGGGTTGTTCTGATCCATGAACTGTGACAACTGAGAAGAACCAAAGAACTCCTTCACAGCAGCTGTAACAGGCTTAATATTGATCAGTGACTGTGGTGAGATACCTTCCAGATCCTGGGTTGTCATTCTTTCACGGACAACTCTTTCCAGTCTGGAAAGACCTATTCTGTACTGATTCTGTAACAACTCACCTACGGAACGGATACGTCTGTTGCCAAGGTGGTCGATATCGTCATCATTTCCAAGACCATATTCCAGATGAATATTGTAGTTGATAGATGCCAGGATATCTTCTTTTGTGATATGCTTTGGAATCAGATCATGGATATCTCTCTTAATCGCATCTTTCAGCTCATCAACATCACCGGCGGTCTCTTCCAAGATACCTGCCAGAACCGGATAATATACCTGTTCGGTAACTCCGACTTCCTTCGGATCAATATCTACGATTGCTGCAAGATCAACCATCATATTAGAAAGAACCTTAATATTTCTCTCTTCTTCCGGTCTTTCGATCCATACATATGGAATGGCTGCATTCTGAATCTGATCTGCCAGTTCTCTGGTAATCTTAGTTCCGGCTTCTGCAATTACTTCTCCTGTAATTGGACTCACAGCATCCTCTGCCAGCACCTGACCAGAGATACGGTTCTTAAGAGCCAGCTTTTTATTGAATTTATATCTTCCTACTTTTGCAAGGTCATAACGTCTAGGATCAAAGAACATACTGGTAATCAGACTCTCTGCACTGTCCACTGCCAACGGTTCGCCTGGACGGATCTTCTTATATAATTCCAGAAGACCTTCCTGATAGTTTGTAGCCGCATCCTTCTCAAAACTTGCAAGGATCTTCGGCTCCTCTCCAAAGAGTTCAACAATCTCTGGATTTGTACCAATTCCCAGCGCACGAATCAACACGGTGATCGGTACTTTTCTTGTTCTATCTACACGTACATAAAAAACGTCATTGGAATCCGTCTCATACTCCAGCCATGCACCACGGTTCGGGATAACAGTAGATGAATACAGTTTCTTACCTACTTTATCATGTGCAATTGCATAATAGATACCTGGGGAACGCACTAACTGGCTTACGATAACACGTTCTGCTCCATTAATTACAAACGTACCTGTACTGGTCATCAACGGCAGATCTCCCATGAAGATTTCATGCTCGTTGATTTCGTCTGTCTCTTTGTTATGAAGTCTTACTCTTACTTTTAATGGTGCCGCGTAAGTCGCATCACGCTCTTTACACTCTTCGATTGTGTACTTCACGTCTTTTTCACACAAAGTGAAATCAACAAATTCCAGGCTTAAATGACCACTGTAATCAGTAATCGGGGAAATATCATCAAATACTTCATTCAACCCTTCATCCAGGAACCACTGATAGGAATCCTTCTGGACTTCGATCAAGTTAGGCATCTGAAGAACTTCTTTTTGTCTGGAATAACTCATGCGTGAACTTTTTCCACTTTTGATAGGACGAATTCTGTTTTTCTCCATATTGACGTTTCACTCCTCATTTATATTTTAACTAGATTCCGAACGATATCACGGTATAACTTTCCACAATAGCGCATTTTTTACTATATCATAAACTTTTCGAGCTTGTCAATCACTTTTTTTATTTTTTCAAAAAAGGGGCGGAGGTTTTTAAAAACCCCGCCCCTCCTCCCTGCTACAGACGTATCTGCCGGATTAATTTACGGATCGGTAATACGAATGATGGTGATACGGACAGTTCATCGATTCCCATCTTCAGGAACGTCTCTGTCAATGTCATATCTGCGCCAAGTTCTCCGCAGATACCTACCCAGCAGCCATGCTGGTGTCCATTATCTATGGTTGTCTGAATCATACGAAGCACTGCCGGATGGTGTGCATCGTAGATATTATCAAGTTTCATATTCTGGCGGTCGATCGCAAGTGTGTATTGTGTCAGATCGTTCGTTCCGATACTGAAGAAGTCAACTTCCTGTGCCAGCAGATCACTGATCATGACCGCTGCCGGCGTCTCTATCATAATCCCCTGCTCCACTTCTCCGTAACGAATTTCTTTTGTATCCAGTTCTTGCTTAATCTCTTCTACAATCGCCTTGATCTGCCTCACTTCATCGACGGAGATAATCATCGGATACATAATTGCAATATTGCCATATGCGCTTGCACGAAGAAGGGCTCGCAGCTGAGTCTTGAATATTTCCGGTCGATCCAGACAGATGCGGATCGCACGATAGCCCATAGCCGGATTCTCTTCTTCTTCCATATGGAAGTAATCCACTTGTTTATCCGCACCGATATCAAGCGTCCGGACAATCACTTTTTTGCCCGCCATATTTTCTGCAACCGTCTTATATGCCTGGAACTGTGCCTCTTCATCCGGATAATCGTCAGCTTCCAGATACAAAAACTCACTTCGAAATAGGCCGATACCGGCCGCATCATTGGCCAACACCCCAGCAACATCCTTCACACTTCCAATGTTCGCATACAGACGAATCTTCTTTCCATCCTGGGTTACATCTTCTTTTCCCCGGAGCTGCTCTAACAATTCTCTGGCTTCCAGATCTTCTCTTTGCTTCTGCTGCATCTTTGTAAGCACTTCTTCTTCCGGCTCAATGTATAGTTTTCCTTCATAGCCATCCACTACTGCCAGTTTTCCATTCCAGTCTTCCTGAATCTCTACTCCGATCAGCGCCGGGATATTCATGGTTCTTGCAAGAATTGCCGTGTGCGAATTAGAAGAACCATAGCGGGTAACGAATGCTAACAGCTTCTCCTTGTCCATCTGCACCGTCTCACTTGGTGCCAGGTCATCCGCCACAACGATGACAGGTTCTGCTCCCAGATCCCCACCATTATTTCTCCCACTCAGGACATTCACAAGCCGTTCGGATATATCCTTGACATCCACTGCTCTGGCTTTAAAATAATCATCATCCATCTCTGCAAACATTGCAGCAAAGTTATCCCCAGTCGTCGCAACCGCGAATTCTGCATTGACCTGCTGTGTTTCGATGATATTTACTATAGAATCTACATAGTCATCATCTTCCAGCATCATGGCATGAACCTCGAAGACAGCTGCATTGACCTCTCCTACCTCTTTGACTGCTTTCTCATACAGAACATTCAGCTGTGCGATCGCTTCTTCCCGTGCCGCTTCATATCTCCGGAGCTCTGCTGCAGTATCCTGGATCTTCTCTCTCTTTACGGACTGTTCTCCCTTCTGGTAGAAGAAGAGCTTGCCTATGGCAATGCCTTTCAATATTGATTTTCCCTGATAAACTTCCATCTCTGCTACCTCTGGTCTTTTCTGATTATAAGTTTGCCCTGAAAAATGCTTCCATTGCTGCGCATGCCTCTTCTTCATCTGCGCCGTTAACTTCTACAGTGACTTCTTCGCCACATTTTACCCCCATGCCCATCAACATCATCAGTTTTCTGACATCGGCCTGCTTGTCTCCTTTTTTGATCATAATCTGTGATTCATATTTCTTTGCTTCTTTTACCAACATTCCTGCCGGTCTTGCATGGATTCCCACTTCATCTGTAATAACGTAATTAAATGTCTTCATAATTTTAATCTCCTTTTTGTTTTTATTCTTTCCTATTTATTATCAGAACTTTCTCGTTCATCACTTGTTACTCTTTCAATATGCATGGCCAGATATCCGATCTCCACTTCACTTAGATTACACTTCAGACTTTTTCCAACCCGCTCGCAGATAACCTTCGCTGTCCGGAAAGCCTGTGGAAACTTAATTCCCATGTAATCATTCATGTTCACCTTAAGCTGCTCTCCACTGATTGCCCTTGCAACCATATATCGTATATGATTCATCAGACGATTGTAAGACAGCGACATGACATCGATTGGCCTTCCAATCTCTTCTTCCACCAGCGAAATACATTCCCGGACTGCGCGCGCCATCTGCATAGCCTGCGACACTTTCTCATCTTCAATCGCCGAATGAATATGAAGTGCAATATAGCCCACCTCATCTTCATCGATCCGAAGATTCATTTTTCTTGCCAGGATCGGTGCAATACAGCTTGCAGCCTTGAATTCCATATGGAACAGAATTCGGATATCTTCTGTTAACGGATTGCTGATCTGCTCACCGTTTTTCATTCTCTTTATTGCAAACTCAATGTGGTCTGCCATGGGGAAAAGTATACTTCTGTCAATCTTGCCAAATATTTTCTCTGCCTCATCCAGAACCTCATTCGCAATCTCCAGACATTCCGGCGAGATCTCTTTCACCAGTTCACGGGCATCTCCACGATCTGTGGATGCCTGAAGAGAATAGATGGCATCTTCTTCTCTTGCCTCCACTCTTTCACTCACCTTTTTTCCAAAACCGATTCCCTTGCCCATAATAAGATATTCTTGATGATTCTCGGTCTGAATTCCTATGATCGTGTTATGATCCAACACCTTTTTTATCCTGTACATACTTTTCCCCACTCACACTTTCTCTTTATTCGCAGAAGTCCACTGCAAAAAGCGGTTCACCCGCCTGAATTTCGCCTTCCTTCAACAGGCGGATCTTCTGATTTTCCTCCAGTTCCGTACAAAGTACCGGTGATGCCATAGATGGTGCATTTGCCTGCAGGTAATCCAGATCCATCTTAAGCATCGGCTCACCCTTTTTCACCTTTTGTCCGTTCTCGACTAACACTTCAAATCCATTTCCTTCTAATTTAACGGTATCAATTCCCATATGAATCAGAAGACCAATTCCAGAATCTGTCTGGAATCCAACCGCATGCTTCGTCTCGAACACAAAGCACACCTCTCCGTCTTCCGGTGCGCACACATATGCATCCTTCGGTGTCACAACCGCACCATCGCCCATCATTCTTCCGGCAAAAGCCTCATCCGGTGCCGTCCCTAGATCAGCCGCCACACCCGTTACCGGGCTGGAGATGGTGATCGTCTTCACAACTTTCTGTTCTTTTTCTTCATTCTGGTTCTCTTTTACCGTCTCTTCCTGAACATCAGCCACATATTCTTCATCTGGTGCTGTCTCAAGATAATCTTCCAGATTAGACTTAATAACTGTAACTCTCGGTCCATAGATAATCTGTACTCCATTTCCTTTATGAACGACTCCAGATGCTCCTGTTGATTTCAAGAGTGCGTCATTCACCAGTTCCGCTTTATAGACCGTACAGCGAAGTCGGGTAGCACAACAGTCCACATCTGAGATATTTTTCTTGCCTCCAAGACCCTGACAGATTGTCTGTGACAATTCATCTACAGCAGTTCCTGTCGCTGAACCTTCCCCTTTCTTTCTTGCCTCCACATCACTTCTTCGATATAACTTCACTTCTTCACTGTCATCTCTTCCCGGTGTCTTCAGATCCAACTTTCGAATCAGGAAACCAAAGAGGAAGTAATATACAATAAAGTATCCAATTCCCACGATTACGATCCAGATCCAATTGGTCTTCGCGTTTCCCTGAAGAATACCGAACAAGAACATATCAATCAGTCCGCCCGAGAATGTCATTCCCACTCCAACATGAAAGACGTGCATCAACATATACGCAAGTCCTGCAAACACACAGTGAATTCCATACAAAAGAGGTGCTACAAACAAGAAAGTGAATTCCAATGGTTCTGTAATTCCTGTCAGCATGGATGTCAACGCTGCTGACAGCAGAAGGCCTCCTACTTCTTTGCGCTTCTCCGGTTTCGCTGTTTTGTACATTGCCAAAGCTGCTCCAGGAAGTCCGAAAATCATAAGTGGGAACTTACCAGACATAAATCTTGTCGCAGACACTGCAAAGTGCTCTACCGCAGGATCTGCAAGCTGTGCAAAGAAAATGTTCTGTGCACCCTCAATCGTCTGTCCTGCAACTTCTAGTGTGCCGCCTAATGCCGTCTGCCAGAACGGAAGATAGAACACATGGTGCAGACCGAACGGAATCAACAGACGTTCCATCAATCCATAGACCCAGGTTCCAAAATACCCAGAATTCAATACCACATCACCGATTGCGTAGATTCCGCTCTGCACAACAGGCCATATAAAGTACATTGCGATACCAACTCCAGTGTACACCAAAGAACACACGATCGGAACAAATCTTGTACCGCCGAAGAACGAAAGAACCTGCGGCAATTCAATCTTGTAATAACGATTGTGGAGAGCTGCCACTCCAAGTCCTACGAGCATACCTCCGAACACTCCCATCTGAAGAGATGTAATTCCACATACAGATGTTGTCGCTCCATTCAGCAAGGTCTCTGCTCCGCCGCCAATCTCAATCATCGCACCAATGGATGCATGCATGATGAAGAAAGCGATAACAGCCGCAAGAGCAGCAACTTCCTTCTCTTTCTTCGCCATACCAATCGCCACACCCATGGCAAATATAATCGGAAGATTCGTAAAAACAATATTTCCCGCATCCTTCATAACCAGAAAAATGGCGTTAAATACGGTTCCCTCACCCAGGATTCCGTCCAATCCATATGTTGCGAGCATCGTTGCGTTACTGAAGGAACCACCGATTCCCAGTAACAGTCCGGCTACAGGCAGGATAGCAATCGGGAGCATAAAGGATCTTCCCACGCGCTGTAGCACACCAAAAACTTTGTCTTTCATCTTTTTTCTCCTTTTCCTTTTTGCGTTCAGACATCTATGTACATCAGTAAGAGAGTAGATTCCATAAAAAATGGTATAAAAAAAGGCACTAACACACATAAATATCTTTTACATTTATGTATAGTTAATGCCTCGTTTTTCAAAAAAACAAGTAACATGCTATCACTGATTATTAAATTATCATTTGAAATTGGGTTTGTCAAGCCATTTTTCTGATTTTACAACACTTCTTCTAAAAAGACAAAAAGAGCCATTCCAATTGGAACAGCTCTTTGAAAAATCATCTTTTTGATTATTTAAGGTTAACTTCTGCACCCTCAGCTTCAAGTTTAGCTTTGATTTCTTCAGCTTCTGCCTTAGAAACAGCTTCTTTAACTACCTTCGGAGCTTCGTCAACTACTGCCTTAGCTTCTTTTAATCCAAGTCCTGTGATCTCACGAACAACTTTGATTACTTTAACCTTAGATGCGCCTGCAGATACTAACTCTACATCGAACTCATCTTTCTCTTCTGCTGCTGCAGCTTCTCCGCCTGCTGCTGCAACTACTACACCTGCTGCTGCAGAAACACCAAATTCTTCTTCACATGCTTTTACTAAGTCATTTAATTCTAATACTGATAATTCTTTGATTGCATCAATAAATTCAGCTGTTGTTAATTTTGCCATTTTATTTTCCTCCATTTTTGTTTTATTTTTTTAATTCTTAAATGAAGTTCTTTTCACTAAGCTCGATAACACCTCGCTAAGTTCAAAGAACGGGTTCGCACTAATCTCGAAAATACCTCGATAAGTGCTCTACTCCTCTGCAGCTTCTTCTGCCGGAGCTGCTGCTACACAGTTCTCAGCGCCGCCCTGCTCTGCGATCTGGTTAAGAACACGAGCAAGATTTGTAATAGGTGACTGTAAGCTTCCAAGTAACTTGGACAGTAACTCTTCTCTTGATGGGATCTTGGACAATTCTGTCAGTCCAGCTACATCGTATACTGTACCTTCAATCACACCTGCTTTTAATTCAAGGGCTTTTGCATCTTTTGCAAACTTGCAAAGGATTCTTGCCGGAGCTGTTGCATCATCTTTAGAAATTGCGATAGCGCTTGGTCCTTCCAAGTGTTCGTCTAAAGCTGCGAAATCAGTTCCTTCAAAAGCTCTCTTCATCATTGTGTTTTTACAAACTTTGTAGATGATTCCTGCTTCTCTTAACTGTTTACGCAGTTCTGTATCCTGAGCAACAGTTAATCCGCGGTAGTCTACTAATACAACACTTGCTGCATCCTTGATGTCATCTGCAATAGCCTGTACGATTGGTTGTTTTAATTCAACTTTTGCCACGAATGGTGCACCTCCTTATATTATTTGTCCGACTGCTTATAAGGAATATTCAAAAAACACCCCTATGTCCAAAGACACAGAGGCGTTATAATTCACAAATTCGAATCTAACTTTCCTCGGCAGGCGATTGTAATACTTACGCTTTCGCACCTGCTGTCTTCGGCAGTCACTGATAATTATCATAGCATCGAATCTTCTGTTTGTCAAATGTTTTTCCCGTTTCCTGTGTATTTTTCTGAAATTCATTTAAGCTTGTACGGATTCTCAGGCCGTTCCTCTTTCCACCAGAGAGACCGGAAGCACCACATGTGAATGATTTACTGTTTCAGGCTCAAACAGGAGCTGCATCAGTAATTGAACGGTATTTCTTGCCAGTTCTTCCGTATTCTGCCGGATCGTCGTCAGCGCTGGATAACACTGCCTTGCCAGAGAAATATCATCGTAACCGATCACCTTCACTTCTTCCGGAACTCTGATTCCATTTTGTTGAAGCGCCTGCAATGCCCCAAAAGCTCTTAAGTCATTGGTACAGAAGATTCCATCAAAATTCAGCTTCTTTTTCAGCAGATAATAGGTAAGCCGATATGCCGTATCATACAGATGATAGTTATCATTAAGTGCAACAATCAGCTTTTCTGACTGCGGAAGCTTATAATCATCCAAAGCATCCAGATACCCCCGAAGTCTCGCTCCGACAGCCGGATTATCCTGCTCCTTTCCTAGAAACATAATATTTTTACAACCTTTTCGTATGAGATGCTCTGTCGCCATATATCCACCCAGATAATGGTCGTATTCTACACTGATGATATCCTCCTTGCGGACAGGGGTCCGGTCAATGAAAATAATCGGTATATTCGCATTTCTGGCTTTTCTGGCAATTTCCGGCGTCGGCGATACAATGATGATCCCGGCAAACCGTCTCCGCATACACTCATCAAAGTACCAGTCTGTCTTGTGTATGCTCTCGCTTGTTGTATAAATACATGCTGCATATCCTTTCTCATATAACTGTTCTTCCAGATCTGCCGCCACACTCGTAAACCACTCATTCGTAATATCCTGAATCAGTACCCCAACGACTTTTTCTCGTGTCTTATCCGTAAGCTCATAAGAGCTGTTCCGCACAATATTCAACACTTTTTGTTCTGTTTCGCCGGAATAGCCGCCCTTCTGATTCAAAATACGTGAAACAGTAGCCGTAGATACACCTGCCTGCGCAGCAATATCCCGAATTGAAAATGCTTTTTTATTTCTCATGTGCGATCCCTCCCTCACTCGGACTTACTATGCATTTCCTTTTATTTTTATAGTATTTATAGTAACAAATTTTAATCGATAAGTAAATATTTCTTTTGTTTTACGTAACTTTACTCTCTATTGTTTGTGCAACTCTTTTTGTATTTGTGTAAATTGCATAATATTACGCATTGTTACTCAACTGAATTGTAGAACTTTATTAGCAATATTGACAAATACATTTTTAAAAAGTATGATTAGAATAGATTTCGCGCAACAATATGTAACAAAATAATTTTTTCAAACCGAGAAAGGAGGATATTTCATGAAATACGGAATTTATTTCGCTTACTGGGAGAAGCAGTGGGCTGCAGATTATAAAAAATACATCAAAAAAGTCAGATCTCTTGGATTTGATATATTAGAGATTTCCTGCGCTGCCCTCAAGGATATGACCAAAGCAGAGATGGATGACCTGAAATCCGAAGCAAAAGCTCAGGATGTCATTTTAACTGCAGGCTATGGTCCTTCTGCTTCAGAGAATCTTGGTTCTGCCGATGAGGCTGTCATTAAAAATGCCATCAGCTTCTACACAGATATTTTAAAGAAGCTGGAATATATGGATATCCACACGATCGGCGGAGGTATTTACTCCTACTGGCCAGTGGATTACTCCAAACCAATTGACAAAGAAAGCGATTGGGCACGTAGCGTAAAAAATGTTCGTACCGTAGCCAAAATCGCCGGAGAATGTGGTGTCGACTATTGCCTGGAAGTCTTGAACCGCTTTGAAGGCTATCTGTTAAACACAGCAAAAGAGGCCGTACAATTCGTAGAAGAAGTAGATGTCCCTGCAGCAAAAGTCATGCTCGACACCTTCCACATGAACATTGAAGAGGATAGCATGATTGATGCCATCCTGACAGCTGGGGATAAACTCGGACATTTCCATGTTGGCGAAAATAACCGCCGCTGCCCTGGCAAAGGCAATATGCCTTGGGCTGAAATCGGTCAGGCACTTCGCCGCATCGGTTACGATAAGAACGTAGTCATGGAGCCATTCGTATTAAAAGGCGGAGAGGTCGGAAGCGACATCAAAGTCTGGAGAGACCTCTGCAAAGACGAAGCAATGCTGGATGTAGACGCAAAAAATTCAGTAGCTTACTTAAGACACGTTTTCAGCGGCCCATATTCCGACTATAGCCGTTAATTTTTCAAATGGGGACGTAGTATTTTTGAAAAATACTACGTCCCCATTTCAGACTGTAGACAAAGTTGGTGCTGGAGTTTAACTCCAGCACCAACTTTTCTGTATGAATGGAATTTCTCGTTTCTTTTATTAAAGAGTGCAACATATCATATGCTTTCTGCTCCTTTTTTGCCAGGATTTTTGCCAGCTTCTTTAAATTCATGCATGCGTATGTAAGCCCGACTTTCATTTCCATTCGCGCTTTTCCTTTATATTGTGTATATCGAAAACCATGTTGTTCTTTTGCGGTTCCGAAAATCCGCTCTATGGTTTCTTTACGCAAATCATAGTATTCGTCATATACATACTCATATTTCTTGAAGAAGCCTTTCTTTGTTTGCGGACATTTGTATGGAAACAATGGTTCAATCTGGTCTTCTATCAAGAGATGTGCGATTGCCGGGGTTTTATATCCTGCATCCAAGACCATCATTTCCGGATGATATGATAGTAGCTTGTCATAAAGTGTCTTGAATGTCCGGCTATCATGTTCATTTCCAGGGTGAATGGAATATCCCAGAATCCAGCCATGTTTATCACAAGCAGTTTCAATCCCATATGCAAAAACATGTTTATGTTCTCCTTTACGAAACCACCCACTGTCTGGGTCACTTGTGCTGCATTTTTGTGTTTTTGCTCCTTCCGGGAGGGCATCTTCTTCATTAGAAGGATTCCCGCCTGTAGAAGGTGGAGTTTGGTTATGATCATCTTTATCTTTTAAAGGTTTTTTTCCGTGTGCTTTTCTATCTTCATTGATTTCTTTTTGTAATTCTTCCTCATACCAGAGAGCTTCTTGTTTTGCAATCCGCTTTCTCATTTTTTTGCTGTTTGCGCAAGCTTTTACGTGAGTAGCATCTGCAAAAATAATAGAAGTGTCCACTAGATGATGTTTCATACATTCTTCTAAGATATACGAAAAAATCTGTTCAAACAGATCAGTATCTTTAAACCGGCGTGTATAATTTTTCCCAAACGTTGAAAAATGAGGGACTCCATCTAACATATCAAGACCCAGAAACCATCGGTAAGCAACATTTACTTCAATTTCTTTGATTGTCTGGCGCATACTTCGAATCCCATAAAGATACTGAATAAATACGATTTTAATTAATAAGACAGGATCCAAACTTGGTCGTCCATTGTCTGCACAATACTTATCTTCTACTAAGTCATAAATAAAGTTCCAGTCAATTGCTTTGTCAATTTTTCGGAGAAGATGGTCTCTAGGAACCATGTCATCCATACAAAACATGAGCATTTGTTCTCTTTTTTATCAGCATCTCTTGTCATCATAAGCAATCCCTCCTGTTAAGATTATTATACCATGAAGGGAATAGACAACATAAAACTATCGCGTGGATAACATACACTTTTTTCTTGATAAATTAATTCTCTAAAAAAGAATTGTGGATAACTAAAACATAAGAAAAGCCCGGACTATCATCCGGGACTTTGTCTACAGTCTGAATGCCCCTGCCGATAGGCAGGGGCATCATATATACTCGATTATTTCAATCTCTTAAACAAGCTTTAATGGGTTAACTTTTACGCTCGGTCCCATTGTAGAAGTAAGAACCACGCTCTTTAAGAACTGGCCTTTTACTGCTGCAGGTCTTGCTTTGTTGATTGCATCGATCAGCGTCTGGAAGTTGTCCGCAAGTTGTTCTTCAGTAAATGAAGCTTTTCCTAATGGCACATGGATAATGTTTGTCTTGTCAAGTCTGTACTCAATCTTACCAGCTTTGATCTCCTGGATTGCTTTGGTAACATCCATTGTTACTGTACCAGCTTTTGGGTTTGGCATAAGACCTTTTGGTCCAAGTACACGACCGATACGTCCTACAACACCCATCATATCTGGTGTAGCAACAACAACGTCGAATTCAAACCAGTTTTCTTTCTGGATCTTCTCGATCAGTTCCATTCCTCCAACGTAATCTGCTCCAGCTGCTTTAGCTTCTTCAGCTTTTGCATCCTTTGCGAATACTAAGATACGAACTTTTTTACCTGTTCCGTGTGGCAGTACAACTGCTCCACGAATCTGCTGGTCAGCGTGACGTCCGTCACATCCGGTTCTGATATGAGCTTCGATAGTCTCATCGAATTTTGCTACTGCAGTCTTTTTAACTAATGCCACTGCATCTGCAACATCATAGAGAGTTCCTCTGTCAATTGCTTTTGCAGCTTCAACATATTTCTTTCCTCTTTTCATCTAAATAACCTCCTTGTGGTAATGTCGGGATAACCCTCCCACGATTCTTGTTTACACGTTTATTCAGTAACTTTAACACCCATACTGCGGCATGTTCCTTCGATCATGCTCATAGCACTCTCGATTGTTGCTGCATTTAAGTCTGGCATCTTTGTCTCTGCGATCTGTCTTACCTGTTCCTTTGTGATCGTAGCTACTTTTGTCTTGTTCGGAACGCCTGAACCAGATTTGATGTTGCAGGCTTTCTTAATCAAAACAGCTGCCGGTGGTGTCTTTGTGATGAAGCTGAAGCTTCTGTCATTGTAAACTGTGATAACAACAGGAATAATCAAATCTCCCTGATCTGCAGTTCTTGCATTAAACTGCTTTGTAAATTCAACGATATTTACACCGTGCTGACCAAGTGCTGGACCAACCGGTGGTGCCGGTGTAGCTTTTCCGGCAGGAATCTGTAATTTAATATAACCTGTTACTTTTTTTGCCATTTTAATTACCTCCTTGTGGTACTCCCGGGAATCTTTGTCCCTCCCACTTTTTTGTTTTACTTATTCCACAGTGCCAGCTCGATTGCGCTGCGCTTCATCTCGCTGAGGGCTGTCGCCCTATACGGTTTTCATTATATGTCTGTCGGTGAGCGAGCTCCCCTGCAGCCAATAATGTAACCCGTGCACTGCTTATAGCAGTTACATCTTTTTAACTTCTGCGAAACTTATTTCAACCGGTGTTTCACGGCCGAATAATTCAACATTGATGGTAAGGCTCTGCTTCTGCATGTTCATAGACTGGATAACTCCAACTGTATCTGCCCATGCACCGGCAATTACCTGAACAGTATCGCCCTCTTCAAAATCTACGACAATATTCTCTTCCCTGATTCCCAGCGATGCCATCTCTGCATCCGTAAGCGGAACCGGCTTAGATCCCGGTCCTACGAACCCAGTTACACCTCTTGTGTTGCGGACAACATACCATGTATCATCGTTCATGATCATGTGAATCAGAACATAGCCTGGAAACATCTTCTTCTGCGTCGCCTTCTGGACACCATTCTTCATCTCAACGACATCCTGCATTGGCACCTGAACTTCCAGAATCTGATCTTCCAGATGTCTGTTTTCAATTGTCTTATCAATGTTGGCTTTTACTTTGTTCTCATACCCAGAATAAGTATGAACTACATACCATTTTGCCTCTGACATAAACTCACCTTTCTTGCGTGCAGATTATCAGTTATCTTACTAATAAATCCACTCCGTACTGGGCAATAAAATCAATGATCGCAATGATCGCACCCAGAACTACGGTTACAGAAACAACTGCTGCCGTCTGCTTTGCTACTGTCATCTTATCTGGCCAAATGATTTTCTTAAATTCTCTGCTAAGACCTTTGAACCAGCTTTTCTTCTGCGTCTTATCGCTCATGACACCCACTCCTTTGCAGCGACTATTTTGTTTCTTTGTGCAATGTGTGTGACTTGCAGAACTTACAGTACTTCTTAGTCTCCATGCGTTCCGGATGAGCTTTCTTATCCTTCGTCATGTTGTAGTTACGCTGTTTGCATTCTGTACATTCCAATGTGATTCTTGTACGCACAACTTCCACCTCGCTTTGTTTGTCTAAATTAACTTGTTACTTGGTAGCTTGCGAGGCTACCCTAATTTTAGGCATAAAAAAAAGACCTACTTCCATTCGCTAGGATAGTGTACCATACCACAAGCCAAAAAGCAAGTCCTTTTTCTATATTTAACCCTTTAACGTACTGATCATATGCCAGATTGCCATCCCCGGATGATACAGAAGCATTCGCGGTCCCGAGAAGCGCATGACCTTTCGAATCTCTTCTTGCATCTTTGGCTGATAGCAATGAACCTTGCACTGATTGCAGAAAGTCTTCGTCTCCATGAATGGGCAGCGATCCACCCGCATCCTTGCATAGCGTCGTAATTCTTCACATGCACTGCATAATCCATTCTCCTTGTGCAGATGCCGATGATTCTTTCGGCAATATATGGCAATCATCTGATCTATAACTTGTTTTTCTTTTTCTCGTTTTTGCTGACTATTCTTTGCTGACATCTTATCCTTTATGCCCCTTCCCTGATCGTGCGGATGCATGTAAAGAAATAGATATATTTGAATAGAATCAAAAACAGGATGAATCCTCTGCCATAGACATTCTGCATCGCCGCAAATGCCAGCAAAAGCATTGCAGATGCCGGGAAAAGTATCCCTAGCTTGGTCTTAAGTGTCATCGCTCTGTTTCTTACAAAGCTGTCCAGATGGTTCTGATATAATTTGGTTCCTACAAACCATTCATGAAGTCTTCTTGATCCCTTTGCCAGGCAAAAGGAAGCAAGCAATAAAAACGGCGTGGTCGGAAGCACCGGAAGTGCAACACCTACTGCTCCTATCCCCAGAAATACCACACCTGCTGCCATCCAGATTATTTTTATTGGATTTTTCATCATCTCTTTTTCATCACTTCTCTCCTTGCATATTATTGATAATTAGTTATCGCTAACTCGTGTGTAAAAAAATATTTGCACAAAAATATCCCCCAGGGTAGTTAGTTGTTTCTAACTTCCCAGAGGATATCAAATTTTAATTATCCTGTCAATATAAATACCCGTTTCTTTACTGGATAATATTCTCAATAACTTTCTATTAATTTTTTCCACTCAATAACTTGTCAATACTTACCAGTTTTACACCAAGAACAAAGATCTCTGCTGCCACTGCCAGTTCCTCAACCGTCGGGAAAGATGGTGCAATACGGATATTGCTGTCTTTTGGATCCTTTCCGTATGGATACGTTGCACCGGCACCTGTCATGACAAGCCCTGCTTCCTTCACCTTTGCAACGATTGCTTTTGCACAGCCTTCCATCGCATCAAAGGAGATAAAGTATCCGCCAAGTGGTTTCGTCCATGTACCAATCTCGAGTCCGCCAAGTTCTTTTTCCAGAACTTCTTCTACTTTCTCAAACTTCGGGCGAAGGATATCCGCATGCTTACGCATATGTGCATACATACCCGGCATATCTTTGAAAAAGCGTACATGGCGCAGCTGATTCAGCTTATCATGCCCGATCGTCTGGAACTTCATATATTGTTTTGCGTCTTCAATATTTGCCTCAGAAGCTGCCAGTGCGGCGATTCCGGATCCTGGGAATGACACCTTGGAAGTGGAGATGAACTTCAGAACCATGTCCGGGTTACCTGCCTTAATACATTCATTTAACAGTTCAAGGATCACATCTCTCTTATCATCGTAAAGATGATGAATGGAATATGCATTGTCCCAGAAAATACGAAAATCCTCTGCAGCCGGCTTCAATCTTGCAAATCTTCTTACCGTCTCATCGGAATAGGATATTCCAGTTGGATTCGCATACTTCGGTACACACCAGATTCCTTTGATGGAATCATCCTCAGCTACTAATTTCTCTACCATATCCATATCCGGTCCGGTCTCCAGAAGCGGAATATTGATCATCTCAATTCCGAAGAATTCTGTAATTGCGAAGTGGCGGTCATATCCTGGTACTGGACACAGGAATTTTACATGGTCTAACTTGCACCATGGAGTACTTCCCATAATACCATGTGTCATAGCACGTGATACGGTATCGAACATAACATTCAGACTTGAATTACCATAGATAAGAATATTTCTCTCCGGCACCTCAGACATGTCTGCCAATAATTTTCTTGCATCACTGATTCCGCAGAGAACTCCATAATTTCTGCAGTCTACGCCATCAGAACTTACCAGATCTGATTCACTGGTCAAAACGTCCATCATTCCGATGCTCAGATCAAGCTGTGCTTTTGACGGTTTGCCTCGAGACATATCTAACTTCAGGCCCTTGCCCTTTATATCTTCAAACTGCTGCTCCAGATCACTTTTTAATGCTAATAACTCTTCTTTACTCAACTGACTATATGGTGTCATCGGGGTTCCCTCCTGTATCTTCATTCATTCGTAGCGTCACTATCTGCTATTTTACGTATATATTGAAAAAATGTCAATATATACTTGCATTTTTATTGTATTTACATTGTTGAAAAGCTGACTTTTTCGTTTTGATATGCAACTTCCCATTTCAAAACTTGCAAAACATTCAAAATATAGCTCTTTCTAACCTCTTATTTCTTTTTCAGCATCAATTCCCCGGTGCTCTACAGATGTAGAAAACACGATCAAAGTCTTTGTCCGTCCAAACCTCTGTAGTTCTCCAATAAACTGATCCAATTCAACCGTATCCGGAAACAAGACTTCTAGCACCATCGAATACTCTCCTGTTACACAGTTACATTCGATCACATTGTGGCATGCCTTCACAAATGGATAAAATTCTTCCTTATCTTCCGGCGGAACCTCAAGATGGATAAGCGCTTTGATATGGTAGCCCAGAGCCAGCGGATTAACCTGTGCCTGGTAACCCAGAATATATCCCTCCCGTTCCATCTTTTCAATTCTTGCAGAGACAGCAGGCGTAGACAGATACACCTACTCTGCAATTTCCTTCAATGGCTTTTTCGCTTCTTTCTGTAATATATTTAGTATTGTCCTGTCCACCGGATCCAATTCGTGATGTTTCATATTCTGATACCTTCCTGAGGATATTATTCTGCACAAAGACCTGCGTCCTGTTCATAAAACAAAAAAAGACACAGCCTGTCTTCCGGCTGCATCTTTGCATTCTTCTATCTGTTTCTACTATAAAAATAATATGTAAAATCATAACATCTTGAAGATTTTCTGTCAACGAATGTAAACACTTAATTATTTTAAGCAATTACCCTCTATTCCTTCTTCTGTTAAGCATTTTTGCTTAAATAAATAAATTTTCTTGTCTTTGAAAGCACCTATTGATTTCTTTGAAAAATGCTTCTACCATTGTAGCCAGTTGATGCGCAGCGACAAATAATGCAGCGAAGGAGAGAAGCCATGACAACCTATAACCCTTATACAAATGCCATGGAGACAGCATATAATAAGTAAAAATGGGCATAAAAATACCATTGTCAGTTATAATACGACATGCTCCACACTCGCCTTGCGCCAATGTAGTACAGTTTTAGAAACGGACAATGGTACTCATATATCTTACATCTGTTCTATACATCTATAAATTCTCACAACAAAATCAGTCAGAATACGAACGGGCCATAGCCGCAGGAATTCTGACAATATATGAATACCTTGTCTGTACTTCGACCACTACTACCGTCCATAATCTCACCTCTCTTACTTACTGATATTTGCTATTTTGCTTCTATTATATTAACACAATTCTATCTTTGTCACAACCTTTTACTTCCCAGCCGAAGAATTTTCGTGAAGACAACGCTCCTTTTTGGACGTCTCTACATAAAATGCTTTCCAGAAAATCAACCCTTTCAGCACACTGGAAATGGTAAATGCCCACCAGATTCCATCTGATCCAAGCGCGGTCTTACAGAGTATCCATGCAATCGGCAGGCGAATCGCGGTAAATGTTATGCTGATAATACTGCAAAGCTTTGTATTCCCAAGCCCTGAGATTGCTCCCACTGACATCAATTCCAGACACATAAATGCCTCTCCCAGTCCTATAATCATAAGATAATGGGAAGACATGACAATCTCATCAGGCTGATGGAAAAAGATACTGGAGATTTCTCTCGGGAACAGAAGAAATACTACTGAGATCAGGCCTCCCCAGACGAGCACAGATATCACAGATATTCGGTATCCTTTTCTGACGCGGTCCATCTTCCCTGCGCCATAATTTTGTGCCGCAAATGCGTTCATCGCGGATGAAAATCCATTTGCAACGTTCCATGATATGGACTCTACCTGACCACCCACTCGCAAAACCGCGATTGCAATATCCCCAAAAATTCCTGCCATCCGTGAAAGCAGCATGGAGATCATGCAGTAGACCACCCCCTGAATCGCACTGGGGCCACCAATCAGGCATACACGTTTCATATAGGAGGCATCTATCTTACGGATATAATTTACACTTCTCAGAACATTTGCCTCGGATCTGTCCAGCCGCATGCCTGCTGCCAGAACCCCCACCACGACTATCTGGGACAGAACGGTTGCGATTGCCGCCCCCGCAGCTCCCAGTGCCGGGAAAGGCCCCGGTCCCAGAATCAAGACCGGATCCAATAACATATTCAGCATTAACCCTGTGAAATTCGCTTTCAAGGGGGTCTTGGAATTCCCCTGTGCAGTATACAGGCCCGTTAGCACCAGCCCCAAAAAGGAAAACAGAATCCATCCACAGGCAATCTTAATATAGATATGTGCCGCATTCACTGCATCCTGATGTTCCAGTTGGAAAAACGACACCAAAGACTCTGTGAAAAACCCACATACCAGCCCGAAAAGTATGCCTAAGATTACACATAACTGTATCGCAGCTGCCGCATATGCCTGCGCCTCTCTGCGATTCCCCCGTCCCAGTTCCTGCGCCATATAGACTTGCCCGCCCATCCGCGGCAGTGTTACCACTCCCTGAGACATCCAGATATACATGCTGCCAACGCCGACTCCGGCAAGCACTTCTCCGCCAAGCTGCCCGACCCAGGCCATATCCATGATACTGTAGGCCGTTGACAAAAAAGCCGAAGCCATAATCGGCAATGCAAGTCTGGTCAGGACATTCAAGATAGGACCTTTTGTCAAGGCACCTTCTGTATTAGGCATGTGTTCACAGCTCCTTTCTACTAAGATTCTTCCAACAATTTTTGTGCAACTTCCAGATACCGACAATTTTACATCATATCTTCCACTTGCGCAACTGCCTCCTGGTAATTCAATTATAATAAGTGACACGGTAAATCGAATTGGGGACAGGGATATTTTAATCTGGGACGGAGGAAAATGAAAAAACCCCCGTCCCCATATGGAATTTGCACAAAAAATCTGCTATTATTTAAGAAAATAAATATTAGCAGAAAGAGGGAATATTATCATGTTGGACAAAAAGGTTGTAGAATTGCTGAATCAGCAGGTGAATAAGGAATTGTATTCTGCATATTTGTACCTGGATTTTTCGAACTATTACTATGACCAGGGATTGGACGGATTTGGTAACTGGTATAAGATCCAGGCGCAGGAGGAGCGTGACCATGCGATGCTTTTCATCCAGTATCTGCAGAATAATGGGGAGAAGATTATACTGGAAGCGATTGACAAGCCGGCTGTTGAGTTGGTAAGTGCTAAGGCTGTTCTTGCGGAAGGATTGAAGCATGAGCAGTATGTGACCAGCCTGATTCATACGATTTATGATGCGGCTTATTCTGTAAAAGACTTCCGTACCATGCAGTTCTTAGACTGGTTCGTTAAGGAGCAGGGCGAGGAAGAGACGAATGCTGATAATCTGGTTAAGAAGTTCGAGTTATTCGGAGACGATCCGAAGAGCCTGTATATGCTGGATAGCGAGCTTGGAGCACGTGTATATTCAGCTCCTTCTCTGGTACTTTAATATGAATCCAGATAAGATTATCTGCCCTTGTCATAAGGTAACCAAAGGTGATATCGCCCGCGCCATAGATCAGGGTGCCTCTTCATTTAAAGAAGTCAAAAAGGCCACCAAGGTTAGCAAATCCTGTGGCAAATGTAAAAAGAAGGCTAAAAAATTAACTAAGAAATTATTAGAAAAATAATGGGTATTGCAAAGTCGGGAGAATTATTTGATTCTCCCGACTTTCTTCATGTTTCTATCTTTCTCCTACAATTATGTATAGTTTTTCATATAAGATGTCGTGGGCTTTTGACACTAACACCATATATTATACACAATTTTCGGGTCAAAAACAGGGCCGTAAGCTTTTTAGGCCCACGTCCCTGTAAAAAATAGATTTATTATAGATTATTTTGCACGTTTCTTAGATTCTACGTCGAAGATTACAGCTGCAAGTAATACTGCACCTTTAACAACCTTCTGCCAGTTAGCATCTACACCCATGATAGACATACCTAAGTTGATAACACCCATCAGAGTAGCACCGATGATAACTCCAGGAATTGTTCCGCTTCCGCCGTATGCAGATGCACCACCGATGAAACAGGAACCGATAGCATCCATCTCGTAGCCATCACCTGCAGTCGGGTTTGCAGAATTCAGACGGGCAATAACTACCATTGCTGCAACTGCTGCCAGAAGTCCCATGTTAGCATATGCAAAGAAATATACTTTGTTCGTATTGATACCGGACAGTTCTGCTGCTTTTTCATTTCCACCGATCGCATACAGATGACGTCCGATCGTTGTCTTGGATGTAATATAACCATAGATCAATACGATGACTACAATCCAGAGAAGGATATTCGGAATACCTTTGTACTGTGCAAGTCTCCATGCAAATGCTACGATAACTAAACTGATGATCGCACATTTGATGATATCACTGCTTGCAGGACCTACTGCGTATCCTTTTTTCACTTTTGTTGCTCTTCCACGGAAGGTAACTGCCACAAAGATTAACGCAACAATGATACCGAACAACAGACAGGTAATATTAAGTCCGTCACCATGGAAGAAATCCACAATGTACATATTAAACAGTGCCAGGTAATTCTCCGGCATTGGTGCAATTGTAAAACCGTCCAGAACGATATTGGAAAGTCCACGGAACATTAACATACCTGCCAGAGTTACAATAAATGGAGGTATTCTTCGATATGCAATCCAGAAGCCCTGCCATATACCAATTGCAAGACCAGTAGCCAACATAATAATGATGGTCACAAATACATTCATTCCTTTATTTACCATGAATGTAGCACCTACGGCACCTACAAAACATACAATAGAACCGACACTTAAGTCGATGTTACCACCAGTCAGGATACAGAGCAGCATACCTGTTGCAAGAATGAATACATATGCATTCTGAGAAATCAGGTTATTTACGTTCTGTGGAAGTAACATTCTTCCGCCTGTCTTCCAGGTGAAGAATAAAGTAACAACGACCAGTACAATGACCATTGTATACTTCTTTAAAAATGTAGAAATATTCGCACTCTTCATAATTTATTCTCCTTTGCTTGATTTCAAAATACTTGCCATAATCAGTTCCTGAGTTGCTTCTTCGCCGCTTAATTCTCCTGCAATACGTCCCTCATTCATAACATAAATTCGGTCTGACATTCCAAGAACTTCCGGCAGCTCAGAAGAAATCATAATTACGGATTTGCCCGCCGCTACCAATTCGTTGATGATACAGTAGATCTCGTATTTTGCACCAACGTCGATACCTCTGGTAGGCTCATCCAATATCAGAACATCCGGCTCAGCGAACATCCATTTTGCAAGGAGAACTTTCTGCTGGTTACCACCACTTAAGTTTCCTACGTTCTGTTCAACACTCGGGCATTTTGTCTTTAATTTTACTCTGTACTCTTCTGCCACGGCAATCTCTTTATCTTTATCAATGACACCGTGACTGCTTACACCTGCCAGATTTGCAAGTGTTGTATTCACACGGATTGGATTACTTAAGATCAATCCATTTCCTTTTCTGTCTTCTGTAACGTATGCAATCTTATGTTCAATGGCATCCTGAACGGAATGCAGTTTTACTTCTTTTCCATGAATATATAATTCACCGGAGATATCCTTGCCGTAGCTCTTTCCGAAGATACTCATAGCAAGCTCTGTACGTCCGGCACCCATCAGACCGGAGATTCCCAGAACTTCTCCTTTTCTTACATACATTGATACATTATTTACGACCTTACGGTCTGTGTATACCTGATGGTGCACTGTCCAGTTCTTTACTTCCAGTGCCACCTCGCCTATATTTTTATTCTCTCTCTTCGGGAAACGGTCTGTAAGCTCACGTCCTACCATTCCCTTGATAATTCGGTCTTCTGTAAAGACATCTTTATTTTTATCCAGCGTTTCAATCGTGGAACCGTCACGGATAACTGTAATTTTGTCTGCTACATAAGCAACCTCATTCAATTTATGAGAGATAATAATCGAAGTCATACCTTGCTTCTTGAATTCCAGCATCAGATCCAAAAGTGCCTGAGAATCTGACTCATTCAGAGAAGAAGTAGGCTCATCCAAGATTAATAGTTTCGCATTTTTTGCAAGTGCTTTTGCAATTTCAACAAGCTGCTGTTTACCAACACCGATATCTTTGATCAAAGTACGGGAAGATTCCTGTAATCCCACTCGTTTCAGATATTTATCCGCTTCTCCGTACGTCTTGCTCCAGTCAATGGCGAATTTCTTACCCTGCTCATTGCCCAGATACATATTTTCACCGATCGTCATCTCCGGAACTAATGCAAGCTCCTGGTGAATGATAACGATTCCCTTTGCCTCACTGTCCTTAATATTATGAAATTTACAGATTTCTCCGTTATAAATAATGTCACCTTCGTATGTACCATATGCGTAGATACCGCTCAATACATTCATAAGGGTTGACTTACCGGCTCCGTTTTCTCCAACAAGAGCGTGGATTTCTCCTTCTTCTACCTGCAGATTAACGTTATCAAGTGCTTTTACACCGGGGAAAGTCTTGGTAATATTTTTCATTTCCAATAAAATCTTAGCCAATTGTGTCCCTCCCTTTCTTTCAAAAATGCAGGCGGACATCTGCCCGCCTGCCCGTTCACGCTTACTTCTTACTAACTATTTGATATCAGCTTCTGTATAATATCCAGAATCAAGCAGCATCTCTTCGTAGTTGTCGATTGTTACAACTGTAGGCTCGCAAAGGTAAGAAGGAATGACACCTGTTCCATTGTCATATGTCTCGTTATCATTTGTCTCAGCTTCTTCGCCGCTCATGATAGCATCAACCATCTTAACTGTCTGCTCTGCAAGTTTACGTGTATCTTTGAATACTGACATAGACTGTTTTCCAGCAACCAGATTCTTAACGTTTGGTTTGTCACAATCCTGTCCTGTGATGATTGGCCATTCACCATTGTAGTTTGCTTCCAGAGAGTTCTCAACACCAAGTGCTGTAGAGTCGTTAGAACACAGAACTACGTCAAGGTCTTTGTCTGCATAGTTAGAAGCAAGGATTGCATCCATTCTTGACTGTGCTTTTTCTGTTGACCAGTCAGCTGTAGAACACTCTTCTTTTGTAACCTGTCCAGACTGAACAACTAATTTTCCAGCGTCGATGTATGGCTGAAGAACGTCCATAGCACCACCAAAGAAGAAGTTACAGTTATTATCACCAGGGTCACCTGTGAAGATTTCCATATTGAATGGGCCATCTGCATTGTCAAGATCAAGAGCTTCTACAATATATTCGCCCTGTTTCTGACCTACCAGATAATTGTCAAATGTTGCGTAATAAGAAATTGCAGAAGAGTTCATGATCAGACGGTCATAAGAGATAACCGGGATTCCTTTTTCTTCAGCTCCTTTCAGTGGTGTTCCAAGAGACTCTCCATCGATAGAAGCGATCACTAATGCATCACAATCACCAGAAATCATATTTTCAACCTGAGAAACCTGTGTTGCAACGTCGTTACTTGCATACTGTAAGTCAACTTCGTATCCAGCTTCTTCTAACTGTTTCTTCATGTTCTCGCCATCCTGGTTCCAACGCTGAAGATCTTTTGTAGGCATTGCCACACCAATCTTACCGCTTCCAGCAGAAGTCTCTTTCTCTTCGCTTGAGCTTGAGCTGTCAGATCCACTTGTACAAGCTGCAAGTGAGAATGCCATCACTGCAACAAGTCCGATTGATACCAGCTTTTTGAATCTTTTTTTCATAGTTTTTTCCTCCATTCGATTTATTTGATATTATTACTATAACAACTATCAGACAGGACATGTTTGCAAAGGCTCGCACAAATTCAGAAAGTTACCGGGCAAAAAAATTGAGGGTAGCACTTTTTTGCGCTATCCTCAATTTAAAAATATGCTAGGCTATTTTTATTTATCTACATTCAGATACACTTCATCCCTTAGATGGAACCCAAGATCAATGATCACATCATCCATATTTTCTGCGGTCACGGCAATCGGAGGCAATGCCCAATACGGAACCTCATATCCATCCTGTGTCTTTTTCGTTGCGGTTCTTCCTACTTCCTCTCCGACCACAGCTTCCCCTTTGGCCATCTTAACTGCACATTGAGCCGCAACCTTCGCCAACCTTTCAATCGGTTTGTATACCGTCATTGTCTGTGTACCTTCTACTACCCTCTGGCAGGCTTCCAAGTCCGCATCCTGTCCAGTCACAACCACCTTTCCCGCAAGCTGCTTCTCACTCAATGCTTTGATTGCATAACCCGCAAGGCCATCGTTCCCACACATGACTGCATCTACATCTTCCGCATCAGACAGTGCTTCGTTCGCTGCCGCGAATCCGTTTTCCGGAGTCCAAGACTTCACATATATCTCTTTCACCACCGTCAGATTACTTTCCCCGATTCCTTTCTTAAATCCCGTCACCACATCCGCAGAATTGGTGTCCATCTCCGGTCCACAGAGCATGACTACGTTACCGCCTTCAGGAAGATTTTCGTTCATTGTCTCAGCCATCAGTTCTCCAACTGCTTCGTTATCTACAGTAATATATAGATCCGTTGTACATCCTTGAATCAATCGGTCGTAAGAAATAACATCAATTCCGGCATTTCTGGCCTTTGTCACCTCTTCTGTTATCTCAAAACAGTCAACTGCCACAATGACGATCACATCCATATCATCTTCAATAAACTTCTGAATCTGCTCTTTCTGCTTTTCTACGTCTCCATTGGCATTCTGGACATCAACGGATGCCCCTAACTTCTCCGCGGTCGACACAAACACATCACGGTCTCTCGTCCATCTCTCTAGCACAAATGTGTCAAATGTGATTCCGATTCTTAATTCCTTCTCTTCTTCACTTTCATTTTTATCCTCATGCTGATCCTTCGTATTACAAGAGCTAAGCATCATTGCCGTTAATATGATACACATCAGAACTGCAATGCATCTTTTCTTCATGACAATCTCCCTTCCCGGTACTCTGTAGGAGTTACTCCTGTCCATTTCTTAAATATACGGCTAAAATAATTCGGGTCACCATATCCTGATTCATGGCAGATCTCTTTGATACTTTTATCACTGTTATTCAACTGTTCTTTTGCATATTTTATTCGAAGTCCTGTCAGATAATCTATGTAATTCACGCCTTCCGATTCTTTAAACAGCTTACTCAGATAATAAGGACTAATCCCCAGTTCCTTGGCCATCTCCTCCAGAGATAAATCTTTGGAAAAATGTTCTACAATATATTCCTTGGCCTTTTCGACTACGCTATTCGTCTTTTCCTGCTGCTTCATAGCGATATGGCTGCTCGCATCTTCCATTTTCTTCACGAACCATCCTGTCAATTCATCATAGGTCTGAAAAGAGATCAGGCTTTCCCAATATCCATCCCTGGCTCTGAAGCGATACATCATTCCTCCTTGCATATATGCAAGATGTTCTGCCCACAGTACAAATTCTATTGTTTTCAGACGAATACTTCCAGTAATCTCTGCCGATTGGCTTTTCATCCACAGAGCAAACTCTTTGCTTCGTTCTCTGGTCTTCTCCCGATTTCCTTCTTCTATAGCAGCAAAAAGTTCTTTTTCCAATTCATACGGGTATCCTTCTTCATATACACAAGTCACAGGCATATCCTTTGCATGTGTAACTTTTCCAACACCTTGACGTTCTGTATCCAGTGCCTCCTGATACGATTCATTGACCTCATTCCATCTCTTCACCGAGCCTATTCCTGCTTTGAACTTCAGATCCAGCTGCTGCTCCAGCTTTCTCAGCATGCCTCGAATGTTATCAATCTTAACAACCCTTTCATCATATTCTTCTTTCTCCAACTCACTTGGCACCAGAACAATCACCTTATTGGCCATCAGTGCACCTACAATTCCTCCGGTCGTCTCTTTGAGCATCTCCCGCATCACCATATAATGCTTCTGCAGACGGATTCCGGCACCCAAAGTATTGGACAACACACCTTTATGGAGCTCATCTCCACATTCTATGACCATCGCATATCCATAATCTGTATCAATATTTAAAAGTTCCCGATAATTCTGATTCATCTCCTTCCCCGGTCCGTCAAACAACACACTGTATACGAAGCCATTTTCAATCATCGGAATGACAACTTCCAGCTTTTCTTTAATCTTTAGGTCATTTCGTACCTTCTCTTTCCGCTCTCTTACCAGCTTCATTGCCTTTCTAAGTGTCTCTGTAAGAGTATCTCTGTTGATCGGTTTTGTCAGATAAGACATCACCCCTATATCGATAGCCTTCTGTGTATACTCGAACTTGTCATAAGCAGTAAGCACAATAAATACAATATTTTTATTTTCTTTTCGGATTTCCTGCATCGCTTCAATCCCGTTAATTCCAGGCATCTGAATATCCATCAATACAATATCCGGGTGAAACGATTCTGTCAGTTCAATTGCCATTCTTCCGTTTTTTGCCGATTCTACTTCACATTTATCACCAAAGCTTTTTTGAATTATGAATTCCAGGGATTGCCGGACAATTCCTTCATCGTCACAGATCAAGATCCGCATCATTTTTCTTTCCTCCCTCTCTCTTCTGTATATATAATATTACTTCTGTACCGCCATTCTCTCTCCTGCGAATATCAATCACATGCTCCATATTATAATATCGGCGCAATCGGTTGATGACATTGTCCATACCAATTCCCGCCGAATCTCTCTCACTGTTGCTGTGAGCACTCTCTCCACGGAGAATCTTATCCGCAATCTCCGGATCGATACCAACTCCATTATCCGCAACCTTGATACATACATTTTTATCGTTATTATATACGCTTACTTGTATCCGTCCTTTTCCTTCCATCTCACGGATTCCATGGTTGACAGCATTCTCAATCAAAGGCTGGATAATCATACTGGGCATGACCGTATCCAGGAACCGCTCATCAATCTGCTTACTATAATGAATGTCGCCAGAAAACCTTACATTCAATATATACACATAATTATCTACCAGCTTCAACTCTTCCCGAAGCGTTGTATCCTTGTCAATCTTTCGTACATTATAGCGAAAAAAATCTGCCATATTCTCAATAAAAAGGCATGCTTTTTCTGCCCCTTCCATCATGGCAAGCTGCGCTCCTGCATTCAGACTGTTAAAAAGAAAATGAGGATTGATCTGTGCCTGAAGATACTTTAATTGAGCTTCTTTCAACTCATTCTTCATAATCAGTTCATTCTCAATCAATTTATTTTCACGTTCATAATTTTCCTTTGTCTTTTGAATATATACACGGATACTGTCTATCATCTTGTTGCATGCTTTTGCCACCGTCGTGATCTCATCCCCAGTCTCCACGATGGGGAAATCGACTTCCATATTACCTCTTGCAATTTCATTTGCCGCATCTGCAAGCTGGATCAATGGTCTTGTAATATTTCTTGTCATAATAAAAATCCATGTAAATGCAATCAAGAGCGCGGCAAACAACAGGAACATACTGATTCCGGTCAAATATGTCAGTGAGGTGCGCAGCAGTGAATAATTATTAGAACTTTCAAGAAAGACCGATGTATTCAAGCTGTTAATACACGATTGAAGATAATCATACAGTCTTTTTGCCTCGCCATAATCGTCATTATATTTGCTGACGTTACGTCCTCGTTTTGCTTCTACCGCATCATCCGCTTTTTCCAGATAAGTCAGGGACATATTATATATATTTTTTTCCATCAATTTATTGTCGTCGTCCACAGTCTGGTGATTCAACTGACCAATCATATTATTATAATCCTGTGTATAAGAGTAAAAATCCTCCAGCTGATCTGAACTCTTTGTATTCAGATACTGATAAAGTGCCGACTGAATCCCATCCAGCGTATTCGACAGATCATTCAACTGTATATTATTACTGTATACACTGTCAATCTGGTGAACTGTTCTATTTTGATTGTAGGACAAGTATATATTCAGCACAAATACTAACACCATGATCACTACAAACACTTCCAACAGTTTTGTACGAATGGATCTCTTCCTTTTCATCTGCTATTATTCGTCCTTTTCCATATAATCTTTCACATTCTCTCTGGTAATCAACGTTGGTGTAACCGTAAGATATTCATTCACATATTCTTTTTCAAGATACTCACTCATTCCCTGTGCAGCTGTTTTTCCCAAATCCTGTGCATTAATCAATACACTGGACTTGATGATTCCTTTCTGAATTCCTTCCAACGTATCTTCCGAAGAATAATATCCTACAATCACGATCTGACCTACACGGTTATAATCCACCACACTCTGATAGGCGCTGATCGTGTCTACCGCACTTAAGCACACCAGGATATCCGGCGGTTCCGAATCCAGAAGCAGGTTTCTTACCGTCTCTTCTGATTCAAACTTGCCGGAATTATCAATGACACTTGCAGAAAACTCCATCTTATCACTGACAGAAGCCGTTGCTTCATGGATACCCGAGTAGATCAGGTTCGGGGCCGTCTGCTCTCTATTGGAATCAACTAACACAGAAACTCTTACTTTTCTTCCCAGCTCATTCGATATATTCTCTACCTCTTCAATAATCTCATCGCCATACAACTCGCCGGTCGCAAAGTCATTGCCGCTGACAAAACTGATTCTTTCACTGTCTGGCACATCCGACAGAATTGTCATAACAGGGATTCCAGCCTTTGCCGCCTTCTTTATCTGCCCTGTCAGCCCTTCCCCTCCATCTGCTTTCAATATGATACCATCAACCTTCGCCGCGACCGTCATCTCAAAAAGTTCTTCTGTCGAATAATCTTCTACAAGTCTTTCTCCAAAATTTTCAATATATATTCCTTGTTTCTTTCCTTCCTCTCTGGCACTTTGATAGATGGAGAGCCAGAATTCCTCAGACGGCTCTTCGCTGATCATAACAATATGCTTCTGATATATGGTATCATCTACTCTTGTTTTTTCTCTGATCTCCAGTTTATTTTCCAGAAAAACGCTGATTCCCGTCAAAAGCGCCAGAAATAGAATACATATAATCAGCATGATTACAATTCTGTGTCTGTTTTCCTTAGGAATCTTCATGTCCTATCTACCTCTTCTAGTATTTTTCCCATCCTGCTGCAATCTTCTCTCGCAGTTCATTCAGTGTGCGGATTCCTCCCAATGCGTCAAATGCAGTCACACAGGAAGCACCTTCCGCCGCTGCGAGCGAAACAGCCTCCTTAGGTGAACTTCCTTCCAGCACAGCCGTAAGGAATGCTGCTATACTGGTATCACCTGCGCCTGTCCCGGACAGAACACATTCCGGCACAAAGCTCTTCTCGAATCCTTCTTTGTCAGCCCATTGTTCCAGATCCAGTTCCACCCGCGTTCCAACTTGCTGCAGCACATCCTTCTCAGCTGTGCGGTAATACATTCCAGTCGCTCCACACTTAATCAATAATACTTTCGCTCCGTAAGACATGCAAAGATCAGCCAATGGTTTTACGTCGTTTTCTATATCCAGCACAGAAGTGATCTCTTTTCCTTTTGCTCTTTCTCTCCATTGTGCAAACAGCTTTCGATCAAGCATAAAACACAATTCCTCCACACTTGGGATGAAGAAATCCACATAAGGAATCACTTTCTTAAGAATCTTATTCCAATCTTCTCTTCCTGCCTCTGAATTCTCATCAACCACCGCCAGATCCAGTGAGGTGGCAACTCCTGCTTCCTTAACCTTCTTCATCATCCTGACCAGACCGCTTCCCTCATTTCTGTACATAGAAGCCATGACCGATGGATATCCATAGTGGAATAATGCAGCTTTCTCTAAGTCCTTCTCTGGAATATCTTCCGGCTGGAATGTATGATTCGCGCCAGGATTGTGCAGGAACATCCGGTCAATCCCCGGAATTGCCAGGACAATCGAACTCGACGTTGCCTCTCCTTGTGCAACGATCATCCCCTGATCCGCATCATATTTCTTCAATATGCTTAGGACCATCTCTCCAAATGGATCATCTCCCACCTTACCCATCAGAGACACATCGGCCCCCAGAATCTTCATGGCAAGTCCAGTGTTCGCTACTGCTCCACCTGTATGTACATCCACATTCTTCGTCTCTATTGATCTTCCCGGAAGCAGAAAATCTGCGATATTCTCAACCTTTTGCTCTGGGAATAACGGTGTAATATCCAGACAAATATGTCCGGCTACAATTACTTTCTTTGTCATCATCTTTCAACCTACTTTCTGTCACGAACTATTTTCATAAAAGATGTATTTATCATACCATTAATTCTTATTTCTTTCAATTCGGGAATACACCTTCCATACAAGAACAAAAACTCCACAATATAGCAAATTCATGTTTTTCTGTACATCAACATCGGCATTGTAGTACAATAAATGACAGATGAATCGATTGACAGGGAGGAAGGTATATGAATCAAGAAGTGACAGAAAATAAAAAAATTGCAGTCATCGGCATCGGCGGTGTCGGTGGATATATGGCCGGTATGCTTGGAAAACATTATCCACATGTTACATTCGCAGCAAGAGGACAGCGTCTGGAATCCTTACAGACGAACGGCCTGACACTCCACAGCGACTATCATGGAGAGATAACCGTAATGCCAGAAAAAGTAACGACCATTGAAGATCTTGAAGAACAGGATTATATCTTTGTATGTGTAAAAAATTACTCTCTGGAAGATGTATGCCACAGTATGGAGCATGCGGTAACCGATCATACAGTGATCATTCCCGTTATGAATGGCGTAGATCCCGGTGACCGGATCCGAAGTATTCTGCACAAAGGCATTGTTGTAGATTCCCTTATCTATATCGTAGCCTTTGCAAACGCTGATTACTCCATCACACAGCAAGGGGATTTCGCCAACCTGTATATCGGCATTCCTCATGCAGATGCTGCACAGCAGCAGGCAGTACAGGCAGTATCTGACCTTTTATCCGGCGCCAATATTGATCACAAAGTTGCTCCTGATATTGAACAGGCTATCTGGAGAAAATATATCTTAAACTGCGCATACAATGTCACAACTGCCTATTATAACAACACCATCGGCCAGCTTCGGAACGATCCTGTAAAAGCAAAAGAATATGAAGATCTGGTAAATGAAGCTTATCAAGTTGCATTAGCCAGGCACGTCCATGTAACACAGGCTCATATTGATTCTATCATCCGAAGATTCTACCACGAGCTTGCGGAAGATGCCACCAGTTCCCTGCAGCGGGATATCTGTAATGGAAAAATGTCCGAATTAGAGACATTCAGTGGATATATTGTACGAGAAGCAAAAAAACTTAATGTTCCAGTTCCAACAACCCAAAGAATGTATCAGGGATTGATTGACATGGCCAGACAATAATTCTATAATGATGGCGGAGATAGTATTTGGCAACAAAACTATACTCTGTCTGATTTACCAATGTTTCACAATTCCATATCATGGCAATTTAAAGAGCTTATATTTGAAAGAAATAAGACTCCGGAAATACCACAGGATATAATCATTCAGCATTTTCAGGGTCGTACTATACCCTGAAGGTGCTTTTTTTGTGATACAAAGGCGAACTCAGCAAGAGGCTATCTTCGAATTCATACAAGAAAGAGGAGAATGTAACATGAAAGTAACAAAAACAGTGGAAGAAACCAGAAAACTGGTCAAAGCATGGAAGCAGGAAGGGAAAAGCATCGGACTGGTTCCGACCATGGGATTCCTTCATGAGGGACATGCAAGTCTGATCAGACGATGCCGTGAAGAAAATGATATCGTTGTAGTCTCAGACTTTGTCAATCCGACACAGTTCGGACCAAACGAAGACTTAGAGGCCTATCCGCGTGATCTCAAGCGAGACAGCGAGTTGTGCGAAAGTCTGGGTGCCGACTTAATCTTCAATCCAGAACCGGAAGAGATGTACCATGACCCACATGCGTTCGTAAGTATTGACCTGCTCTCCGAGACACTCTGCGGAAAGACCCGGCCGATTCATTTCAAAGGCGTCTGCACCGTCGTGTCAAAGCTGTTCCATATCGTAACACCGGACAAAGCTTATTTTGGGCAAAAGGATGCACAGCAGCTTGCCATCATCAGGAAAATGGTCCAGGATCTGAATTTTGACATCCAGATCGTCGGATGCCCGATCGTCCGCGAAGAAGACGGCCTTGCAAAATCCTCCAGAAATACTTATCTGAACGCAAAAGAAAGAAAAGCCGCACTCTGCCTGTCAAAAGCTGTCCACCGCGGAATGGACGTGATCCATCCACAGGCAAATGCCAGCGAAGTCCTTGGAGAGATGCGTGCCATCATAGAAGCAGAACCTCTGGCAAGAATCGACTATGTCTCCATGGTAGATGCACTGACGATGCAGCCGGTCGAAAAAGTTGAAAAAGACGTACTGGTAGCCATGGCAGTCTACATTGGAAAGACCCGTCTGATCGATAACTTCAGCTACGAGGTTTAAGCCATGGAAAATATCGTGAATAAAATAGGCAAATTAAGTTCCCTGTTGACGAAGTATATTGGAGTCATCATTATCTTTTTCTCCGTACTTGCATTTTTCTGGCAGGACGGATTCGCATGGACAACTAGATATACCTCTGTATTTCTTGGCGTTGCCATGTTCGGCATGGGGCTGACCATCCATATGGGTGATTTTCAGGTCGTGTTCTCTCGCCCCAAAGAAGTCATCATCGGATGCGTGGCACAATATACGGTTATGCCTCTTGTGGCATGGATTCTGGCAGTCGTATTCCACTTGCCGCAGGATCTGGCCATCGGAGTCATTCTTGTCGGATGCTGTCCGGGAGGCACCGCAAGTAATGTAATCACTTATATTGCCGGCGGAGATGTGGCGCTTTCCGTAGGTATGACCATCGTATCCACTCTGGCCGCACCGCTGATGACGCCGCTTCTGGTATACGGCCTTGCCGGCGCCTGGGTCGAAGTCTCCTTCTGGGCGATGGTTCTGTCCGTTGTAAAAGTAATCCTGATTCCGGTGCTTCTGGGAATCTTGCTGCGCAGTCTGTTCGGAAAGCAGATTCAGAAGATCTCCGACATATTGCCGCTAATATCGGTCGTATCCATTGTAATGATCATCTCCGGTATCGTAGCAAACAACGCAGAAAAGATTGTAAGCTGTGGAGTTCTCGTATTGGGTGTCGTTATGCTCCACAACCTCTTCGGTATGGGGATCGGTCTTCTGGCCGCCAAGCTGTTGAAAGTAGAGTATTCCCGCACCACCGCAATCGCCATCGAAGTCAGCATGCAGAACAGCGGACTTGCTGTGTCTCTGGCAACCGCCAACTTTGCGGCCAATCCACTGGCAACACTGCCCGGCGCAATCTTCAGTGTGTGGCATAATATCTCCGGTTCTATATTTGCAGGAATAAGAAGACGGGGTATGAATACAGAGCAATAAAAATAAATCAGCGGAAGCATAACCTTATCTGTGCTATGCTTCCGCCATTATTTCTAATATTCCCTCAGGACAGCTTATTTCTTATACTTGTTGTAAATATTGGTACTTTCGCATCTGAAACCGAAGAATCTCCATGACTCTTCCTTTCTCTTCCTCCGAATAGATATCCACATTTGCAATTACATTTTCCATATCTTTATGCGAAAAACGAAACTTCAGATTCTCTCCGAATAATTTCTCTGAAACATCTAACTGTACATCAAAATCCTCGCATATCGTCTTAGCTTTGACATCCTGCATCAATACCACTACTTCTTCACCAAGAGGATATTCCATAGCCGTATCTGACAACAGACCTGCTCCATTGTCAAAGATCGGGCAATATGCAAACTCACCTTGCGAATTCATCAGCACTGCAATATTATGTGTATGTCTATCCTCGTTTAGAATAAGAGCATCCAGTGTAAATAGTTTATTCATATACTTTCCAAATTCTTTCAGACCTGTAATTCTTTCTATCTGCTCAACCAGGAAAATCATCCGGTCTTCATAATCTGTAATCCGATATATTGCTTTATAAAGACTTTCTCCAAAATAATTGTAAAAAAGTCGCTCCAGCGTAATAATCTGCCAGTCCTCTCGCAAAAAATCCTTGCTTCTTACCCCATTGTAAACTGTGGATTTGTATTTCATCTGCTCTAATTCATACAAAACGTATTCCTCAGAATCCAGAGTCGACTTTTCAAGCAAATGGGAGATTACATACTCTGCAAGACCTTCATATCCTGTATAATCTGCCTTATACCAGATTCCTCTGTTCTTCCATTTTAATTGATTTCCTTTGGAGGACTGTCTGTCATTCGTTTTCATGTCCTGCTCAAATAATTCAACCATTTTTTACCTCTCAATTCGAATCCAGAAATGGTCTTCTGCCATCCTTCCTTCCGTCTTTTCTATGATCATCAATGGGTCATAAAACGGCAGATCCAGATCCTGTAATATTAGCTTCATCTTATCTCTACTTCTTGGGAAACATCTGGATTCTATAAAATCCATATACATATCATAATCCGGATCCTCTATCTTCCCAAATGCACGAAACATAATATGCTTTGCATAATTTTTAATTCGAATTCTCTGTCTTGACTCATCAACATCAATAATTGTACATACTGTCTGATCATGCATGTACCAGAGCCTAAGAGGATATGCTTTTGAAGGAACTTCTATCTTCTGAATATACCCCGGATCATCTTTCAGATATTGTAACAGAAGCACGATTGGTCCTTTTACAGGACTGCTTGATGTCTCCCATCTTTCAACGGTGGGTTTGGAACAGCCAATCAAATTGGCAAATTCTTTTTGTGTAAGTCCCAGACTGTTTCTTACATTTTTAATCTCTTCACCAGCAACCGCATCTGGAGTAATATAATTCTTTTCATTCATATTGCATCCCTCCTTTTTCTATTAAACCATTAATTTAATTGTTTGTAAATATATTTTACCATCATATTAATGGTTTCATTCTCTTAGAACGTAATTTATTGCAAACAAAAAGCGATATCCGGCATATCATTATACCTGAATATCGCTTTTTGTTCTCTCAGAATGTCTACTTTTTATTCTTGGAAGTTATACTGCCAAGACTTTTTACTACCATCCCCGTCAATGCAAACAGTGCAATAGCATTTGGCAGTACCATCAACTGGTTGAACATATCCGAAAGTTCCCATACCAGATCATTAGATGCTACCGTTCCCAGGTAAATAAACACCAGCGCGATCAGCATAAATGGCTTCGTTGCTTTTGTGCCAAAGAGATAATTAACATTAATCTTGGCAAACAGATTCCATCCAAGAATCGTTGAGAAAGCGAAGAAGAACAAACATACTGCTACAAATGCTGCACCTATTTTTTCTCCGTATACGACTCCGAACGCTGTCTGTGCCAGGTTAGCCTTATTGAGAGAATCTACCACGGAACCTGTATATCCTCCTGCCAAAGGACCGTCTGCCGTATACAATGTGGAGATGATTACCAGTGCATTCAGTGTCAATACAACAAATGTATCAATAAATACACCTGCCATAGCAACCGTCCCCTGTTCATGCGGTGTCTTTACCTGAGCAAGTGCATGTGCATGAGGCGTAGAACCCATACCGGCTTCATTGGAAAAAAGTCCTCTCTTTGCTCCCTGACTCACCGCTACCTTCAGGGCTGCTCCAACTCCGCCGCCAATAATTGCCTGCGGTGCAAAAGCATACTTGAAAATCATGGCAAATGTCGCTGGTACATATTTAATACGAACGATCAACACCCCAAGTGCACCCAGCAGAAAGACAGCCGCCATAATCGGAACCAGTTTTTCTGTGACGGATGCCAGACGATCTACACCGCCCATGAAGATAAACGCACAGATGATGACCAATACAACTCCCACGATCCATGACGGAATACCGAATGCCGTTTCAATAGTAGAACCAATGGAATTCGACTGTACCATACAACCGAAAAAGCCAAGCGCAAGAATAATGGCAATTGCAAAAAATCCTGCCAGAAACTTTCCGAGTCCACCTTTAAAAGCAGTAGTTATGTAGTATACCGGACCTCCCTGGATATTTCCATCTGCATCTGTAATCCTTGTCTTCTGGGCAAGCGTTGCTTCTGCGTAGATTGTCGCCATTCCAAGAAAAGCGATTATCCACATCCAGAAGATTGCTCCCGGTCCACCTGTAAGGATAGCTCCTGCAGATCCTACAATATTGCCCGTTCCTACCTGAGCTGCAATCGCTGTTGCCACGGCTTGAAATGAGCTCATTCCTCCACCATGTTTTCCACCCTTGAATGACAAATCACCAAAGATTTTTTTCAGTCCTGCCCCAAGATACCGAACCTGAACAAACTTTGTTTTGATAGAATACCATAATCCTACAGCTACAAGAAGAAATACCAGAATGTAATCTGAAAGATAGGCATTAATTGTTTGTACAACGGATAACATAATATTCCCCCTTCTATAGATTTATTATAGATTCAATCTATCACTCTTATAGATAAGGTTCAATAAATGCGACATTTGCTTAGCAAAATCTGAACATAATCTGCATAATTCTACAATGGCTATTTATTTGAAGAATTCCATGATGAGTTGAACAGAATCATTATTTGCCCGTCCTATATGTATATTTAACGCTCCCTCTATTACACTTTTAGCCCCGTAGAACAGCCACCTATGATTACTTTACAGATTTTCTCTCCACAGCATAAACAAGTTTTCATATTTTTATAGCTTCTCCTCTAATATCCTCACAAATTCACTTAGTCCTTCTCGGTCCGTTTCATCGAATCTTGCCAGAATCGGACTATCAATATCCAGCACCCCTATCACATGCCCGTTCTTATGTATTGGAAGGACAATCTCGGAATTCGAAGCACTGTCACAGGCAATATGTCCTGGAAACTGGTGCACGTCCCTCACCAGCATAATCTCATCTCTTGCCACCGCTGTGCCGCACACACCACTTCCAATCTTGATCTCCATACAGGCAACCTTTCCCTGAAATGGCCCTAGAATCAGCTTACCATCTTCCATAAGATAAAATCCCGCCCAGTTAATATCTTCCAGGCTTTGCGCCAGAAGAGCAGATGCATTGGCAAGCTGAGTAATCTGATAAGGTGTTGCACCAAGCAGGTTCCGGAGCTGCTGGTTTATACGTGTGTATACTGATTGGTTACTCATTTAAGATTCCTCCGATATTTTTCAATTTCCGATTGTTAAACTTCACACATTATATCTCTTGTAAAATCTCTATAATATCAGAAACCAGTAATGGACAAAAATCAAAAAGTAATCCTGACTTCAGAACTTTTTCAAATTCTCCCGACTGAGATATGTCATGTTTAAGCAGATCTTTGCATAGACAAGAAGGATATTTCTGAGCTAGTTTCTTATAAAACTCCTCTCGCTGTTATGAAGTGACCTCTTGTCAAGAGTAAATTTTGCATTAAGAAGCTTTCCCCTAACAATTATCACATTTGTTGATTGACAGCATCTGGAAAGAGCCAGATTTAACAGTTCCCGGCATTTG
>NZ_JAFBIX010000029.1 GCF_021531895.1 Faecalicatena contorta | reverse complement strand
ACGAAAGTAGTAAGACCCCTTGAAGACGACGAGGTAGATAGGGCAGAGGTGGAAGTACAGTAATGTATGGAGCTGACTGCTACTAATCGGTCGAGGGCATGACCAAGCAAGGTGATAGGTAATGGATGATATTTCTTGTATGCAGTTTTGAAGGTACATAAGTTTAAGACAGTCGGTTTGACTGTCTTTTTTGCATAATTTGTAAAAAATATAATGTGAATTTTAGTCTTTCTTTCAATTTAAATGGATATACTAAATGCAAGAAAAAATGAAATCTTAGGAGGAAAGATATGCGAAAAAAATACATTACTTTATTAGTAGCTTTTATGATGTTTTCTACAATAGTTTTGAGTGGATGCACGAATGGAAATTCGAATACTGCTTCCAATACCGGAAAAGATGGAAATACTACGTCAACTAATACGCAACAGAATCAAAATAATAGCCAGAATAACGAACAAATACCTTCACAAGAACAAGTGACTGTCAGTGAAGAGGAAGCAATAAAACTTGTTCTTGAAAAAGTCCCTGGAGCAACAGAGCAAAATGTCAAAATCAAATTGGAATATGATGATGGATATTATAAATATGATGGTGATATTATATATGAGCAGAAAGAATATGATTTTGAGATAGATGCATATTCAGGAGAATTTCTGGAATGGAGCGAAGAAAAGCTATAATATCAGATGATAATTATGAAAATCCTGCCTATTATATGAAAGAAAATCTATATAGTAGGCAGGATTTTTAATGTGATAATATTTAAAATTCCATTTCCACCAAATGTGCTACAGCAATCGGATCGTCTTCTGTAAATCCTTGTGCACAAGTCAAAATGAGTTTAATATAATCTATGGAAAAATCTAGCCGCTCAGCAATCTCAGCCATATTTTTTCCGTTTTCGTTGAGTTCAATTACGTGTGTTACATCTTGTTGAATTTGGGAAAAATCTTTATTCATGAGACGTATTCTCCTTTTTCAATCTTAATTCTAAAATGGCATCCAATAGTCGGAATGCAACTTCATCTTTTTCCATAATTGGAAGCTCAGTCTCGGAGTTTTTAGTAATTAGAGTAACTATATTTGTATCGGTTTCAAAACCAGCACCTTTTATTTTTAAATTATTTGCTACAATCATGTCCAGATTTTTTTTTGCAAGTTTCTTTCTGGAATTTTCAAGCATGTTTTCTGTCTCCATAGAAAAGCCACATAAAAATTGGTTAGGAAGTTTATGTTCTCCGAGATACTTTAAGATGTCATCTGTTCGCTCTAATGGAATTGATAACTCTGCGTCTGCCTTTTTTACTTTTTCATCTGAGACTTGACTTGGGCGATAGTCTGCAACAGCTGCAGCTTTAATTATAATATCCATATCTTTGCTTCTGGAAGTAACGGCATTAAACATATCTTTTGCTGTGATAATTGGAACAACATGAACGAATTTAGGCGGTTCTAATGCCGTCTTTCCAGTTACGAGTGTGACATTGGCACCTCTTAACATACAAGCTTTGGCGATACTGTAACCCATTTTCCCAGAAGAATGGTTGGTGATATATCGAACCGGATCAATAGCTTCCTGAGTTGGGCCAGCAGTAACAAGAACTTTCAATCCTTCCATATCCTTTGGACAAGCACAATGACGAAGAATATGTTCATACAAGTCTGAAGGCTCTGGCATCTTTCCAGTTCCGGTGTCACCACATGCAAGATAACCACTGGCAGGGGTTACAATATCCATACCATAACGACGTAAAGTTGCAAGATTATCTTGAGTGATGGGATTCTCATACATGGCTGTATTCATGGCTGGTACTATGATTTTAGGACATTTACAGGCAAGAATGGTAGTAGTAAGCATATCATCGGCAAGACCATGTGCAAGTTTAGCGATAACATTGGCAGTTGCTGGTGCAATCATAACAACATCTGCTTTTTTGGCAAGCGCAACATGTTCTACGTTAAATTCAAAATTACGATCAAAAGTATCTGTTACACATTTATGGCCTGTTAAAGTCTCAAATGTAATGGGATTTATGAAGTTCTTGGCATTTTCCGTCATAAGAACATGGACTTCTGCGCCAGACTTTACCAACAGACTGGTCAGAGATGCACTTTTATAAGCAGCAATTCCTCCAGTAACACCAAGAAGAATTGTTTTATTTTTCAATTGCATAGTAAATCCTCTCTTTATATTGATATAATATAAAATAACTATAGCGTGTTTCTGCTTATCTTGCAAGAATCAAGGACCTAAATTAACAGGATTGTACTCGATTTTATACTTGTTCTCAATAAATTCCGATGATATAATGACACAGTAATTGTATTGTATCCCGGCAGTCGGGAATGATAACAAGGAGGAATTGAATAATGAAAGAAAAGAAACATGACACTCGATGGATGGTCAGTGTCGCACTTATGGCAGCAATTGTCATTGTGTTGGCGAATACACCTTTAGGTATGATCCAACTGCCAATTATTAAGGCGACAACTGTACACATTCCTGTAATTATTGGAGCGGTTCTGTTAGGACCTTCTGCAGGAGCAATCTTAGGATTTGTTTTTGGTATGTGTTCGATGATTAGTAATACAATGGCACCTACACTCTTATCCTTTGCATTTTCGCCATTTATGAGCACAACGGGAATTCCAGGAGCACTGAAAGCAATCTGGATATCTGTAGGATGCCGTATTTTGATTGGAGTGGCTGCAGGATGGTTATGGATTTTACTAAGTAAACTAAAAGTAAATCAGGTAATTGCACTTCCAATTGTAGGATTTGTAGGTTCTATGGTAAATACCATAACAGTTATGGGAAGCATTTATCTGCTGTTTGCACAGCAGTATGCAGAAGCAAAAGATGTTGCTGTGACAGCTGTATGGGGACTCGTTATGGGAACTGTAACAGCATCAGGTATTCCAGAAGCAATTGCAGCAGCAGTTCTTGTATTGGCGCTTGGAAAGGTATTGATTCAGGTGTTCAAGAAGATGAATATTAACGTAGTGAGCGCTCATATTGCAAAATAAATTAGTTATGATAAATGAATAGAGATTAAAATGAATAAAATCAAAAGCCCTGAAAATCCGGGGCTTTTATTTTATAATAAAGTAAAACAAAAATTTGATTGCATGGAAATTTTCTCAAAACCAAAAAGAAGTCTTGTAAATTCAAGACTTCTTTTTGATTAAGCAGGGGATGAGAGAATCGAACTCCCGCCAAAGGTTTTGGAGACCCCTATCATACCACTTGACCAATCCCCTATATTTCTCTGTCGCACTAGATATTTATACCATATAACATTGATAGTTGTCAATAGATAAATTGAAAATAACACATTAAATTTTAACACCCTGGAGCGTGATCAATTTTCCGAAGATAGAAGACTGTAAACCCAGCGCAACGGAATCGGCGTATTCCAATTTTATTGGAGGGAGAAGAATCTCGCCCATTTCAGTTGGAATACTGCGATAATGCTTTTTGGATTTTAAAAATTCCGTTTTTTTCTTGTTTGCGAACCTCGCATAGATCTCTGTGATTCCCGCTCAGGAATGGCACATATAGACTTCGATAAAGATATTTGAAATGTCTTTTTTTCTCATATATTCTTTTAAAGGTTCTTCATAATGAAAATTCATGCAGCTTTCTCCTTTTTTATTGTATGGACTAGTTTTATTATAGCCTGGAATAGGAGAGAATTCCAGATATATGAAGAACAATCTTTATTTAATTCCATATATTGACTAATGGGTGAGAAGAATGAATGGAATTATATGGACTTTTTTGGGAACTTTATTGACGCTTTCTGTGACGACACTTGGAGCAGCAGGAGTATTTTTCGTAAAAAAGGAGATTGGAGGAAGATTACAGAGTGGATTTCTGGGGTTTGCCGGCGGTGTGATGATTGCGGCTTCGGTATGGTCTTTGCTGTTGCCGGGAATCGAATACGCAGAAGAGAATGGACAGATTAGCTGGCTGGTCATTACCTGTGGTTTTTTGATAGGTGTATGGCTGTTGATTCTAGTGGATTATTTGATTCGAAAGTGGGAGAGTTTTCAGGTTAAAAGGAATACGGCGATGCTGGTGACGGCAATTACAGCGCACAATATCCCGGAAGGAATGGCGATTGGCATTGCATTTGCATTGGCAACTCAAGATCTTCAGGATGCATCAAGGTTGTCAGGGGCCATTGCTTTAACGGTCGGTATTGCAATTCAGAATTTTCCAGAAGGGACTGCCGTTGCATTGCCACTAATTAACAATGGAATAAGTAAGAAAAAAGCCTTTTTTATTGGGAGCATGTCGGCGGTTGTGGAGCCAGTCTTTGGAGTTCTGACAGCTGCAGCAGCAAATCTGGTGCAGGGAGGGATGCCATGGTTTCTGGCATTTGCAGCAGGAGCCATGATTTATGTCGTAGTACAGGAGCTGATACCGGAAGCATATATCGGAGAAGAAGAAAAATCAGGGACGTTGGGATTTATTGTGGGATTTCTTGTGATGATGATTCTGGATGTCGCGTTTGGATAAGGGAGTAAATTGTATAGTAAATATGCATAGAAAAACCAGAGTAAGTGAAAAAATAAACAATAATAGTAATAAAATCGGGGTTGTGATATACTAATTTAATATGAGAGTAATAAAAAAGATACTGATGAGGAGGACTTATGGAAAAGAAAAAGTTAAGTATGCCTGTGAAGACATTAATAGGATTAGCGCTTGGTGTCATAGCGGGATTGGCATTGCAGAATCATGCTGATTTTGCCAATACATATATCAGCCCATTTGGAACATTGTTCCTGAACTGCATCAAGATGATTGTTGTACCAATGGTATTTTCTTCAATTATCGTGGGCGTATGTGGAATCGGTGATGCAAAAAAGATTGGAAGAATCGGCGGAAAGACAGTGGTATATTTCTTATGTACAACTGCTTGTGCAGCAACACTTGGTATTATTGTATCCAATATATTTAAGATTGGTCAGGGCTTTGAGATTACAGGAGAAGTTGCAGAGGTAACGATTCCGGAGAGTACGGGAGTTATCAATACCTTAGTTAATATTATTCCGTCAAATCCGATACAATCACTGGCAAATGGAGATATGCTCCAGATTATTGCGTTTGCCATTGTCATTGGCGGCGGAATTGTGATGATTGGAGATAAGGGTAAACCAATTCTCAAAGCATTCGATTCACTGGCTGAAGCAATGTATGCCATTACCGGAGTGATTATGAAGTTTACACCTGTTGCAGTATTTGCGTTGATTACACCGATTGTGGCAGAAAATGGGGCAGAAGTACTGCTTCCGTTGGTCAGTGTGGTTCTGGCAGTTTATGGTACTTGTATATTGCATGCAATCATTGTATATTCATCTTCTGTAAAATTATTTTCCGGCGTGGGACCAAAAGAATTCTTTCAAAAAGCAGCAGAAGCAATCGTATTTGCTTTTACTTCAGCAAGTAGTTCAGCGACATTGCCATATTCTATGAAATCAGCAGAACAGTTGGGTGTCACAGAAGAGGTGCGTTCTTTTGTACTTCCGCTCGGTTCTACGATCAATATGGACGGAACTGCTATTTATCAGGGAATCTGTGCATTATTTATTGCAAATGTATATGGAATTCATCTGAGTCTGGTGCAGCAGATTACAATTGTGCTGACGTGTACATTTGCGTCTATAGGGGCGGCAGGAATCCCAGGGTCTGCAATGGTCATGCTTTCCATGGTTCTGCAGTCTGTAGGGCTTCCGCTGGAAGGTATCGGACTGGTGGCTGGAATCGACCGGATTACAGATATGGCTCCAACGGCTACGAACATTACTGGAGATATTGCATGTTCTGTTGTGATTCAGGCAACTGAGAACAAAAAACAGAAGGAGAGATCGGATGGTGAATGTCTGTAGAATATTATTTGCGGCAGGATTCTTAAGTTTATTGGCAATGATAGCCTATAATGATTGGAAGACAATGAAGATTCCGAACAAATTAATCATAATAACTGGAGGGGTTGGTCTGGCATCAACCCCTTTTTTCACAGAAATCAGTCTGATGGAGAGAGGAATCGGCGTCTTATGTATCAGCATACTGCTTCTCATTATTACGTGTATTGTTCCGGGAAGCTTCGGCGGCGGTGATATCAAACTCACGGCTGTCTGTGGATGGTATCTTGGATGGCGGTGTATGATGCTTGCATTCGTAATGGCGGTATTTAGCGCAGGAATCTATGTAGTATGGATTCTGGTGCAAAAAAAAGTTGGATATAAAACATCATTTCCATTTGGGCCATTCTTATGCCTTGGTATGGCTACAGCTTATTTTTTGAGAATGTGAAAAAGGAAGGACTTTCTTTGGGAAATATTGTAATTGGCTGATAAGTCTGCTACAATGAGGTAGTGATTGATAATATCAAATATATGGGGTTTTCAGTGCCAGACAGATGTTCATCTGTAGGGGTAAAAGGGAATCAGGTGCAAGTCCTGAGCGATCCGGTCACTGTAAGCAAGGAGTAAGGCTGTGATATGCCATTGCATATATTTTATATGTGAGAAGGTGCAGCCGAGCGTTGATATGTAAGTCAGGAAACCTGCTGAAAATGTTGGTGAATAGCTTCCGAAGAAAGTGTTTTCATGTAATAAAGATAAAGTTGTGGGAATATGTTTTTCACAGCTCTTGAAGAATGTCTGCTTTCGGAATGATAGCAGGCTTTTTCTTTGCAATACCAACAAGGGGCCACTTCCCCAGAAGGCCGAAAATAATCAAAAGGAGAGGATTTAAGTGAAAAGTAACACGAAAAAATTTCTTGCCCTTCTTCTGGCTGTGGCTATGGCAGTAATGCCTGTAACTTCGCTTCGAGCAGAAGAGTCCAATGTACAAGGACAGGAAAATGCAGAGAATGAACAGCAAGAAGAAGTGGCAGAAGGAGAAGAAGATGGACAGGGAAATACTTCTGAAGCTTTGCAGACTGTAGAGGTGCCTAAAGTTGAAGAAAGTGCAGAAAATGGACAGACATCGGAAAATGAAACAGTACAGCAGCCGGAAAATGATACAACTGTGCAGCAGTCGATGGAATCTCAATCTTCCAATTCCCAGGGAAATGTGGAAGATGACACGGAAGAATTCAAGGTCGTTAAGTCAGAAGCAAAGGAAAATGGTGAGAAGGTCAGTATCTCCGTTTTTACAGCGAAGCTGACTTATAATAAGATCTATATTGGAAATAAAGAAGACACAGTAAAAGAACCAGTGATTGAAGGTCAGAAAAATGACCTGGGCGGTTATACATTTACTTTTGATGTAGAAAAAGAACAGCTTGGACAAAAGATATTGATTGTGCCTTATTATGCAGAAAAAAATGAATGGTATGTAGAAAAAGATGTACGTCTGGAGATTCCTGAAGAGGTAGAAGCAGAAAATATAGATTCGGATGCGGAAGAAGGCACATTTGAATCTGCGAAAATGACAAGGCAACTTCCAATGTTATTGGAAGCAGAAGCATCAGAAGAAACGGCCAAGACAGTGGAGCTTATTAGCGGTGCGGAATATAGTACGACTGTTGATAGCAGCAGCTCTATGTTTAACATTGTGTCTTGTAAAATGACAAGTGAGAATGGTAAGGTGTGGGCTGACATTACACTCAGTGGAACCTCTTATACAAAACTTTTTATTGGAACAAAAGAAGAAGCGGCAGGTGCAGAAGAGTCACAATATATAGGTTATACAGAAAATGCAGAGGGGCAATATGTATTTAGAATTCCAGTGAGTAAATTGGATGAACCGTTAAAGGTGGCGGCATATTCCAAAAAGAGTTGTGACTGGTTTGACCGTGAATTGACATTCAGTTCGGAAAATCTAAAGATTGAAAAAATACCCGATGGAATATACGAGAATGTTGCTGTGGAATCCAGCAGTACGATGTTTAATGTTGTAGATTGCACATTATTTAATGAAAATGGCACTATGCAGGCCGCAATTACATTAAGTGGAACTGGATATACAAAGCTTTACGTGGGAACTGCAGAGGAAGCAGAGCAGGTAACAGACTATATAGATTATGCGGTAGATGCAGATGGGAAATATGTATTCACAATTCCTGTATCAGGGTTAAATACAGAAATAAAGATAGCAGCATTTTCTAAAAAGAGCCAAAAATGGTTTGATCGTATTCTGGTATTTAATCCGGAAGTAAATAATCTGAAAACGTTACCGGATGGAACATATGATGATATAATCGTGACTTCAAGTAATAAAATGTTTAAAGTCATTGCTTGTACCTTAAGTAGTGAAAATGGTTCAATGCAAGCTGCAATTACATTAAGCGGAACTGGATATACAAAGCTTTATATGGGAAGTGCAGAAGAAGCACAGACTGCAGAAAATTATATAGAATATACAGAGGGTGCAGATGGAAGATATGTATTCACAATTCCCGTATCGGGGTTAAATACAGATATAGAGATAGCGGCACTGGGTTCAAAATGGTATGATCGTACTTTGGTTTTTTCATGGGGAACAAGCAGTATACCTTGTGGCGTACAAGAAGAAAGTACAGATAATCCAGAAAATTCGGGCGGAAGTACTGGAAATACTGGTGACACTGGTAATTCAGGTTCCAGCGGCAGCACCGGTTCTTCCGGCGGTCAGAATAATAACAATCCAGATTCCGAATCCAAGTATGAGTCTGACTTAAGCGGTTCGACTGGAAAAGTGAACAATACCACCAAGTTAAAAGATGGCGTCTATACACCAGATAGCTTCACATGGTCAGGTGGAACCGGGCGTGTGAGTATCTCCTGTACAAAGATTACGATAACGAATGGTCAGGCATATGCGACAATCGTATTCAGCAGTCCAAACTACGGTTATGTAAAGGCTAACGGCAATAAATACTATGCTACAGTTGTTGGCGGAACTTCTGTCTTTACGATTCCGGTTGAGTTGAATAAGAATAACCAGATCATTGGTATGACAACGGCGATGTCAACGGCACATGAAGTTGCTTACAATATCTTTATATATCTTGCGGCAGCAGGAGAAGCAGACGGCAAAACAGTTCTTGGAAGCGGTATGGGAAGCAGCAAGAAACTGGACGAAGAGGCACCGGATATACTGGGGTTAGAATATGAAGATGAAGTGACTTTGGATTATGCTGAGTACTTTAAGATCTATAAATATGAACAGGGAATTACGCTTCTTGAGATTGATCTGGTATCAGGTACGGTAAGAGAAGATGCAGAGGACGAAGAGACAGAGAAAGATTCTAAGAAGAAGGTTGAGTCAGAAGATGAGACAGAGAATGTAGAAGATGATGATTCGGCAGAAGCTTCGGAGGAAACAGCTTTGGATGTTCAGACGCAGGAAGAAATCGTAGCAGAGCTTTATCAGGAAAATGTTGTGAAATATTTGATCGTTCCGGAAGGTGTAGAGATTCCGGCCGGACTTGATAAAGAAGTTGTTGTGATCCAACAGCCGGTTGATAAGACATATGCGGCTTCCGATGATATTCTGGAACAGTTGGAACAGATGGATATGCTGGATCAGGTGGCAGCAGTTGCCTGTGAGGAAGATGACTGTAAGATTGATGCGATTGCTGACAAGATGGAGAAGGAAGAAATATCCTTTGCAGGTACATATGAGGAACCGGATTTTAAGAAATTGATCAGCACTAAATGTAATCTTGCACTTCTTCCGGCTGACATTCTTCCGCAGGAAGAAGAGGAAGATGAGAAAGAAGATCTGACAGTAGAAGAACAGAAAGAGCGTTTCTTTGAACAGGTGGAGAAATATGCACTTCTTGATATTCCAGTGGTTATAGATCGTTCTGCAGATGAAGAAGAAGAGCTGGCACAGAAGGAATGGGTAAAGATTTATGGAGCTATTTTCGGATGTGAAGAGAAAGCAGAAGAGCTTTTTCATGCGGCTGCAATAGCAAAAAAATAATACGGTAGAGACAGGGACGGCGTAACGGCCGTCTCTGTTAATGGAGTTGGTGAAATGAAAAAAAACAGGAAGAAAATAGTCAGTCTGATTCTGGTTCTGCTGATGGTGATGGAAGGAATTATTGGATGTGCTTCTGAAAGTAAAGAGACACCTGATGATGCAGGGCAATCAGAAGAGACGATACAGACAGAGCAGAAAGAGGAAAGTAAAAAGGCTTTGGAGATTCCCGGGCTTACTTATGAACGGACACTGGAACTTGATTATGCAGAGGGCTTCGATGTATATTATTACAATGATGGCTATGAAGTGATTGAAGTTTATGACAGTGCAACGTATCTGCTTGTACCGGAAGATGGAGAAGTTCCGGAAGGAATAGATGAAGATATTGTTATATTACAGAAACCTTTGGATAAGATATATCTGGCGGCAACCTCCGCAATGGCTTTGTTTGATGCGATTGATGCATTGGGATCAATCAGACTCAGCGGAACAGATGTTTCGGGGTGGTATATTGATCATGCGGTCGCTGCAATGGAGGCGGGTGATATCCTGTTTGCAGGCAAATACAGCGAGCCGGATTATGAGCTTATGATTGACGAAGAATGTAATCTTGCGATTGAATCTACCATGATTCAGCATTCACCAAAAGTAAAAGAGATGATTGAAGATCTTGGCATCCCGGTATTTGTTGACCGCTCCAGCTATGAGATACATCCTCTTGGAAGAACAGAATGGATCAAGTTGTATGGGGCGATGGTAGATAAAGATGATGAAGCAGAAGCCTTTTTTGAAGAACAGACAAAGGTCATTGAAGAATTAAAGGATTTTAAGAATACAGAAAAAACAGTAGCATTTTTCTATGTGAAGTCGGATGGCTCTGTTGTTGTACGTAAAACGGAAGATTATATTCCGACGATGATAGAGATTGCCGGCGGACGTTATATTTTTGATGATCTGGAAAATACAGAGAATAACAGTGCGGCTGTGAATCTTACGCTGGAAGAATTTTACGCGACCGCTGTAGAGGCGGATTATCTGATCTATAATTCATCGATTGACAGCCCGATTGCGAGCATCGATGATCTGTTGGCAAAAAGTGAATTATTTGCAGATTTTAAGGCGGTCAAGGATGGAAATGTGTGGTGTACCGGAAAGTATCTGTATCAGGCAACCGATATCGTTGGGAATCTGATCATGGATATTCATCTGATGCTGACGGATCAGGGTGAGGATGGTATGACATTCTTATATAAAGTGCAATAAGCATAGAAGACGGATATATGAAAGAATTTGGTGAGGAAATGATGCAGAAGAAGGTTAGTACTGCACAGGAAACGGGAAGCTTTCACAGTGAGAATTTTAGAAGACGGACCAGATATTCGATGGTTTTCATTGTTCTGGCAATAGCATTTTGCGTAATTACAGTATTGAATATTAATACAGGGAATGTAAGAATCTCTGTACCAACGATTCTCGATATACTATTCCAGCATGGCGGAAATGATGTGGAATACAGTATCATATGGAAGATCAGGCTGCCAAGAATCCTTATGGCTGCTATATTAGGCGGGGCGCTGTCTTTGTCAGGATTTTTACTGCAGACATTTTTTGCGAATCCGATTGCCGGACCATATGTGCTGGGAATCTCTTCCGGGGCAAAGATGGTTGTTGCGCTGACGATGATCATATTTTTGGAATATATGGGATCATTTTCTTCCTATACTTTGATTTTCGCGGCGTTCATCGGATCGCTGATTTCCACGGGATTTATCCTTATGCTGTCAAGAAAGATCCACCATATGGCATCTCTGTTGGTGGGAGGTATTATGATTGGTTACATCTGCTCGGCAGTGACGGATTTTGTCGTAACTTTTGCGGAAGATTCGGATATTGTGAATCTGCATGGCTGGTCTCAGGGAAGTTTTTCAGGTATGAGCTGGAGTAATGTAAAGGTTGCAACGATTGTCGTTGGTATCACACTGGTATTTACTTTCTTTTTGTCAAAGCCGATCGGTGCGTATCAGTTGGGAGAGGCTTATGCACAGAGTATGGGAGTGAATATCAAGGTGTTCCGTGTGGTGCTGATTCTCCTTTCCAGTGTGTTTTCTGCATGCGTCACAGCATTTGCCGGACCAATCTCTTTCGTAGGAATCGCGGTTCCTTATCTGGTTAGAAAATCTTTGAATACGTCCAGACCGCTTGTGGTGATCCCGGCGACGTTTCTGGGCGGGGCGGTGTTCTGTATGTTGTGTGATCTGATTGCACGTATGGCATTTGCACCAATGGAACTGAATATCAGTACGGTGACTTCTGTACTGGGGGCTCCGATTGTGATTATTATGATGTTGAAGCGGGAGAAAGGAAGATAGATATGGCTGATTATTATTTTCAAATGCAGAATATGACGGTCGGCTATAATGGAAAGCCGCTGATCCATGATATTAATATTGGAATAGATCAGGGAGAGATCGTGACACTAATCGGGCCCAACGGCTCTGGAAAATCGACGATTCTTAAGAGTATTACACGCCAGCTGAAACTGATCGGCGGGAAAGTTTTTTTTGATAACAGTTTCCTCCAGACATTATCATATAAGGAATTATCCACTCGTATGGCCGTAGTGCTGACGGAACGTATGAAGCCGGAACTTATGACGTGCCATGATATTGTTGCGACCGGCCGGTATCCATATACGGGCCGACTTGGTATACTGACCAGGGAGGACGAAGAAAAGGTAGATAAAGCGATGGAAGCTGTCCATGCCCAGGAACTGGGAGGCCGTGATTTCAATGCAATCAGTGATGGACAGCGTCAGAGAATCCTTCTGGCACGCGCTATCTGTCAGGAACCGGATATTATTATATTGGATGAGCCGACTTCATTTTTAGATGTACGTCATAAACTGGAGCTTCTTGCGATTCTTCGCAGAATGGCGAAAGAGAATGGAATTACAGTGATCATGTCTTTGCATGAGATTGATCTGGCCCAGAAGATATCGGATAAGATCATATGCGTGAAGGGTGAGACAATCTCCCATTATGGAATTCCTGAGGAAGTATTTCAGGAAGATATCATCCGGGAATTGTATGAGATAGATAACGGTTTCTTTGACCCGACGCTAGGAAGTATTGAATTGCCGCGTCCGACAGGAGATCCGGAAGTGTTTGTAATCTCTGGATGTGGAAGCGGAATCCCGGTTTATCGTCAGCTTCAAAAAGAGAATACACCTTTTATAGCGGGAATCCTGTATACGAACGATATGGATTATCAGCTTGCAAGATTACTGGCATCACAGGTCATTGTAGAAAAGCCGTTTTTTGAGATTACTGATGGGACCTATAAGGAAGCGGTGCGGGCGATGGAGAGATGTAGGAGAGTCATCAATGCAGGAATAGAGATTGGCCCGTGTAACCGGCGAATCGAAGATCTTGTCAGAGAGGCAGAGCGAATGGGGAAAATGTAGGAAGGGAATGATTAAAGGGTATGCATTCAAATCGAAAAAAGCGAAAATCAGAAATGTCAGCCTTGGAGGTATCTCTTGCAGGGAACTGTCTGTTCGTTATCCTTGAATTGATTATGGCGATATATACATGTTCTCAGGCAGTGTTATTAGATGCTGTTTATGATGGCGTGGAACTATCAATGATCTTTGTGTCAATGTCATTGCTTCCACTTTTGTATAAGCCATCTAATGAGAAACGGCCTTTTGGGTATCTTCAGGTAGAGTCGTTGTTTGTAATGATAAAAGGAATTGTTATGACAGCGGTTACGTTTGGCCTGATTGTCAACAATTTTCAGCTTATGCTGCATGGAGGCCGCCATGTGGACTTTTCGGTGATAGCTTATTTTGAATTGTCTTCGACAATCCTAAGTGTTATTTTTATCGTTATTCTAAGCAAATTGAATAAGAATCTGGATTCTCCAATCGTAACGGTCGAGATTCAGGAATGGAAGGTCGATACGATTGCATCAATGGGAATGACAGTGGCTTTCTTTTTGCCGGTCATTATTACATCAAATTGGTTTCAGCCGTTTACCCCGTATCTGGATCAGATTATTGCAATTATTCTATCTGTTTTTATGTTGCCTACGCCGATGAAGAGTGTGGTTGTTGGTCTGCGGGATTTGTTCTTGCTCCCGCCGGAGGAAGAAACTGTACAGCAAATTAAAGATATTATCGTTCCAATCTTAGATGCGTACGGATATGACAAGCTTTATTTTGATATTGTAAGAACTGGGCGTAAGCTGTGGATCAGTGTTTATATTACATTTGACAAGGATGAAGTGTCTATCTCTAGATTTAAGATTGTACAGGATTTTATTATCCGTGCTTTGGCAAAACATTATCAGGATTTTTATTTTGAATTGTTGCCGAATATTGAGTACAATGGAAATACAGAAGTAATAGAATAAATTGTTTTTTGAATAGTTATTAATTTATATATAAATATGTTGTGAACCGATTCATAAGATGATACAATTGTGACGAAATAAGTGTTACATATTATAACGTTTTGTAACAATTGGAGGTTATTATGAACGATTATATCATTTGTATGGATGCTTCCGGTGATATTATTGCGGAAGCGGCCAGAGAAAATAACGTAGCATTTGTCCCGATGGAATATTCCCTGGGGGATGAGATGCGTACATCACAAGGCTGCGAAGAAGAGGAAGTGTTGAAGAAATTTTATGATGGACAACGCGGTGGTGATATGACAAAGACTTCGCAGATCTCACCGTTTATGTACGAGAAGTATTTTAAAAAGTTCTTAGAAGACGGAAAGTCAGTCTTGTATTTCTGTCTGTCGAGCGGGCTTTCTTCCACTTATAACAGTGCTATGCTTGCAGCTGGGAATTTGAAAGAGGAGTATCCGAATCAGGAAGTTCTTCCAGTAGATACATTAGCGGCAACAGGCGGAATTGGGATTCTGGTTGAGAAGGCAATAGAAAACCAGAAAAAAGGAATGGATATTCATGAGAACTACGATGCAATCAATGCGGTGATTCCAAAGCTTCGCCATTATTTTATGGTTCAGGATCTGATGTATCTTAAGCGAGGGGGACGTGTCAGTGTAGCGACTGCAATCGTTGGGTCTGCACTCAATATTAAGCCAATGCTTGAAATTGATAAAAATGGTAAATTGATAACCGTGGATAAAAAACGTGGTAATAAAGCTGCCATGACATCTTTGTATAAGTTTTTTGTTGAAAACTATGATCCAGAGCAAGGAAGTATCATATATGTCTGTGATGCTGATGCACCTGAATTAGCAGAGGAATTAACGCATAAAGTGCAAGATTCTCATTCTGATGTCATAGTGAGACGAACAATGTTGTCACCGATTATCGGGGCACATACAGGCCCGGGAATGTTATCCATGATTCTTGTAGGAAAATAAATAATAGGGAAATGAATATTAAATATTATGAAAAAAGATGCTCGATTGAATCCTTTCAGGATTCGTCGGAGCATCTTTTTACTTTGATATCTGAATTATAATTTGCCGCAGTATTTCAGACAGTCTTCTTCAAAATTCTGCATCTGAGTATCCAAAGAGGCGAAAGAGGCATCAGATAGATTCTCTGTAACTGTCTGCATATCTTTTTCAATCTTTTCTGGATTATAGGGAATCTCCAGAGCGAAGTCGCTGAATGCACGAATCTTCTGGAAATACATATTTGTCTCCGGCTCTTCGTGATTGCTTCGGCACATCTGATACATAGAAACGCAGTCGGTTGCTTCTATATCTGTACATTTTTTGCAGATCCATTTTCCAAGATAATAATAAGTGCCATTGATATCATAGATAAATCCGGGGTATTTTAATAAACGTTCTGATAACATAGGAATCCCTCCATTTCTTACTCTTTAACAGTAACAAATCTGTCCTCAAAAAGCAAGGAAACAAAAGAATTTGTTGCAATATACCCGATAGGGGTATATAATGATGGATGTAAAGGAGATGAATGTAATATGGAGGAACAAAAGCAATGTTGCTCTCACAGAACCAAAGAGAGATCAGATAAAGAGTATAAAGACCTGATTCATCGGTTAAATCGTGTCGAGGGACAGGTCCGTGGTATAAAAAGAATGGTTGAGGAAGATGCTTATTGTACGGACATTCTAATACAGGTATCCGCAGTCAATGCTGCACTGAACAGTTTTAATAAAGTGCTGCTTGCCAATCATATCCGGACCTGTGTTGCGGAAGATATTCGTGCAGGTAAGGAGGAGACAATCGATGAACTTGTAGCTACCTTACAGAAACTAATGAAGTAATACGAAGTAATTAAAGGAGACCAAGGAAATGAAACAGTATACTGTGACAGGAATGAGTTGCGCGGCTTGTAGTGCGCGCGTTGAAAAGGCGGTTTCACAAGTCCCTGGGGTGACTTCCTGTTCGGTCAGCCTGTTGACCAATTCAATGGGAGTGGAGGGGACTGCCTTGCCGGCTGCTGTCATCGCTGCTGTGGAAGAAGCCGGGTATGGAGCTTCTGAAAAAGGAGCAGGCGGATCAAAGGAACAGTCTTCATCAGGCATGGCGGATGAGGAACTTCTCATAGACAAGGAAACCCCGATATTAAAGAAGCGATTGATCGCATCATTATGTTTTCTGATTCCTCTGATGTATGTTTCTATGGGACATATGATGTGGAACTGGCCGCTTCCGGCTTTTATGGAAGGAAATCATGTGGCGATGGGGTTGATTCAACTTTTGCTTACAACTATGATTATGGTCATCAATCAGAAGTTTTTTATCAGCGGATTTCGAAGTCTGTGGTATAAAGCGCCGAATATGGACACACTGGTAGCGTTAGGAGCGAGCGCTTCTTACATCTACAGTACCTATGCGTTATTTGCCATGACAGATGCCCAGATGCGAATGGACATGGATGCTGTCATGTCTTATATGCATGAATTATATTTTGAATCGGCAGCAATGATATTGACATTAATTACTGTGGGAAAGATGCTGGAGGCCCATTCCAAAGGGAAGACGACGGATGCTCTGAAGAGCCTGATGAAGCTGGCACCAAAGACAGCAGTGGTTATTCGGGAAGGAATCGAACAGAGTGTGGCGATTGAGCAGGTGAGGAAAGGGGATCTCTTTGTAGTCCGGCCGGGAGAAAATATTCCGGTGGATGGAATTGTCATAGAAGGAAGCAGTGCGGTCAACGAGTCGGCTTTGACAGGAGAAAGTATTCCGGTGGATAAATCGTCTGGCGATTCGGTATCTGCCGCCACATTGAATCAGTCTGGATTCTTAAAATGTGAGGCTTCGAGGGTTGGAGAGGATACTACTTTATCGCAGATTATTCAGATGGTCAGTGATGCTGCGGCTACAAAGGCCCCGATTGCCAAAGTGGCGGACAGAGTATCGGGTGTGTTTGTTCCGGCAGTTATCTCAATTGCTGTTGTTACCATTGTGATCTGGTTACTTGCCGGGCAGAGTATTGGATTTGCACTGGCAAGAGGGATCTCTGTTCTGGTCATCAGCTGTCCATGTGCATTGGGGCTTGCGACACCGGTTGCAATCATGGTCGGAAATGGAATGGGTGCCAGAAATGGGATTATGTTTAAGACGGCAGTTTCGCTGGAGGAGACTGGAAAGATGCAGATTGTGGCCTTGGATAAGACTGGAACTATTACCAGTGGAGAGCCGAAAGTTACGGACATTATTCCAGTAGACATATTAGAAGAAGATCTGCTTCGAATGGCATATGCATTAGAAAGAAAAAGTGAACATCCACTGGCAAAAGCCATTCTTGCGTTGGCAGAAGAAAGGCATCTTACAGAGAAGGAAGTTACAGAATTTCAAGCGGTGCCGGGAAATGGACTGTCAGGAAAACTGGGAGAGGATGTATTGTGTGGCGGTAATCTGGAGTATATTTGTGCAAATGGAACGGTACCGGAGAAGTTACAGCGCCAGGCAGAGGTATTGTCACAAGAAGGAAAGACGCCTTTGTTCTTCAGTCAAAATGGTCAGCTTGTGGGAATCATTGCGGTAGCTGATGTAATCAAGGAAGACAGCCCTCAGGCAGTAAAAGAATTACAGAACATGGGGATTCATGTAGTTATGTTGACGGGAGATAACGAAAGGACTGCACAGGCGATTGGAAAGCAGGCTGGTGTGGATGAAGTGATTGCCGGTGTCCTTCCGGAAGGAAAAGAACGCGTGATACGCAAGCTGAAGAAAAAAGGCAAGGTTGCTATGGTTGGTGATGGAATCAACGATGCACCTGCACTGACACGGGCGGATATCGGAATTGCCATTGGGGCAGGAACGGATATAGCCATTGATGCCGCAGATGTAGTATTGATGAAGAGCAGGTTAAGTGATGTGCCGGCAGCAATCCGTTTAAGCAGGGCAACTCTTCACAATATTCATGAGAATCTGTTCTGGGCATTTTTCTACAATGTGATTGGGATTCCGCTGGCAGCCGGTGTGTGGTATCCGCTGTTCGGGTTAAAATTGAATCCAATGTTCGGCGCAGCAGCAATGAGTCTGTCGAGTTTCTGTGTGGTGACCAATGCACTGCGGCTGAATTGGTTTGATATGCATGATGCAAAAAAAGATAAAAAAAGAAAATCAAAAAAGAGACAGGAGGAAATTATAATGGAAAAGACAATGAAAATCGAAGGAATGATGTGTGGACACTGTGAGGCAAGGGTGAAGAAGTGTCTGGAGGCTCTGCCTGAGGTTGCTGAAGCAGCAGTAAGTCATGAAGCAGGTACTGCTGTGGTAACATTAAATGCCGAACTGGCCGATGATGTGTTAAAGAAGACGGTAGAAGATCAGGATTATAAAGTTCTGGGAATTGAATAAGCATCAGAGCAGTAAATCACAGACAGGGCAGGATCCCAGCTTTTGGATATCCTGCCCTTAATTGTGCGTTCACGTTGTCTGTGCTCATTAAGTACTTATTATGAGAAAAGAGTCAGACAGACGCCTGGCAAAACGGAATTCCACAGTGATATTAAAGGATTTTCTGTGTATTCTGTTTGATCTTTTCCGTAAAATATGCGTATTGGATAAGTTCTTCATCGGTAAAATCTGTAAATCGTGCTTGATCATAGTTATTCTGTACGGCTGCGAGTTCATTCAAAATCGGTGTGGCAGCAGGAAGAAACAGGATATTTAACTGCTTTTGGCTTCGTTTATTCTCAATCTTTATGAATCCTTTAGAAGTAAGTTTTTGAAGCAGCATATTTAGATTCCTTGTAGTGATATTTACAAAATCTGCAAGTTCCTGGCGGTTACTGCTCTGGTGTGGCTGATTCAAAAAGAGAAGCAGACGTGTTTCATCCAGAGTCAGATCATTTTTGTGGGCGACAGGTTCCAGATAATAATCCAGAAGCTTGCGGTTGCGATATTCATCCATAAGAAATCCCTCTCCGCAAAGAGCAGCTTCAGAGATACGGCTGCGCTCTTCACCAAGCTTTTGAGAATTGGGCATAATAGAAGGCGGCACGGCTCCGTCTTTGGCAGCATCAATCAGAAAATGATAGACCTGCAGGCGGTTTTTCTCGTAGTCTTCCTCATCTAATACATGCTTATAAAAATTATTATAATACTCAAATACCATAAGCTTCATTTTAATCGTTTTCGTAATATTCATGCCCTGACTTGCCAGCGAACCCTTTGTCTTTACATAATAATAGATCGGTACCTGAAGTGCATAAAAAACATCGGCGTGTCGGATATATTCCAGATTAAACATAAAGTCCTCACACCAGCTGATATCAGGGTTCATGCGAAGGTGATATTTTTCCACAATATCACGGCGAAACAACTTATTCCACAGCACACCATAATAGAAATCAGCCGGATTTTCCATCATATGTGTGGCAAATTCCTCCTGAGTCAGAACACAGTCATCCTCAATATCCCCCTTGTGAGAGACACGCTCCCCAATAACACGGTAAAAATCAGAGATAACCATGTCACAATGATAATATTCGGCAGTCTGCACCAAAAGATCCGTCGCATTCGGCGTAATCCAGTCATCACTGTCCAAAAATTGGAGATAAGTTCCCCTTGCATGGTCCAAAGCCATATTTCTGGAATCAGAGACCCCGCTGTTCTCCTTGTGAATAACATGGACACGAGAGTCCAAAGAAGCATATCGATCACAGATGGCACCAGAAGAATCCAAACTGCCATCATCCACAAGCAAAAGCTCAAAATCAGTGTACTCCTGATGAAGAATACTGTCGACACAGCGCGAAAGCGTATTTTCAGCATTATATACAGGAACAATAATACTCACGGTAGGATTCATAGTGAAAAACACCCCTTTTAAAAATCATTTACTATATTTTACACTAAAATGGGGACGTAGTAAAATTAAAAAATACTACGTCCTCATTTGAAAAATGCCCTGTACCTTTTTGAAATATTTTAAGCCATAATCTAGAGAATGTGTTATGATTATTGTATTTAGAATTGGGATTTTTATTGAATATGTGAAGTGGAGGATATATGATGAGTAAGCAGATATTGTTGATTAATGATCTGGCTGGTTATGGGAAGGTTGCGTTATCGGCAATGATACCGGTATTGTCGCATATGGGGCATCAGATTTATAATCTTCCTACAGCGTTGGTTTCGAACACGTTGGATTATGGGAAATTTGATATTTTGGAAACGACGGATTATATGAAGAATACGATTAGTGTGTGGGATGATTTGGGGTTCCAGTTTGACGCGATTGCGACGGGCTTTATTGTTTCGGAAGTTCAGGCGAAGATGATTGCTGACTATTGTCGAAAGAAATCTGAGAATGGGACGTTGATATTTGTAGATCCGATTATGGGAGATGAAGGGAAACTGTATAATGGTGTATCACAGGAGACAATTTCGCATATGCGAGAGCTGGTAAAGGTTGCGGATTATATTGTGCCGAATTATACGGAAGCGGTTTATCTGGCCAAAATGCAATATCATTCACAGGATTTGACAAAGGAAGAAGCGGATGAATTGGTCGAGAGATTGCGGATAATGGGTGCAAAATCTGTGATTATAACGAGTGCGCGTTTGGATGGAAAGGATGTGGTCATTGGGTATGACCATGAACTGGATGAAAAATTTGTTCTTCCATTTGACATTATTCCGATAAGATTTCCGGGAACAGGAGATATATTTTCATCTATTTTGATAGGGAAAGTACTTTCGGGAAATAGGCTTGTGGACAGTACAAGAAATGCCATGGATGCGGTAAGGGAATTGATAAAAAGAAATCAGGATAATGCTGATAAATATAAGGGAATCCCTGTGGAAAATTATCTGGAGGTGCTTGATTGATGAGGCGACCGAAAATAAAGATCACATTGATAGACCGAAAAGGACCGAAAGGATGCCACAGAGGTCATGAGATTGGGGAAAGTTTCGATTTTGATACGGAACGGGGCAATTTATGCCCGATGGCTATGCATGTGGCGTTTCCATATATTGATATTCTCAGATATGGGGGCGAGATCCCGGGGCAGGAAAAAGGAACTGCAGTATTTGCATGTCCAGATGTGGATACACTGAATGTATTTAAAATAGAAAGAATAGAGGAAGATTAAAAAATTATTTTTGTGGAATAACAAATAAATAAAAGGAGATGCAGAATTATGAATTATTATGAAAGAGCAAAGGAATTAAAAGAAGAAACGATTGAGAATCGGCGTTACTTTCATGAAAATGCGGAAGTAGGACTGGATATGCCAAAAGCAAAGGCATATGTCATGGAAAAACTTAGAGAATATGGCTTGGAGCCGAAGGAATGTGGTCATGGGGTGACGGCCACATTGGGAAAAGGTGGGAAAGTTCTTCTGCTCCGTGCAGACATGGATGCATTGCCGATGCCGGAGGAAAGCGGCCTTTCATTTGCATGTAACACAGGGAAAGTACATGCATGTGGGCATGATTTTCATGCAGCAATGCTTCTTACAGCGGCAAAAATGCTGAAGGAAAATGAATCTGAACTAAAAGGTACGGTTAAGTTCATGTTCCAGCCGGCTGAGGAGACATTTGAAGGAAGTAAAGACATGATTGAACATGGAATCTTAGACAACCCTCCGGTGGATGCGGCTCTTGCCTATCACGTATCACCAGGAAAGATGCCGGTTGGGATATTCATGTATAACAGCACAGGAACCATGATGTATTCTGTAGATGGATTTAAGATAACGATCCATGGAAAAGGTGCACACGGTGCATATCCACAGAATTCAATTGACCCGATTAATATCGGTGTGCATGTCTATCTTGCTTTGGAAGCTCTGATGGCAAGAGAGGCGGATCCGTCCAAATCCTGTGTCATGACGATCGGAAATTTTGAGGCAGGAACAGCTGCTAATATCATTCCAGATACAGCAATCCTTCAGGGAACTATCCGTACAAATGATCCGGATGCCAGAGAATTGCTGGTACGAAGAATGAAAGAAGTCACGGTAAAAACGGCAGAAGTATACAGTGGAACCGCCGAGATTGAGATGATCTCCGAAGTTGCACCACTGATCTGTGATCCACAATTTACAGAAGAAATCGTTGAATATATGAAAGAATTAGAGATTCCAAGCTTGACGCCATATCCGAATATATCCGCAAGTGCGTCCGAAGATTTCGCATCCATTGCAGAAAAAGTACCAAGTGCATTCATGTATCTTTCCGCAGGATATCTGGATGAAAGAGGAGAAAGCCCTGCTCATAATCCAAAGGTACAGTTCAATGAAGATGTGTGCCCGATCGGCGCCGCCTGTATGGCACATTGTGCAACAAGATGGTTAGGGAAGTAAAATGGTAAAAAGGGGACGTAGTATTTTTGCAAAATACTACGTCCCCTTTTTACTTTTGCCCTGTACCTTTTTGTCAAATAGAAAGATTTTTATGGCTAAAGACACGTATTCCCATCAAAAATGCCAGGATTCCGATTATATATAATATTCCGCATCCTACCCAGGCCTTGGAGGCGGATTGTGCCAGTCCGTCGGTGTCGAATAAGGTCAGTGGTGTGACATATTTTAGATTTTCGAATTTGTCTCCTACCTGAGAGATCATCTGGATCAGGATGGAGTAGATAACGATTCCTGCGCTGGCTCCGGTACAGTATTTGCTTTCGTTGAAGAAGCAGGAGAAGAAAAAGCAGATGCCTCCGAGGAACAGGAACAGCCCGAATAGTCCGATGTTTATGCGTAGAAATGCATGAATTTCCAGTTCTTTTGGGAATAATAATTCACTTTCGATGATGATCAGGCTGGTTACGTATACTGCCATGATCAACAGGCAGAATCCCATGAAGATTGCCTGTGTAATTGCGAGCTGGCTGCGTTTACGTGGTATGGCAAGCAGGTAAGCCATGGAGCCATTGTCTACATATCGGGCAATCAGCCGGTTGGACAAGAGAATGATGAATACACCCGGAAATGCAATGAACAGCATTCCATAGAGGTAATTGGTGACAAACTCTAACAGTGTCGTTCCGGCATCTGCCATTCCAAAAGCAGCGAAGATCTCAGGCATGCTGTCTGCCATGGCCTGGAGACTGTCCCCAAGTTTCGGATCAAACATGGAAACGATCATGCAAGAATACATGGTGAGGATGCCAAGAAAGATAAGAAGCAATATGTAATTGGCTTTGAATTCTTTTCGAAATAGTGTTTTATTGATCATCTGTAGTTCCTCCATAAAAATGCATGAATATTTCTTCTAGGGTCTGAGCCTTGATATCCAGGTCGGTGACAGGATAATTGGCAACTTGTTTAATAAAGTCATCCATGTTTCCTTTTATCTTTACAGAAACAATGCTGCCTTTTTGCGTAGAAGAAGGCATGGATGCAGCACATGCTTTGGCAATCTCAACAGTCGGGAAATGTACTTCTACGATTTTTTGCTTGTTCTGGCGCAAGGCGTCTATATTTTCCACAGCAGCCAGCTTTCCTTCACGGATGATAGCAGCGCGATCACAGGTTCGTTCGACTTCTTCGAAAATGTGGGAAGACAGGAGGATGGTTTTTCCTCTTTCTTTCTCTTCTAGTATCAAGTCTATGAATTCATTTTGCATTAAAGGGTCTAGACCGCTGGTTGGTTCGTCAAGAAGTAGAATATCAGGGTCTTGCATAAATGCACATATGATGCCGATCTTTTGTTTGGTTCCCTTGGACATCTTTTTAATTTTGGCAGAAGGATTCAACTCAAATCGTTCCATTAATTCTGGCGCACGTCCCAGATCTTTCATCCCTTTCATATTTGCGATAAATCGGATGAACTTTATACCGGTCATAGCGTCAATGAATGCGATCTCACCGGGAAGATAGCCGAGTGAATCGGCGATTTTATGTGCATCATGGAAACAATCCATGCCAAGAATCTGTACACTTCCGCTGTCTGGTCTGAGGAATCCCATCAGCTGGCGGATTGTGGTGGTCTTGCCGGCACCGTTAGGCCCCAGGAATCCGAGAACTTCTCCTTTTTTTACTTGGAAACTGATATCGAACACACCACGTCCATTGCCGTAATCTTTCGTGATGTGATCTATTTCGATTATATTTTTCATAGGTATTCCTCCTTGTAAAATAATTTTCGGAACATGGTGACCCATTTGTGGAATTCAGCTTTCAGCTCTGCAACATCCAGTGTTTTTTTCATAACGCGAAGCTCGTGAAGATAACCATCGGTCATCCAGACCAGCATCTTGAAGATGTCGTAAAAATTACAATTATCCTTGAACTTGAAAGTATCTACATGTCCAAGATATTGCTGGAAAATAGCAGCCTGCTGTCCATAATTGAGATCCTGAAGCTTATCTGAGACTTCTTCTTTCTCGGAGTAGAAAGATTTTACTGCAAAATCAAGAACATAAGGATTCTTTTGCAGGATTTCTGCCTTTTTATTGGCGGAATATTCCAGAAGTTCAAAAAAGTCGGTAATTTTTGTAAAATCATTATCAACGACCTGTTGCGTGATTATCTGAGTCAGGTAAGTGAATAGATAAAGATAGAGTTCTTTTTTGTTATGAAAATAGTAAAATAATAAACCTTTGGAGATTCCTGCTTTGGAAGCAATTAAATCCGTGGAAGCATGTTTATAATCATATTTTGCAAATACTTCCGTAGCAGCGTTAATAATCTGCAATTGTTTTTCTTCCGGCAGGGAAAAGAATTTTTCGTTCATAATATGTTTTCCTTATTGTTAGATTTGATTGACCAGATGAGTCATTCCTTACTATCAGAATAATGAATTGACTGAAATTTTCAACCCTCTTTTTAGAAATATCCATATACAATGAAAAATCCATGCACCAAAAAGTGTAGAGGCAATGTAGATTGCGATTCCAGCGTTATTTCCAAGAATCAATGCCAACTTGCAGAACACCTTTTGCGCCATTACGTAATACGGGCTGATATAGAACATATTGATATTGCCGTATGGATGAAAAAGAAGGTTCCATATTGTTGCGATTACGCAGCAGATCAGATAGATACCTGCGCTTTTCAGATAATTTCGTATGGAAATGTTCTTGCCTATTGTGAATCCTGCATAAAGGCCAAGAATAATCAGAAGGATATGCCATGCAAAAGAATGAATGGTCAATGGAGGATAGTGATAATACATTCCGCTTGTATCACAAAAAGCAAAGATGCCTCCCAACATCCCAAAGTCCATTAAGAAAGTAAGAAAAGCATCATATATCTGAGGTGATCTGATCCAGGGCAGTATCAGGCAGATGTACATAGGAATGCTGCATAATTGAAATGGAAAATACCACCAGTTATAATGTCCGTTATTTAATATGTAAGTGAGGCACCATTGTTTCCAGACCTCACTGAAAAGCATAAGAAGGCCGCAATAAAAAAAGATGTTTTTGTGTTTCTGCATATGTTTCTCCCAGAGAAGATTATCGGATTATTATTTATTATACACGGAATTGGATAAATATGCTATAATACGAATGTTGTCTGTCCTGAAACTTCGGACAGAGACAATCTACAAGAAAAGAATGACATAAGATGAGGTGCACGTATGAGACCAAAAAATGCATTTATGCTGATATTAACGGCATTTATATGGGGAACCGCTTTTGTGGCCCAGAGTGTAGGAATGGATTATCTGGGACCATTTACATTTAACGGAGTCCGCAGCCTGATTGGAGGTGTAGCGCTGATTCCATGTATCTGGATTTTGCAAAAATTAAATGATAAGTCAGATCCTGTGACAGAAGAAAGAAACAGGAAAGATCTGCTGATCGGTGGTATTTCCTGTGGAGTACTTTTATTTGCCGCCAGCAGTCTGCAACAGGTGGGTATCCAGTATACAACAGCAGGAAAAGCCGGATTTATCACAGCATTTTATATTGTATTTGTTCCGGTGTTAGGAATCTTTCTTGGAAAAAAGACAGGATGGAAAGTATGGACGGCAGTTATACTTGCGTTGGCTGGATTGTATTTTCTGTGTATTACAGAGAAATTTACAATTGGAAAAGGAGATATTTTCCTCTTTGCATGCGCGCTGGTATTTTCACTTCATATTCTTGTCATTGATTATTTCTCTCCTAAAGTGGAAGGTGTGAAGATGTCTTGCATTCAATTCCTGGTCTGTGGAATCATATCATTGCCTTTTATGTTTTTGCTGGAGATACCGAAAATGGGAGCGATTGTTGATGCCGCATGGCCATTGCTTTATGCTGGAGTCTTGTCTTGTGGTGTGGCATATACGCTGCAGATCATCGGACAAAAGAATGTAAACCCCGCAATTGCATCTCTGATTCTGAGTCTGGAGTCCTGTTTTTCAGTATTGGCCGGGTGGGTGATACTTGGAGAGAAGCTGTCTGTCCGTGAGTCCATCGGATGTATTCTGATGTTTGCTGCAATTATTCTTGCACAGCTGCCGGACAAAAAAGATAAGGAAATGGTGAAAAATGGATAACCATGAATTGATCATGCGTATGATAGAATATGAGACAGATTGTCCCAGACATATTCAGCATTTTATGAAAGTTTATGCTTTTTCCAAAATGATTGGGGAGATGGAGTGCATTTCCCCAGAAGAACAGGAGATTCTTGAGACAGCAGCGATTGTTCATGATATCGGAATCAAAGAAAGCAGGAAAAAATATGGGGACAGTCTGGGAAAACATCAGGAACTGGAAGGCCCGCCAATAGCAAAGAATATGCTGGAACAATTAGGATATCCTGAGAAGATCATTTCCAGAGTATGTTACCTGGTGGGACATCACCATACATATTCCAATATAGACGGGATGGATTATCAGATACTGGTAGAAGCAGACTTTCTGGTAAATCTATATGAAGATCAGGAAAGTAAAGAATCTGCACGTACCGTTATGGAACGATTATTTGTGACCAAAACAGCAAAAAACATCTGCAAAACAATGTTTGCATTATGACAGGAGGTTTTAGAATATGAGATTTGTAATACAAAGGGTGAGTGAAAGTGAAGTCAAGGTGGATGGAAAAGTACTTGGCAAGATAGGGAAAGGCTTTATGGTATTGATCGGCGTAAGTGATTCAGATACAAAAGAAATCGCCGATAAGATGGTAAAAAAGATGCTAGGACTTCGAATCTTCGAAGACGAACAGGGAAAGACCAATCTGTCTTTAGAGGCGGTAGGTGGAGAGTTACTGCTGATCTCTCAGTTCACATTATACGCTAATTGTAAAAAAGGCAATCGCCCAAGCTTTATCGAAGCAGGCGCACCTGACATGGCATCCGATATGTACGAATACATCATCGCAAAATGCAAAGAGCAGGTAAACGTGGTAGAAAGAGGTCAGTTCGGAGCAGATATGAAAGTCAGCCTCGTAAACGACGGTCCATTCACAATCGTTCTTGATTCCGACACACTGTAATAGTTGGGGACGGGGGATTTTTCATTTTCCCCCGTCCCCTATTCTTAATTTATCTAATTATTCTTTTGTTAAATTTCCCATAATAATTCTTAAATAAATATAAAAGTGTTGACATATATATCTATAATGCCTAATATAACCGTTAGATATCTAATTAATTTTAGATTTGTTTTATGAATATATAAGGAGGTGCAGTATGGAAAAATTTGAGGATGCTTCTATTTTTATATTATTGCATCAGGTAGCACATATCAGTCGATATCGGGCGATGAAAGGTATGGAAGCGCTGGGTGTCAAGCCAAATCAGGCTGGAATCTTGTTTGTTCTGTATTGTGAGGGGAAGATGTCTCAACGGCAATTGGCAGAGAAGATTGGAATTACACCGCCTTCTATGACGGTTGCGTTGAGAAAGTTAGAGGACCAGGGGCTGATTTTGAAGAAACCGGACGCAAAAGACCAAAGGGTTATTCAGATTCAGTTATCTGATCGGGGAAGAGAATGTATAGAGGAATTAAAGCATGTACTGACTGGCATGGAAGACATTGTATATCATGGAATTTCTCCGGAAGAGAGGATGCTCCTCCGTCGGCTTCTTATGGAAATGAGGCAGAATCTTCTCGATTCCAGAGAGTTTAAGGGTATGGACATCAAAACGGTCATGGAAAAGACGCGTCCCCCGATGCCGCATGATTGCAGACTTGAATAGAAAATACTAGTTGAAAGGAAAGGTAAGATATGCGCAAATTAATAAAATTCTTAAAACCATATGCAGGTGTTGTTTTCGCTGTGTTGTGTGTATTAGTTGTACAGGCGTACTGTGATCTGTCTTTGCCGACATACACATCTGATATTGTCAATATAGGAATTCAACAAAGTGGTGTTGATGAGAAAGTTCCTTTGACGATTGCAGAAGAGGACTTGAATCATTTGCTTCTGTTCGTGCATTCTGATGATCAGGAGACAGTGAAAAATTCTTATGAAAAGAGTGAGCAGGATTATGATTATGACGGAACTGTACTGGAATTGAAAGAATCGGTAGAAGATAATAATAGGAAAATGGATGATCTGGCAGCAATTCTTGGGAAACCGATGCTTTTGACCGAAGGCTTTGACTCGGGAAGTGACACCACAAAACAGATGGAAGAGCAGATGAAGAGTCAGATGGAAGAGCAGATAAAGCAGGTACCTGATATAAGTCAGATGTCCATCTATGATCTCTTCGGTATGATGGAAGAGGAACAGAGAGATTCGGTCATAGATGAGATAGAGAGTCAGTTGGATTCCATGCCGGACTCTATGGTTGAACAGACGGCAGCAGTGTATATTAAGCATGCTTATGAAAATGTAGGAATTGATACAGATGCTTTAGAGAAGAAGTATATTTTGATTACAGGAGGAAAAATGCTTGCGCTGGCAGCGTTGGGAATGGCAGCAAGTATTATTGTTGGTCTGTTGGCTTCGCTTGTAGGTGCAAAGGTCGGCCGCGGACTTCGAAGAGACGTCTTCCGTAAAGTAGTCGGATTCTCCAACAGTGAGTTTGACAAGTTTTCAACAGCATCTCTGATTACGAGAAGTACGAATGATATTCAGCAGATTCAGATGCTGACAGTTATGATTCTCAGGATGGTCCTGTATGCTCCAATCATGGCGTTTGGAGGCGTCTGGAAAGTGTTTAATACCAACGTTGATATGTCCTGGATTATAGCACTTGCAGTTATCTTGATCTTAATGGTCGTCAGCGTATTGTTCATCGTTGTAATGCCAAAGTTCAGAATTGTGCAGAATATGGTAGACCGGTTGAATCTGGTCAGTCGTGAGATTTTAACAGGCCTTTCAGTCATTCGTGCTTTCAGTACAGAAAAATATGAAGAGCAGCGATTTGATAAAGCGAATAAAGATCTGACCAGAATTAACCTGTTTGTAAATAGAGCCATGACCTTTATGATGCCATTGATGATGCTGATCATGAACTGTATTTCTATATTGATCGTATGGACTGGCGGTCACAGTATCAATGACGGGAACATGCAGGTGGGAGATATGATGGCGTTTATTCAGTACACGATGCAGATTATCATGTCTTTCCTGATGATATGTATGATATCTGTTATGCTGCCGAGAGCGGCTGTCTCTGCAGATCGTGTGGATGAAGTCTTGACCAGTGATGCATCAATTCTGGATCCTGACCAGCCTCAGAGTCTTCCAGAAGATGGAAAGGGAGAGGTTACTTTCGATCATGTGTCATTCCGATATCCTGGAGCGGAAGAAGATGTTCTGCATGATATTTCATTTACCGCGAAGCCAGGACAGACAACTGCGTTTATCGGAAGTACCGGATGTGGGAAATCAACATTGGTAAATCTGATTCCAAGGTTCTATGATGTGACAGAAGGAAAGATTACAATTGACGGGGAAGACATTCGTGATATCACACAGCATGACTTACGTGCGAAGTTGGGATATGTTCCACAGAAAGGAATCCTTTTCTCTGGTGATATTGCTTCCAATATTCTGTATGGAAACTCCGAAGGAACAGAGGATGAGATGAAAGAAGCGGCAGAGATTGCACAGGCAACCGAGTTTATCGATACGAAGAAAAAGAAGTATCATAGTACGATCTCACAGGGAGGCTCCAATGTATCCGGTGGACAGAAGCAGAGACTATCCATTGCCAGAGCAATTGCGAAACATCCGGATGTCTATATCTTTGATGATAGTTTTTCTGCGTTAGATTATAAAACGGACGTAACCTTACGTGCTGCATTAAAAGAAAAGACGGAAGACAGTACAGTAATGATCGTTGCACAGAGAATCAGTACTATTTTGCATGCGGAACAGATTATTGTATTGGATGATGGAAAGATTGTGGGCAAAGGAACGCATAAAGAGTTATTGAGAAACTGTGACACTTATTATCAGATTGCATCTTCCCAGTTGTCAGAAAAAGAACTGGAAGAAGATATGAAGGAGGTAGGTTAATATGGCAAAAGGCATGGGACATGGACATGGACCTGGCCACGGCAATATGCCGGGTGAAAAGGCCAAGGATTTTAAAGGAACAATGGGAAAATTGATGACCTACCTCGGGCGGTATAAGATTGCATTGCTTTTTGTGATTTTATTTGCCATTGGAAGTACGATATTTAATATTGTAGGTCCAAAGGTTCTTGGAAAAGCGACCACAGAGATTTTTAATGGTCTGGTTGGAAAGATATCCGGCGGAAGTGGAATTGATTTTGACAAGATTGCCAGAATATTGCTGACGTTATTATGTCTGTATATCTGTAGTGCATTATTTTCCTTTATCCAGGGATACATTATGACGGGAGTGTCACAGAAGTTAACTTATCGTTTAAGAAAAGAAATCTCTGAGAAAATCAATCGGCTCCCGATGAATTATTTTGATAAGATGACTCATGGAGAGATATTATCTCGTATTACCAATGATGTAGATACGTTAAGTCAGAGCCTTAACCAAAGTGCAACACAGGTCATTACATCGGTAACGACAATTATAGGTGTACTGGTCATGATGCTTAGCATCAGTCCTCTGATGACTGTGATTGCTATTTTAATCCTGCCGCTTTCCATGGGATTGATTTCTGTAATCGTTAAGCATTCTCAGAAATATTTCATGAGGCAGCAGGAGTATCTGGGACATGTCAATGGACAGGTGGAAGAGGTCTATGGTGGACACAATATTGTGAAGGCATTCAATAAAGAGGATGACGTAATCGCTGCTTTTGATAAGGATAATGATATCCTGTGCCAGTCAGCCTGGAAGTCACAGTTCTTGTCAGGAATGATGATGCCGATCATGCAGTTTGTCGGTAATCTTGGATATGTAGCAGTCGTTATTCTGGGCGGATATCTGGCAATGAAAAATGCCATTGAGGTTGGTGATATTCAGTCATTTATCCAATATGTACGTAACTTCACACAACCAATTCAACAGGTGGCACAGGTAGCAAATATGCTACAGTCAACGGCAGCAGCTTCTGAGCGTGTGTTTGAATTTTTGGAGGAACCAGAAGAAGATCAGACAGTTCCAAATGCTGTATCTGTAGAAGGTCTGGAAGGCCGGGTGGAATTTGACCATGTAAAATTCGGATACAATCCGGATCATACGATCATTAAGGAGTTCAGCGCAAAAGTCGAACCGGGACAGAAGATTGCAATTGTGGGACCGACTGGCGCCGGAAAGACAACTATGGTAAAATTATTGATGAGATTCTATGATGTGAACAGTGGCTCTATCAAAGTTGACGGGCACGATATCCGTGATTTTAACAGAAGTGAATTGCGACAGATGTTCGGAATGGTATTGCAGGATACTTGGCTGTTTAAGGGTAGTATTGAAGAGAATATCCGTTATGGGAAGCTGGATGCAACTCATGAAGAAGTGGTAGAAGCAGCCAATGCGGCATATGTACATCGGTTCGTTCAGACGCTGCCGGGTGGCTACAATATGGAATTGAATGAAGAAGCAAGTAATGTGTCTCAGGGACAGAAGCAGCTTTTGACCATTGCGAGGGCAATTCTGGCAGATCCAAAGATCCTGATTCTGGATGAAGCGACCAGTTCTGTAGATACACGTACAGAAGTAAGAATCCAGAAAGCGATGGATAACCTGATGCGTGGAAGAACAAGTTTTATTATTGCACACCGTTTGTCTACGATTCGGGATGCGGATCTGATACTGGTCATGAAGGATGGAGATATCATAGAACAGGGCAATCATGAAGAACTGCTGGCTCAAAATGGTTTCTATGCAGAGCTTTACAATTCGCAGTTTGAGAGAAGTGCCTAAGATAGAAGTGTTTGGTCAGGATAATGGAGGAATGAGAGATGGATCGTCTGGAACAACAATTTGAATTTATACGTGAGATTGACAAAGAGAAATTTATCGGCCGTCAGACCTATCTGTCGGATGGCAGGCGTAAGGAAAATGATGCGGAACATGCATGGCATATGGCAATCATGACGATTCTGCTCAGCGAATATGCCAATGAAGAGATTGATGTGCTTAAGACGGTCACCATGCTTTTGATCCATGATATTGTCGAGATTGATGCCGGCGATACGTATGCTTACGATGAAGAGGCGAAGAAGACACAGAAGGAACGTGAACAGAAAGCGGCAGAACGAATCTTTGGGTTGCTGCCGCCTGATCAGGGTGAAAAATTCAAAAAGATATGGGAAGAATTTGAAGCAAGAGAGACGAAGGAAGCCCGTTTTGCACGAACGATGGATAATCTGCAGCCGGTGATGCTCAACGATGCAACCGATGGAAAAGCCTGGGTAGAGCATGGAGTGCATCTGGAACAGATTATGAAAAGAAACCAGAATACTGCCGAGGGGTCAGAGACTCTCTGGGAATATGCTTATCAGAATTTCATTCTTCCAAATGTAGAGAAGGGACGTATTAAGAGCGAGAATATCCAGGGAGAACAGGAAGTATAAACATGACGGTGTGAAATTTTTTCTGTAAATTGAGATCTTCTATGATAATTAAGCGGCTTAATGGCAGTTTTCTGCGGTTAAGCCGTTGTCTATTTAATAGCAAAAATGAACGAACATGTCAAGAGCACCCA
>NZ_JAFBIX010000028.1 GCF_021531895.1 Faecalicatena contorta | reverse complement strand
CAAAAAAGATAAATAGCACAAAATCAAAAATATAGTACATATCGATGCAAACGAACAAACAGCCACAGTGCCCGTAATTACAGGTATTATGGCTGTTTATTCTTCTTTTAAGTGTCAAAGATGGGATCTTAGCATATGCTTCCCAAAATTCCAATTATTCTCCATACAAACATCGTTCTCTCAATTATGCAAACTGCACAATCACATGCTCTCCTCCTGCTCCTGAAGCATAATACTGAGCATTAATCGCCTGGAAACTACCGGATCATTAATATCTACATCCAATATTTCATTAATTTTCCCAAGCCTATAGATCATCGTATTCCGATGAATATATAACTTCTTTGATGTCATGCTTACATTATTGCCATGAAGCAAATATTCTTTTAATGTATTATAAAATTCAGTCCCTTTCGCTTCATCCTCGTATTTTAATTGTAAAAGCTCATCTTCCAGATATCTCGCTTTCCCAATATAAGGCGCTGCACAGGAACAAACGATCTGAATATAGTAATCATATTCCATATATAGTCTCTTATCCGGTTCCACTTTTCGCCCAATCTCAAGTGCTCTTAACGCCATAAAACTTTTTTTATCAATCAGTTCACTTTTTTCAAATACATCACTAAATCCACAGAGCATATCATACTTCTCGCAGATTTCATCCAAAATATGTCGTATAATTCCTTCTGTTTCTTCCAGATGAATATCGCAAAATAATACACACAATGTACGTTCCTTAATATATACAAATGAATTGTGATATACATCCATTATCTGATTTCCGGCTTTCTGAAGCTGGATCATGCTATCTTTTTTTAATTCCAGAGTAGCAACAATAAATGGTGCTTTTACATATGCATCATACATTTCCTGCATACCCTTAAGTCTCAACCGTTCTTCAGTTTCTCCTTCAAACAAGCTCCTTGCAATCATACGCCTAAGGGTAGACGAATGATAATGGACCTGTGTTCCATAACGTTCAAGCATCATTCCCAACGCCTGACAGGTGATGTCATTTACCTGACAAATCATCTCTTTTTCATCTTCTGACATCTCCGCATCTGAAGAAATCATTTCGATGCAAAAGCCTTCCGTATTTCCTTTGACTTCTATAGAATTAACTACTTTATACTCTCTATCATCTTCTATATAAGTAGATGTTTTTTGTTCATTCTTATTTTGACATTCTATACATTTAGAGATAATTTTAATCATAGATTCCTTGTAAGCAATCTCTTGTTCTGACAGACATCCTATATCCAGTTTTTTGTCAGAAGCAGCCAGTACTTTTCCTCCGATATCCACTACCAAAAAAGATACTTCCGCATAATCTGCAATACTGTTGATTACTTTTTGCATATTACATTCTGTACTTAATATTTCAAATACTTTTCTGTAACAGACATTTAAGTCAAAATTCTCTTTCATGTATATATGCCCCCATTTTGCGACATCATTTACCATTCTAAAAACACTTTTAAATATTGATTTTATTATATTAAAGATAAAAATCTCTGTCCAATCGTTAATGTCTATATTCGGGTTCACTTATAGTAATAGTCAATTTTATATAAAAAAGGATATCTCATTTTGTAAGATATCCTTTTAACACATCATATTCTATTACAATATCTTCGATAAGAACTCCTGAAGTCTCGGATCCTTCGGATGTTCAAAGAACTCTTTCGGAGTTCCCTGTTCTTTGATCTGTCCTTCATCCATAAAAATAACTCTGGAAGCGACTTCTTTGGCAAATCCCATCTCATGGGTCACTACCACCATCGTCATTCCATCTTTCGCAAGCTGCTTCATCAACTCCAGAACTTCACCGACCATCTCTGGATCAAGGGCTGATGTCGGCTCATCAAAAAGCATAACATCTGGATCCATTGCCAGGGAACGGATAATCGCAATGCGCTGCTTCTGTCCGCCTGATAATTGAGATGGATAAGCATTTGCTTTTTCCTGCAGCCCAACCAATTCCAACAGTTCCATTGCCCGCTTCTGCGCATCTTCTGTCTTCTGTCCGAGAAGCTTGATTGGTGCCAGCGTAATATTCTGCAGAATCGTCTTATGCGGGAACAGATTAAAGTGCTGGAATACCATTCCCATCTTCTGACGATGCTTATTAATGTCTACATTTTTATCTGTTATATCAACACCTTCAAAATACACATGGCCTCTGGAAGGTACTTCTAACAGATTCAATGAACGCAGGAAAGTAGATTTTCCAGAACCAGACGGTCCAACGATTACTACTACCTCCCCTTTCTTTATTTCCTCGGAAACTCCGTTAAGCGCATGCAGTTCCCCGAAGATCTTATGTAATCCTTCTACCTTAATTAAGGTATCTCCTTGATTAGTGGTCACTGCTTCTTAACCTCCTTTCCAGAATATTTACAAGCTTTGTAAATATAAGTACCATTGCAAGATAAATCAATGCAACAGCGATCAAAGGCATAAAAGCGTCATATGTACGACTTCTGATGATATCTCCGCCTTTGGTAAGATCCTGCAGGGCAATATAACCAGATACAGACGTCTCTTTCAAAAGTACAATAAACTCATTTCCCAAAGCCGGCAAAACATTCTTAAATGCCTGCGGCATTATAATATAAATCATAGTCTGGGCGTAATTAAATCCAAGACTTCTTCCTGCCTCGAACTGCCCGCTGTCCACAGACATAATTCCCGAACGGAAGATCTCTGCCACGTACGCTCCCGAATTCAATCCGAACGCCATTACTGCAACAATTACCTTGCTGATATCCATACTTCCGAAAATTACAAAATAGATAATCAACAGCTGTACAACTACTGGTGTTCCACGGATTACTGTCAGATAAAGCTTACAAATTGCGTTCAAAATCTTAAGTTTTCCTGTCTTATCACAAGTGGAGCGGACTACTGCTACCAGAAAACCTAATACAATACCGATCAAAACTGCAAAAAACGTTACCCTGAGTGTAACACCCAATCCATCCAGTATATATTTCCAACGGTCATCTTTTATAAAATTAAGATAAAATTTATCCTGAAATGTCTGTAACATACCCTACATCCTTACTCTCTGATTATTCAGCGTCTGCTTTAATGTATTTTCCAATGATTTCGTCTAACTTACCAGAATCTTTTAACTTTGCAAGAGCATCGTTGATCTGGTCTTTCAACTCTGTATTGTCTTTTGCGATTGCAATTGCATATTCCTCTTCTGTAAATGCTTCATCTAAGATCTTAAGGCCTTCTGCTTCTTTTACGAACTCTTTTGCAGGCTGACCATCGATTACAACTGCATCGATCTTGCCCTGTGTCAATGCCTGAACCGCTTCAAAACCTTTGTTATACTGCTCAACAGTTGCATCTTCGATATCACTTGCATAGATATCACCTGTTGTTCCCAACTGTACACCGACTTTCTTTCCTACCAGATCGTCTGGTCCTGCAATATCGCTGTCCTCTTTTACAATAACAACCTGCGTTGCTGTTGCATATGGCTCTGAAAAGTCTACACTTTCCTTACGGTCTTCCGTAACAGTCATACCAGCAACACCTATATCAGCTTTTCCTGCTGTAACTGCCGGAATGATAGAATCAAATGCCATATCTTCAATCTCTAGTTCCATGCCAAGTTCTTCTGCAATAGCTTCTGCAATCTCAGCATCGATTCCAACAATTTCATCACCCTCATGGTATTCATACGGTGGGAATTCTGCGTTGGTAGCCATTACCAATTTGTCAGCCTTGCCACCATCCTCAGATTCTCCAGAATCTTTCTTAGATCCACATGCTGCCAATGAGAATACACATGCAGCTACTAATAATACACTAACTATTTTTTTCAGTTTCATACCTAATCTCCTCCAATTTGCTTTATTTATTATTCTGCATAAAAATACAAGCTAGTTCATATTCTATCATATTTTCCATAAAAAACAAGTGGATTTTTCCACATATTTTACAGGAAAAAGCCACTTGACTATGGATAAATTTTTATGCAAGAAATGCCTGAACAATCGTCACAAGAATAATCAAAGCTCCCAACACGATTCTGTAATATCCAAATACCTTGAAATCATGCTTCTTGATATATCCCATCAAGAACTTGATGGCAACAATTGACAATCCAAATGACACCAGACATCCCAAGAGCAAAAGTCCCAATTCTGAACCTGTAAAGTGGAGCCCAAATTTTACTAACTTCAGGAAGCTTGCACCAAACATGACCGGAATTGCAAGAAAGAAGGTAAATTCCGCAGCCACTTCTCTAGAAATACCAATCAACAAAGCTCCTATTATCGTAGCACCCGACCTGGAAGTTCCAGGAATTAACGCTAACATTTGAAAAAATCCAATCCACAGAAGCATTGGAACCGTCAGCTCCGAGATTTTTCTTACAGTTGCTCTTCTTCCTGCATTCCGATTTTCTACAATTATAAAGAGAATACCATAGACAATCAACATAACTGCTACAGGCAATGGTTTATAGAATATCTCATCCAAAATATCATTAAACAACAATCCTATCACTGCAGCTGGAACAGATGCAATCAATACCTTAATCCACATCTGCCAGGTAAGCATCTTCTGCTTCTGGGTTTTCTTTGGCGAGAATGGGTTCAATTTATGAAAATACAGAACTACGACTGCCATAATCGCTCCCAATTGAATCACAACATTAAACATTTCCATAAATTCATCGCTCATACTTGGCGAAAGCAGATCCCCTACCAGAATCAAATGCCCTGTACTGCTGACAGGAAGCCACTCCGTAATACCTTCAACAATTCCCAGAATGATTACTTTTAATACATCTAACATTTTTCTCTCCTTTTCTTACTGCAGCACATGCTCTTCTATAAAATGTGCAACTCCATCTTCGTCATTCGACAGTGTCGTCACATAATCTGCCGCTGCTCTTACCTCTTCAGTTCCATTAAGCATCGCAACACCAATACCTGCCTTATGTATCATGCTCAAATCATTCGATCCATCTCCAAATGCCATAATTTCTTCCCGGCTAATTCCAAGGATCATTCCGAGCTGAATCAAAGCATTTCCTTTACTTACACCAGCTGCATTAACCTCTATATTCTTAGTCAGTGCACCTGTAACCTCTATATCCGGTATTGCTTTTAACTCTTCCAGTGCTGCATTGCGGTCTTCTATATTCGCAAATATTGCCTGTACCTTGTCACTTCCTCTATTTTCCTCCTCAAACTTTGCACGAATATCAGGTACTGCAATTCGGGTCTTCACCAGATAATCTGCCATCGGCGCCTCTTCAAGATAACGATCAATGTCCTCCAATGCATCTTTCTCGGCATATCCCTTGCCATCATAATAAATCTCTCTTAAGGTATCATAATGTTCGAATATGTCCAGAAGTATTCTCGCTGTTTCTAATGGAACGGGGCACTCATAGATTGCCTTGTTCTGTCTCATATCAATGATTCTTCCCCCGTTGGCGGTTACCGCATACTTAAAATCAAGAATATCAAATAATTCTTTGGGGATTCCACTGATTGGTCTTCCTGTCGCCGGCATCACAATAATTCCCTGTGCCGCAGCATCCTGCAATATCTTCCCAGTATACGGCGTAATCTTTTTCTCTGAAGTCAGAAGCGTTCCGTCCAGATCAAGCGCTATTAATTTTGTCTTACTTCTCATATTCAGATAATTCCTTTCTGTCTTTCGAAAATAACATCAGCGATCTGCTAATCTTATTCTGAGCCTGTTCATACGCCTGTTCTCCATGTTCGATTAACTTTTCTACAACCTGTTTCTGTCCGGCTGGTGCAAATAGGATCGTATCCTTTGCCGGCACCATAATGATCAGATCGTCTTTTAATTTGTCTACACAAACTTGCCAGATATGCTTAAAGCATAAAGCACTTGCTTCATGGTGTCCGTCTGCAAGAACCGCAAATCCGCCATACCAGGTATTTGCAATGACAAATTCTACATCTCTGTTCAAATTCTCACAAGCTGTGTGATATAATTCCTCAATATCGCATTCCGGCGGAAGCATATTATCCTTTAGAACTTCATATGCTTCATCGCTTCTTTTAATAACAAATATAATCTTCAAATCACCGATAAATGCCACAACAGGAGTATCCTGTTCAGAAATCCTCTTGCCATTCAAGGCCTGTGTATCTGTAAGTTCTTCTTTTATCCAAGGATAAATATGTTTTTTTATATTGTCATATTTATAATGCTCTTCTTCATATTTTTTCATATGCATTCCTCTCAATCTTAAATTCTATATTCTATTCTAACAAAGTTTGCTTTATAAAGCAATTTGTTGTATAATATGTTGTGCACTTATCGTAGATAGAAAGGATATGAATATGATAAACCCAAAAAAGCAACGTATATTACGGTCACTCATAGCAATTGCTATCTCCACCGTAACAATTGCTTCTACAAATATTCCGGTATTCGCAGCGCCTTCTGCTGATGAATTGGAGATAACGACTGGTGGATTACAAGATCAGTTAGATGATTTGAACAGCCAGTTATCTGCTCTAAGCGCTGAGTTAGACTCTGCCGCAGCTCAGATTGAGGACTTATCAGCTGAGGTCGAGAAAGCCAAGCTGGATTTGGCCGCAGCTCAATTAAATGAAGAACTGCAGTATGATTCCATGAAAGATAGAATCAAATTCATGTATGAAGGTGGCAATGTTTCTTTATTGCAGATATTATTTTCTTCAGAAGATATGGCTGATTTTCTGAATAAGGCAGAATATGTCTCAACTATCAGTGAGTATGACAGACATATGTTGGACGAGTTAAAAGAGGTTCGTGTCAATGTAGAAAAAAAGCAAGAGGATCTGACTGCAAAGCAGGAAGAACTTGCACAAATGCAAAGTGATCTGACCGCAAAAGAAGAAGAGCTCAACTCAAAGATTGCTTCTACTTCCGGACAATTGGATGATTATAAAGAACAGCTGGACCGTGCACGTGCCGCTGAGGAAGCAAGTAAAACTGCACAGAATAATCAGATTGCTGGTTCTGTCACATCGCCTGGCAATGGTGATCAGAACAACAATGGTTCTTCAGGTTCAACTACCAACGGAGGAAATCCAATCGATGCTTCCACCTCAGATGTAGCTTTGTTTGCCGCTTTACTCCAATGTGAGGCCGGTAATAGCTATGATGGTATGTTAGCTGTAGCAACGGTTATCATGAACCGTGTTGCCAGCCCGAGTTATCCAAGCACCTTACGCGGTGTCATTTATCAGTCTGGACAATTTAGTCCTACCTGGAACGGTTCTTTGGAGCGTGTCCTTGCAAAGGGACCATCCTCCACAGCATATTCTGTTGCACAGGCCGCTTTGGGCGGTGCACGGCACTCTGCAGTTATTCATTGCTATAACTTCAATTATGCTGGTTCTGGAGTTCAGGGAATTAATATTGGTGGAAATGTCTTTTATTAATATTTTAATATGATATTTTTATCTTGCTTATTAACTTCGCAGATAGATAATATGTATCTCATCATATAACATAAGAGAGAGGATATGGAATTTATTTTCCGTATTCTCTCTCTTTTACTTTATTCTCTTTTACTCTGTTCTCTTTTACTTTATTCTCTTTTATTCAACATGGCTATTGATAATCCATAACGTCAATCCATTTCATGAGGAAATCTTTTTCCAGCTCATTATCTTTTTCTAACTGTGATGCTGCTACGATTGGAAGCCATTGCTGTACATACTGCTTTGCAGTGTCACTCTTCTTGCAGAAAAGCTTCATATAGAGGTCAGCTGCATCCTGATCTTTCAGTGCAAAAAGAAGGTAAGTCATAGCTGCATCCGCACTGGCATTTCCCTGGGTCGCATGCGCCCAGTCAACAACCGTCATCTTGCCATTCTTTCCTACAATTACATTACTTGGATTAAAATCACCGTGGCAAAGCTTAGTGTGCTTCGGCATACTCTCCAGACGGGTCAACAATTCATACCTCTGTGTTGCATCTAATTCTTTTAGTCCATTAATCTGTCTCGCCAGTTTATCCTTTAATTTGTTAAGCATCGGCGCTTTCTTACTCTGAACCTTCAGCTGCAGATCCACAAAATCTGACATATATTTTTCCAGATTATCATGGTCCACCTTCATCATCTCTTCCAAAGTCTTTCCTTCTTTATACTCTATAACCAGAGCCCATTTGCCATCAATCTGTGTAACCTCTTTTAATTGCGGAATATCCAATCCTGATTCCTCTACTCTTACTGTATTCAACGCCTCATTAAACACTGCAGATTTTGGATGTGTGGTCTCGAATACCTTGACAATCTCTTTATCGCATTTGTAGACTTCTTTGTACGGACGTTTCACGATCAAATTACTTCCTTCAAGTTTCATAAGCTGTGCCTCCTTGTATAATACTTCCGATCTTTTATTTGTTAACTGCATTATACACCCTTAAATTTCATTTGGAAAGAGTAATTTGATATTTTTTTAACTTATTTTTATTGCATATTTTTATTGTTAAATAATTAACCTTATTCATTTGGGTACACCCCTTTTTCCATTTAGGTACACCACAAAACACAATTAGGGACGTAGACTTTTTTAAAAAGTCTACGTCCCTAATATTAACCGTAGTAACACTTCAGATAGATTTCTTTCATTTCTTTCATGAGTGGATATCTCGGGTTTGCTCCTGTACACTGGTCGTTGAAGGCTTGTTCAACCATATCATCCAATGTATCGAGGAAGTATTTCTCGTCGATTCCGTATTCTTTGATGGATTTTTTGATTCCGATCTTTTCTTTGAGGTCTTCCAGTTTTGCGAGGAAGTTTTCGAATACTTCTTCGTCTGTCTTGCCTTGGCATCCGGCAAAGCGTCCTAATTCTGCGTATCTTGCAAGTGCGTGTGGATACTGGTACTGGGAGAATGTTCCCATCTTGGTCGGAACTTCTGCTGCATTGTATCTCATGACTTCTGTCAGGAGAACTGCGTTTGCGACACCGTGTGGCAAGTGATGGAATGCTCCAAGTTTGTGGGCCATGGAGTGGTTCAGGCCAAGGAAAGCATTTGCGAATGCCATACCAGCCATACAGGATGCATTTGCCATCTTTTCTCTTGCGATTGGGTCATTGGCTCCGTTTGCATATGCAGATGGCAGATAATCGAATACCATCTTAACGGCTTTCATTGCAAGTCCATCTGTGTAGTCTGTTGCCATAATGGATACGTATGCTTCGATTGCATGTGTCATAACGTCGATACCGGATGCGCTTGTCAGTCCTTTTGGAGCTGTCATTGCATTATCTACGTCGACGATTGCCATATCTGGAAGTAATTCGTAATCTGCAATCGGCCATTTTACGCCTGTCTCTGCATCAGTGATGATGGCAAATGGTGTCACTTCAGAACCTGTACCAGAAGATGTCGGGATTGCAACAAAGTAGGCTTTCTCTCCCATTTTTGGGAAGGTAAATACTCTCTTGCGAATATCCATGAAGTCCATAGCCATGTCTTCAAAGTTTGCTTCTGGATGCTCATACATCAGCCACATAATTTTCGCTGCATCCATTGCAGATCCACCGCCAAGTGCGATGATTGTATCTGGTTCAAATGCTCTCATCTGGTCTGTTCCTTTTTGTGCACACTGCAGAGTCGGATCTGGTGCTACTTCATAGAAGCATGTATGCTGAATTCCCATCTGGTCTAATTTCTCTTCAATTGGTTTTACATAACCATTTTTATATAAGAAGGTATCTGTTACGATAAATGCTTTTTTCTTGTGCATCACTGTTCCGAGTTCATCGAGTGCCACCGGCATACAGCCTTTCTTAAAGTATACTTTCTCAGGTGTTCTAAACCACAGCATATTTTCTCTCCTCTCTGCGACCGTCTTAATGTTAATCAGATGTTTTACACCTACGTTCTCAGATACAGAGTTGCCTCCCCAAGAACCACATCCAAGTGTAAGAGATGGAGCAAGTTTAAAGTTATAAAGATCACCGATACCGCCCTGAGAAGATGGAGTATTGATTAAGATACGACAAGTCTTCATTGCTTCTGCATGTTTTGCAATCTTCTCTTTCTCTGCAGGATGAATATACAGAGAAGATGTATGTCCATATCCGCCATCTGCTACCAACTGTTCAGCTTTTGCAAGGGCTTCATCAAATGTTTTTGCTCGGTACATTCCAAGTACCGGAGATAATTTCTCATGCGCAAATTCTTCAGAGATATCAACGGATTCCACTTCACCGATTAAGATCTTGGTATCTTCCGGAACATCTACACCTGCGAGTTTTGCAATCTCATATGCAGATTTTCCTGGGATCTTATTATTTAAGGCACCGTTGATAATGATAGTCTTACGAACTTTATCCAGCTCTTCGCCTTTTTTCAGGAAATAGCATCCACGATATGCAAATTCTTTCTTTACTTCATCATAGATACTGTCGAGCACCGTTACAGACTGTTCGGATGCACAGATCATACCATTGTCAAATGTTTTAGAATGAATGATAGAATTTACTGCCATCTTGATATCTGCTGTCTCGTCAATAATAACAGGAGTATTTCCAGGTCCAACGCCAAGTGCCGGTTTTCCTGAAGAGTATGCAGCCTTCACCATTCCAGGTCCACCTGTTGCAAGGATAATATCTGCATCTCTCATAACTGTATTGGTAAGTTCCAGGGACGGAACGTCAATCCATCCGATAATTCCTTCCGGTGCTCCTGCTTTGACAGCTGCATCCAGAACAATCTTTGCTGCAGCGATCGTACAGGCTTTTGCTGCCGGATGTGGACTGATGATAATTGCATTTCTGGTCTTCAAGCAGATCAATGTTTTGAAAATTGCTGTTGATGTTGGGTTAGTTGTAGGAATAACTGCCGCTACAAGGCCAATTGGTTCCGCAATCTTCTTAATTCCATATGCTGGGTCTTCTTCAATAACTCCGCAAGTCTTGGTATTCTTATAAGCATTGTAAATATACTCTGCTGCGTAATGATTCTTAATAACCTTATCTTCCACGATACCACGACCAGTTTCCTCAACTGCCTGTTTTGCAAGAGGAATTCGCATCTTGTTTGCTGCCATTGCTGCCTCGAAGAAGATCTTATCTACCTGCTCCTGTGTGAATGTAGCGAAGATCTTCTGTGCTTCTCTCATCGCCTTCATCTTTGCTTCAAGAGCTTCGACATTATCAATAATCTCTGGTACTGCCTCTTTTTTCTTTGCCATTTTGATTATCCTCCCTGTAACTGTGTTACTATCGTTTCAATGGTCATAGTATAACTGTGTGTTAATTATTTGTCAATATGTTTTTGATATTTTTTTAACGATAATGACAAAAAAATAACAGGGGACGTAGTATTTTTTAATTTTACTACGTCCCCTATTAACTATTTTTTAAAATCCTTTGCCGTAATTTACTATTTTTGCATCATGTTCTGTATGTAACAGCATATGCGCTTTATGTGACATTGGTTTTTCAAAATATTCTTCGTACATTTGAAGGATATCTGGATTCTCATGTGAGAATCGAATGTCATAATTATCATCCAGATAATACAGGTTCTTGCCGCGTTCAAAGGCCAGCTCTTCACCATCGTGGATTGGCTGTCCGCCTCCGCCTACGCAGCCTCCTGGACATGCCATAACTTCTACGAAGTCGTAGTGTACTTCTCCTCGTTCTATCTTATCAAGCAGTGCTCTGGTATTGCCAAGACCGCTTACAACAGCGGTTCTGACGGTAATATCATTAATCTGGAAATCTGCTTCCTGTACACCATCATTTTCGTTGAAGCCTTGACTTCTTACTGCAGTAAATGCATCTGCCGGTGGATTTTCTCCTTTGATGATATAATATGCGGATCGAAGCGCTGCTTCCATTACACCGCCAGTTGCTCCAAAGATGACACCAGCTCCTGTACCAGCCTGCATCGGGCGGTCGCTTTCAATATCTACCAATGTATCAGGGCTGATGTGTGCAGAACGAATCATTCTTACCAGCTCTCTGGTCGTGATTACTGTATCAATGTCATGTCCTGCATATTCTCCATAGAACAGTTCCATCTCGCTCTCGCCTTTTTTCGCAACACAAGGCATTACAGACACGGTGTAGATTTTCTCTGGTGATACACCTAGTTTTTCTGCAAAGTAGGTCTTCATTGCTGCGCCGAACATCTGCTGTGGTGATTTTGCAGAGGATAAATATTTTACCAAATGTGGATACTGTGTTTTAATAAAACGAATCCATCCTGGACAGCATGATGTAAACATCGGGCGATCTTTCAGTTCACCATTTGTAAAACGCTGAACAAATTCGTGTCCTTCTTCCATGATTGTCAGATCGGCTGAAAATACAGTATCAAACACGTAGTCCACACCCATACGCTTCAAGGCATCCAATATCTTTCCAATGGTTGCATCTTCTGGAGCAAGTCCAATCTGTTCGCCCCATGCAGCACGTACAGCCGGTGCAACCTGAGCTACAACAATTTTATCTGGATCTGCAATTGCTTCCCAGACCTTTTCCGTATCATTTCTCTCGCTCAATGCTCCTACCGGACAATGTGTAATACACTGTCCGCACAATGAACAGTCTGCTTCCTGAATGTTCTTATGACCACCTACATTTACAGTCGTTCTGGATCCGGTTCCTTCCACATCCCAGACACTCAATCCCTGTACTTTATCACAGACCTGAATACACCGCATACACTTAATACATTTGGAGGAATCACGGATCAGTGGAAAATTCTTATTCCAAGGCTGTTTCTCGATCTCCATCTTGTATGGAATATCGATAATATTCAAGTCATTGGCAACTGACTGAAGGCTACAGTTGCCACTTCTTGAACATGCCACACACTGACAATTATGCTGAGATAAGATCAACTCTACATTGGTTTTTCTGTCCCTGCGTACTTTTGGACTGTTTGTATGGATTACCATACCTTCCTCAGCAACATTATTACATGAGGTAATCAGTTTATCCTTTCCCTCTAATTCAACTACACATACACGACAGGCTGCGATCTCGTTAATTCCTTTCAGATAACACAATTTAGGAATATGAATCCCATTTTGAGCGGCAGCCTCCATAATCGTGGTATTTTCTTTTACGGATATTTGTTTTCCATCAATTACAAGATTTACCATAATGTCTCTCTGCCTCCCTTAAATATGCCATATCCAAAATGATCACACCGCAGACATCTGCTTGCTTCCTGTTTTGCTTCTTTTTCGGTCATGCAGTTCTCTACACCCTCAAAATCACAGACTCTTTCACAAGCTTCTCGTTCTGTAAGATTCACACGTCCACAAGGTGTACGGTCATCCAGATGTGCCTCTGGAATCTCTACGTCACAGGAAATTTCATGGTGATAGCCGAGATATTCATCAATATTAGCCGCTACAACCTTCGCTGCAGCAATTGCCTTTATTACAGAAGCAGGGCCGCTTGCGCAGTCTCCTCCTGCAAATACTCCTGGCATATTTTCAAAGGTTCCTGTGCTCTTTGTAACAATCTTACCACGTTCTACCGGAATACCAGCTTCCTCAAAATGGCGTGTCTCAATATTCTGACCGATTGCAACAACCAATACATCGCATGGAATATAAATATCCTCTTCGCCAGTCGGTTTGATACTTGCTCGTCCATCCTTGATTGCACTTACCATCTGCGGAGTCACATAAATACCTTTGATATGATTATTTTCATCAATATCCAGTGACGCAGGTGCTTTTAATGTCTGAAGTTCGATTCCTTCAGCAACAGCGCCGTCAATTTCTCCTGGAAGAGCTGTCATATCTGCAACTCTTCTTCTGTACACAATACTTACTTTCTTAGCACCGAGACGTTTTGCCGTACGAACCGCATCCATAGAAACATTGCCGCCCCCGATGACAGCAACTTCCTTGCCGGTCAGATCCATAATCTCGTTCTTGCCTACATTTCTCAGGAACTGAACAGCAGATAATACTCCATCTGCATCTTCCCCTTCCAGTCCCAGTTTTTTATCTGTGCTTGCCCCAATCGTAATCAGCACAGCATCGTATTGTGCTCTCAGTTCTTGAATTGTGATATCCTGTCCAATCTTAAGACCATGTTTTACCTCTACGCCAGTCTTTAAAATAGCATTGATATCTTCGTCTAATCTTTCCTTAGGCAGACGATAATTCGGAATTCCATAACGAAGCATTCCCCCAAGTTTTGGAAGCATCTCATATACCGTAGCCTGATGACCCATCAGCTGCAGATAGTATGCTGCACTTAACCCTCCTGGACCTCCGCCGAGTACAGCAATTCTCTTTCCTGTACTTGGTGCACATTTCGGTGGCTCTACCTCACCAGCAAAATCAGCAGCCACCCTCTTAAGACCACGAATATTGATGGAATCATCCACCATATTTCTTCTGCAGCGTGCCTCACATGGATGCTCGCAGATAAAACCACATGTTGTCGGGAACGGGTTGTCCTTCCTGATCAAACGAATTGCATCTGCATATCTGCCTTCCCCAACTAAAGCAACATATCCCGGAATATCTACATGTGCCGGACACAAAGATACACACGGTACCGGCTGATTATATGTACAGGTACATCTTCCATTTTTAATATGCTCCACATAATCATCACGGTATCCGATCAGTCCCTTATATACCATATTTGCAGCTTCATACCCGATGGCGCAATCGGCTGACTCCATGATAGATAAGGCAGTCTGCTCCATAACATCCAATGTCTCCATAGTTGCTTTTCCATCAAGTACATCCTTGATGAAATGATTCAATTGCCCCAGTCCAATTCGACACGGAACACATTTGCCACATGTCTGCGCATGGCATAATTCCAAAAATGCACGTGACATGTCTACCGGGCATAATCCCGGTGGGCTGGATTCAATTCTTCGCTCTAAGTCTTTATACAATCCTTCCATTACAATTCTGGCTCTCTTAGGCGAAGCGATCTCTAACCTACTCATTAACAACATCCCTTCTTTCTTTTTTCTGGTGCATCACACAGTTTATTTATTATATCACTATATTTGAAGTTTGTATTCAGTTTTTCTATAAGTAGATTATTTAACGATATAGACAGAAAAAAAACGCACTTCAGTTTCCTGAAGTGCGTCATCATTTTACACAGATTATACAAGTTCAATCAGAACTTCCATTGCTGCATCACCTTTACGCTGACCAATCTTTACGATTCTTGTGTAACCACCGTTACGATTCTCGTATTTTGGTGCGATTTCGTCAAAGAGTTTTGCAACAAGATCAACTTCTTTTGTATTTTTCTTTCTTCCAGCTGGTGTTGTTGGAACTTCTTTTACTGGGTAAAGAACTTTCAACATCTCACGACGAGCGTGAAGTCTGCTTGGCATATCTTTCTTGATCTTCTTCTCAACTTCGTCATATACAGTAACTTTCTTACCGTCTACAACCTCTTTTACTCTCTTGCCATCTTTGTCCTTGCGGGCAACTTTAGCTTTTACAGTAACTTCTTCAAAGTTGTCTTTTTCTTTTACTGCCATTGCAATAAGGCCTTCAGCGATCTTGCGGATCTCTTTTGCCTTAGCTTCTGTAGTAACGATCTTGCCGTTGTTAAGCAATGCTGTTACCTGGTTTCTCAATAATGCTTTTCTCTGGCTTGATGTTCTGCCAAGTTTTCTATATTTTGCCATTTTTCAAATCCTCCATTAATAACACTTGGTTATGCTTCTTCGGGCTTACTAGCCAAATGCTTCACCACGCACTTCGGGCTTACTGGTGAAAATCATTTTGATGGAAGTCCTTCTTACTAAATCGCACTTCGCTTACACTCGCGCTCATTAAGTTCCGAAGGACAGAGTTCACACTAAACTCATGCTTCGCTTACAGCTTGCATTCGTTAAGTGTTCTACTCTTCGCCTCTGCTTAAGCTTAATCCTAATTCATCTAATTTTGCAAGTACTTCTTCCAAAGACTTACGTCCAAGGTTACGTACTTTCATCATATCTTCCGGTGTTCTGTTCGTAAGTTCTTCTACAGTATTAATTCCTGCTCTCTTCAGGCAGTTGTAAGAACGAACAGATAATTCTAATTCGTCAATACTCATTTCAAGAACTTTTTCTTTTTCATCATCTTCTTTTTCAATCATTACTTCAGCAGCCTGAGCCACTTCAGACAGGTCGATAAAGAGTTTCAGATGTTCGCTTAACACTTTTGCAGCCAGGCTGACTGCTTCATCCGGAAGCAGTGTACCATTAGTGTACACATCTAATGTCAACTTATCAAAGTCTGTAATCTGTCCAACACGTGTGTTTTCAACAGTGAGGTTCACACGTTCCACCGGGGTGTAAATAGAATCGATTGGAATTACTGCAATTGGTAATTCATCGTTTTTATTTTTATCAGAACTTACATACCCTCTGCCCTTTGTAATGGTGAGTTCCATGTATAATTTGCTGTCTGCCCCGCCGTTTAATGTTGCAATAACGGTCTCTGGATTCATGATCTCGATATCCTGATCCACCTGGATGTCCGCTGCCGTAACAACGCCTTCTCCTTCGAATTCAATATAAGCTGTCTTCGGTTCATCTGTCTCAGATGTATTCTTGATAGCCAAAGATTTCAAGTTCATGATAATCTCAGTAACATCTTCCTTAACACCCGGAATAGAACTGAACTCATGAAGAACACCATCAATCTTTACCTGGCTGATTGCAGCTCCTGGCAAAGATGAAAGCATAATTCTTCTAAGAGAGTTTCCTAATGTTGTACCATAACCTCTTTCCAGCGGTTCTACAACAAATCTTCCATACTTTTTATCTTCTGAAATCTCAGTTATTTCAATGTTGGGTTTATTAAAATCAAACACTAAGTCCACCTCCTGTGGTGTTACGGGTTATTATTTAGAATATAATTCGACGATTAACATCTCATCTACAGGAACATCAATTTCTTCACGTCTTGGAAGTTCTTTTACTGTTCCTTTCAGGTTCTCAAGATCAGCTTCTAACCATTCTGGAACCAGACGTCCGCCTGTAACCTCAACGATTTCTTTATATCTTGGTGAGCTCTTCTTAGATTCTTTGATTTCAATTACATCGCCTGCTTTGATCAGGTAAGATGGAATGTTGATCTGCTTTCCATTTACAAGAACATGCTTGTGATCAACGATCTGTCTGGCTTCACGTCTTGTTCTTGCAAGGCCCAGACGGAATACTACGTTATCTAATCTGGATTCCAGCATTTTCATCAGGTTGTCACCTGTCATACCACTCATACGCTGAGCTTTCTCAAAGTAGTTTCTGAAAGGTTTCTCTAATACACCATAGATAAATTTAGCTTTCTGTTTTTCATGTAACTGAAGACCATACTCGCTCATTTTTCTATTTGATCTTTTCAACTGTCTGTTAGACTTTTTATCAATTCCTAAATATACCGGATCCATACCAAGGGATCTGCATCTTTTAAGAACCGGAACTCTATTTACTGCCATGTTTTTGTTTTCCTCCTATTTAAATTCGGATAAATCAATCCGTCAACGTGAACTATTAATTGATAATTAGACTCTTCTGCGTTTCGGTGGACGGCAACCATTGTGTGGTACTGGAGTAACATCCTTAATGCTTGTTACATCGATTCCACATGCCTGAAGGGCACGGATTGCTGCTTCTCTACCTGAACCTGGTCCTTTAACCATTACGTCAACTGATTTCAAACCATGTACCAATGCTGCTTTAGCTGCTGTCTCAGCTGCCATCTGAGCTGCATAAGGGGTAGATTTCCTTGAACCTCTAAATCCCAGACCGCCTGCACTTGCCCATGAAAGAGCATTTCCCTGTGCATCTGTTAAAGTAACGATTGTGTTATTAAAAGATGACTGGATGTGAGCCTGTCCGTGTTCAACGTTTTTCTTGACACGTTTCTTTGTCACTTTCTTTGTAACTTTCTTTGCCATAATAAAACTAACCTACACTTTCTTTTTTTTGGTATGTTCGCTCAGCTAAGCTCATGCTATGCATTCACTAAGATTCGCGAACGGCCTCGCACTAAATTCGAGCTGCGTTTTTAACTTGCTCTCACTAAGTTGCTTTCAGCCTATTTCTTCTTATTTGCTACTGTTCTCTTAGGACCTTTTCTTGTTCTTGCATTTGTCTTAGTCTTCTGACCACGAACCGGAAGTCCTTTTCTGTGACGGATTCCTCTATAGCATCCGATCTCCTGCAATCTCTTGATGTTCAGAGCGATCTCTCTACGAAGATCACCTTCTACTACCTGAGTCTCATCAATTACTGCACTGATTTTCTTTACATCTTCGTCTGTAAGATCTCTACAGCGAATATCAGGATCAACTCCTGCCTGTGCTAAAATACGGGTTGCACTCGGTCTACCGATTCCGTAGATATAAGTTAATCCGATCTCAACACGTTTGTCTCTTGGTAAATCTACACCTGCTATACGAGCCATGTGAATTTCCTCCATTTTCTTTTTGATTTTTTTACATCGACTTTAATAGGGGTTCTGCCTTAGCATTACCCAGGCATGTTCGGTATCCATGCCCTTTCCGGCCACCGTATGAACGGTAATGACGGGCCGGCATTAGAAGCAATATACGAGGAAAAGCACCGGCTACAGGTGTTCCTTGTATATCAAATAGTCTACACACCTCCTGGCGTGTCTACTATCAGCCGCCTAATTTGTTCATAAACATAAGAATGTTCGATTTGCTCTGCTCATCGAACGGCCTTCTCACTGAATGTTCAGTGCCTATCCCTGTCTTTGTTTATGCTTCGGATTTTCGCAGATAATGCGAATGCTTCCTTTTCTTTTAATAACTTTACATTTTTCGCAAATTGGTTTTACTGATGATCTAACCTTCACGGGGGATCCTCCTTTCATCCATTGCTATGTCTATAGTTCTCTCACATCCTGAATGCTTAAAAATACGCATCAATATTAAAGCACCCAAAAACGTGCTTATATAGTATAACACTTGTTGTCAAACAAAGTCAATAGATAATTTTATATTATTTATCTCTCCAGATAATTCTTCCCTTTGAAAGGTCATATGGAGATAATTCCAATGTTACCTTATCGCCAGGTAAGATTTTGATAAAGTTCATTCTCAGCTTTCCACTGATATGTGCAAGTACCTGATGGCCATTCTCTAACTCAACCTGGAACATTGCGTTCGGTAATTTTTCTACTACAGTTCCTTCAATTTCAATAACGTCAGCTTTTGACATGTTTTATTCCTCCTGATTTTTTCCTTCTTTATTCCATTCCTTAAGTATCCGTTTGATTGCTACGTCATCAATTGCGGTGACATCATATTTTTTGCAAATAATCTGAACATGTTTTTTCTTTTTTCTTTTTAACTTATCTAATGTTCTAATTCTGCCATCCGCTAAATATACATATGTGTCGTCAATGTCCATTATAACATAAACCTTACCGGTGTCATGACCCGCTTTTGATTTTGCAAGCATTCCTGTCTGATATCTGTCCATAACTGCGTCTCCTAGCTGTCTTGGGTCAAGGTTAAAAGTATCGGTTCATCTTTGGTAATTAATACCGTGTTTTCATAATGCGCTGAAAGTGAGCGGTCTCTGGATACAACAGTCCAGTCGTCATCTAACCAGTCAACCTCCCAGGTTCCTATGTTAATCATCGGTTCAATTGCCAAAGTCATTCCGGCTTTCAGCTTTACACCTTTTCTGTTCATCTTATAATTCGGTATTTCAGGAGCTTCATGCAACGCAGTCCCAATTCCATGTCCGCACAGATCACGAACGACTCCATAACCACGCTCCTGCGCATAATTGCCAATTGCTGCCGAAATGTCAAATAAATAATTGCCTTCTTTTGCGTATTTTATACCTTCAAAGAAGCATTCTCTGGTTATTCTAATCAGATCTTCTGCTTCCTTGCTGATTGTTCCGATGCCGTGAGTTCTCGCGGCATCGGAATGATATCCTTTGTAAATGACTCCGGCATCCAGGCTGACAATATCACCTTCACGAATAATTCGATGCTTGTCAGGAATTCCATGAACCACTTCCTCATTCACAGATACACAGATAGATGCTGGATATCCATTATAATTAAGAAATGATGGAATACAACCGTAACTGCGGATGATTTCTTCACCCAGACGATCGATATCCTTGGTACTCATTCCTGGTCGCAGAGCCTTTCCTAATTCGTTATGAACAATTTCCAATATACGTCCGGCTTCAGTCATTAATTCAATTTCTCTGGACGATTTGATTGTGATTGGCATGTTCTTATTCTCCTAAAATATCTACAATTGCCTGGAATACATCATTAATATCAATCGTTCCATCAACAGTTTTCAAAATTCCGGCATTTGTATAGTAATCAATCAATGGCTGTGTCTGCTCATGATATACTCCAAGACGTTTTTTTACAGTCTCTGGTTTATCATCATCTCTGAGAATCAGCTCTTTGCCACAGACATCACAGACTCCTTCTACTTTTGTTGGTGCATATTCCAAATGATATGTAGCTCCACATCCAACACAAGCACGTCTTCCGCCCATGCGACGGACAATATTCTCATCTGGAACATCTACATCAATTGCATAATCAACTTTCTGTCCCAGTTCAGTGAGCGCTTTATCAAGTGCTTCTGCCTGTGGGATTGTTCTCGGAAATCCGTCAAGAACATATCCATTCTTACAATCTTCCTGATTCACACGATCTACGACCAGATCTACAACCAGTTCATCTGGAACTAAAAGTCCCTGATCCATGTAAGTTTTTGCCTTTTTCCCCAACTCAGTACCATTTTTAATGTTCGCTCTAAAGATGTCACCAGTTGAAATGTGAGGAATGTCGTACTTTGCTGCAATTTTCTTTGCCTGAGTTCCCTTGCCCGCACCAGGGGCACCTAACATAATAATTTTCATATGGGTGTTCCTCCTTTATAGTATTTTAACCCGCGAAAAAAATTCCGCGAGTCAAAATCATTCGTTCATTAACTATTCAAAAATCCTTTATAATTGCGAACAAGTGTCTGTGATTCGATTTGTTTCATAGTTTCCAGAATAACACTGACAATAATGATCAACGATGTACCTCCGAACGATACACTTGCTCCCAGCCATCCATTAAAGAAAATCGGGATAATCTGTATAACTACAAGACCACATGCTCCAATAAATATAATATAATTCAATATCTTGGTCAGATATTCAACCGTTGGTTTTCCCGGACGAATACCTGGAATAAAGCCACCATTTTTCTTCATATTGTTTGCAATCTCTAACGGATTAAATGTAATGGACGTATAGAAATATGCAAAAAATACAGTCAGAATAATGTATACAATTAATCCCCAAGTATATTTCAAATGTTCTGGATTACACCAGTTGCCCTGATTCATTCCTCGTAAAATCTCGCTGCCAATTCCAGTCCCATTTCCTTTGCCCATGAATGAAGCAATTACGATCGGGAACTGCATTAATGAGGATGCAAAGATAATTGGAATTACACCGGCAGTATTTACTTTCAAAGGAATGTTGCTGGACTGTCCACCATAAGTTTTTCTACCAACAACTTTCTGAGAATACTGTACCGCAATCCTTCTTTCACCATCCTGAAGAATAACGACAAATACTACAAGAGCAACGATAATTGCAACGATAACAAGAACTGCAAGTCCTGCAGATGCAATCGGTTTTCCCTTAACGAATTGCTCAAACAGTGAATTCATATCACTAGGTATACGTGAGATAATATTAATTACAAGCACGATGGAAATACCATTTCCTACGCCCTTTTCTGTAATTCTCTCACCAATCCACATCAAAAATGCAGATCCTGCTGTAAGTGTCAGAACTACAATTGCAGCATTTACAAAATTGTATTCTTTCAATAATCCCTGACGTCCGAATCCGACTGCCATGGCAGTAGACTCAAACAAAGCAAGTCCTACTGTCAGATAACGAGTGATAGCTACAATCTTCTTTCTTCCATCTTCTCCTTCTTTTTGCATTTCTTCAAGTTTTGGAATTGCAATTGTAAGAAGCTGCATGATAATGGAAGATGTAATGTACGGCGTAATACTCAGAGCAAATATAGACATCTGCTCAAAAGAGCCACCGGTGAAAGCGTTAAACAAATTAAACGCCTCACCAGTGTTCTGTGCAAAAAATTCCTTAATATAATCGGCATTCACGCCCGGTGTCGGCAACTGTGATCCGATTCTTATCACGATTAACATTAAAAACGTATATCCGATTTTCTTGCGAATATCCTTAATTTGAAATGCCTTTCGGAATGTTTCTAACATTAGATCACCTCTGCTTTTCCACCTAAAGCCTCAATCTTTTCTACTGCGCCTGCACTAAATGCATTTGCCTGTACTGTAAGTTTCTTTGTAAGTTCGCCATTTCCAAGAATCTTAACACCATCTCTTGGATTCTTAACGATACCCTGTTCGATCAGAGTCTCTACAGAAACAACAGCATCATTATCAAATACCTCAAGAGCGCTTACATTAATACCAACGATTGTCTTAGAGTTTCTGTTCGTGAAACCTCTCTTTGGTATTCTTCTATATAATGGCATCTGACCACCTTCGAAACCTGGTCTTGTTGCTCCAGAACGAGCTTTCTGACCTTTGTGTCCCTTACCAGCTGTCTTACCATTTCCAGAACCGTGTCCACGTCCTCTTCTGAAATTATCACTCTGTTTTGCTCCATCAGCAGGTCTTAAGTTTGATAAATCCATTGTGACACCTCCTTATCCGAATTATTACTTATGCTTCTTCTACTTTTACCAGGTGTTGAACCTGCTTAATCATACCTCTTGTTGCTGCATTATCCGGCAGTTCAACTGTCTTGTTTACTTTTCTTAAGCCTAATGCTTCAACAGTCTTCTTATGCTTTGGTACAGCACCAATTGTAGATTTTACTAATGTAACTTTTAAGTTTGCCATCTTCATCTACCTCCTTAGCCTAAGATCTCTTCAACAGATTTACCGCGAAGCTTAGCAACCTCTTCCGGAGTCTTTACCTGACGTAATCCATCGATCGTAGCCAGAACAACATTCTGTTTGTTGTTAGAACCAAGAGATTTTGTACGGATATTCTTGATTCCTGCCATCTCGATTACGGCACGTGCCGGACCACCGGCAATCACTCCAGTACCTTCTGGAGCTTTCTTAAGTAATACGGAAGCTCCTCCGAATTTACCGATAAAATCATGTGTAATACTTTCATTTTCATCTAATGCTACAGAGATGAGGTTTTTAGCTGCATCTTCTTTTCCCTTGCGGATTGCTTCTGGAATTTCTGTAGCTTTTCCTAAACCTGCACCAACATGGCCATTTCCGTCGCCAACAACTACTAAAGCTGTGAATCTCATATTACGGCCACCTTTAACAACTTTGGTTACACGTTTAATTGATACTACTTTTTCATTTAATTCTAACTGACTAGCATCAATACGTTCTTGTTTCATGTGTGCTCCTCCTTCTAGAAATTCAACCCAGCTTCTCTAGCTGCGTCTGCTAATGCCTGAATCTTGCCCTGGTAAATAAATCCGCCTCTATCGAAGACAACGTCTTTAATACCTTTTTCCAACGCTTTCTCAGCAATTACTTTACCAAGATATGCTGCTGCTTCAACGTTGTTTGTTTTCTCTAAGTTTGCTTTCACATCTTTCTGAAGAGTGGATGCGGAAACCAGAGTATTGTGAGCTGTATCATCAATGATCTGAGCATACATATGATTGTTACTTCTAAATACCGCTAAACGTGGGCACTCAGCAGTACCGCTCAAACGGTTACGTAATTTTCTGTGTTTGTTAACACGAACGACACTTCTTGATTTTTTGCTAACCATTTTTACACTCTCCTTTCTTATTTCTTACCTGTCTTGCCGACTTTACGTCTGATTACTTCATCAGCATACTTAATACCTTTGCCCTTATATGGCTCAGGTCTTCTCTTATCTCTGATCTCAGCTGCATACTGACCTACTTTTTCTTTGCTGATACCTTTTACGATGATCTTGTTCTGTCCTTCTACAACAGTCTCAAGACCTTCTGGATCAACCATTTCTACTGGATGAGAGTATCCAAGGTTCAGTGTCAGTTTGTTTCCAGATTTTGCTGCTCTATATCCAACACCGTTAACTTCCAGAACTTTTTCATATCCATTCGTTACACCAACAACCATGTTGTTGATCAGTGTTCTTGTAAGACCATGTAAAGATTTCATTTTCTTTAAATCGTTTGGTCTTGTTACAACTACTTCTTCACCTTCTACTTTGATTTCCATCTCTGTAGGAAGTTCTCTTACGAGTGTTCCCTTTGGACCTTTTACAGTCACTACATTATTCTCTGCAATTTCAACAGTTACACCTGCTGGGATTGCTACTGGCAGTCTTCCTATACGTGACATTGCCTTATCCTCCTTAACTTAAATTTTCGGAATGGGTCGCACCCACTCTGTTTTCAGTTACATTGAGCACTTGGTGATGTATTCTCGAACCTAGTGCGAAAGTACACCTTGTCCACTTGGTGAGGTTCTCTCGAACCTAGTGGCGATGATGTTTCCTTAGTCATTTGTTACCAAATATAGCAAAGAACTTCTCCGCCTACGCCAAGTTTTCTTGCTTCTTTGTCTGTGATTACGCCTTGGTTTGTGGAAATGATTGCTGTTCCAAGTCCGCCAAATACCTTTGGTACATTAGCGCTGCTAGCGTATACACGAAGTCCAGGTTTAGAGATTCTCTTAAGACCTGTAATAACTTTTTCATTCTTGTCTGCGCCATATTTTAATGTAATATGGATTGTTTTAAATACTCCATCTTCAATGATGTCATATTTCTCGATATATCCTTCATCCAATAAGATATTAGCAATAGCAAGCTTCATCTTAGAAGATGGTACATCTACTGTATCATGTTTAGCAGTATTTGCATTACGAATTCTTGTAAGCATATCTGCGATTGGATCGCTCATAGTCATGAATTGTTTTCCTCCTTTTCTAAGTGTTCAGGGCCTACCAACTAGATTTTTTAACTCCAGGGATCTGTCCTTTATATGCCAATTCGCGGAAGCAAACACGGCAGATACCATATTTTCTCAAATATGCATGTGGACGTCCACAGATTCTGCAGCGATTGTATTCTCTGGTAGAGAATTTCTGGTTACGCTGCTGTTTAACTTTCATTGCTGTCTTAGCCATAATTTACCTCCTTATTTTGTAAATGGCATGTTGAACTGTTTCAACAATTCACGCGCCTCTTCATCTGTTTTAGCGGTTGTAACGAAGATGATATCCATACCTCTTACCTTATCAACCTTATCATATTCGATCTCAGGGAAGATCAACTGCTCTTTGATTCCAAGAGCATAGTTTCCTCTTCCGTCAAATGCGTTAGGGTTTACACCTCTAAAGTCACGTACACGAGGAAGTGCAAGGTTGATCAGACGATCAACGAACTCATACATCTTTTCTCCTCTTAAGGTAACTTTACATCCAATTGCCATTCCTTCTCTGATCTTGAAGTTAGCAACTGATTTTTTTGCTCTACAGATAACAGCTTTCTGTCCTGTGATCTTCTCAAGATCAGCTACTGCTGAATCTAAAAGTTTTGCGTTATCTTTTGCTTCGCCAACACCCATGTTGATTACAACTTTATCGAGTTTTGGCACTTCCATAATATTTTTATAACCGAACTTCTTATTCATTGCATCAATGATTTCGTTCTGGTATTGTTCTTTCAGTCTACTCAAAGCTTATGGCCCTCCTTCCTCAGATTAATCAATAACTTCGCCTGTTGATTTAGCGTAACGAACCTTCTTATCTCCGTCCATTTTGATGCCCACTCTTGTTGCTTTTCCCTTGTGAACATACATTACATTAGAAGCATCGATAGGTCCTTCCTGATGAACGATTCCACCATTCTGGTTATTCATACTTGGTTTTGTGTGCTTTGTCAACATGTTGACACCTTCAACAACAACCTTACCAGCTTTCTGGTTTACAGCAATAACTTTGCCTTCTTTGTCTTTATCTTTACCAGCGATAACCTTAACAGTGTCGCCTTTTTTGATTTTTAACATTGACATCTTGCGCACCTCCTTATAGTACTTCCGGAGCCAGGGAAACAATTCTCATGAACTGTTTGTCACGGAGCTCTCTTGCTACTGGTCCAAAAATACGGGTTCCTCTTGGTGTCTTATCATCTTTTATAATTACAGCAGCATTTTCGTCGAAACGGATATAAGAACCATCTTTACGACGAGTACTATTTACAGTACGAACAACTACAGCTTTTACTACATCGCCTTTTTTAACAACGCCGCCTGGTGTTGCATCTTTAACAGTCGCAATGATCACATCACCGATACTTGCATATCTTCTTGTTGAACCGCCCATAACACGAATACACAGTAATTCTTTTGCACCTGTGTTGTCTGCTACTTTCAGTCTGCTTTCTTGCTGTATCATGCAGGTTTCCCTCCTTATACTATTTCACTTTTTCCATAACTTCAACAAGTCTCCATCTCTTATCCTTAGAGAGTGGTCTTGTTTCCATAACTTTTACTTTGTCGCCGATGTTGCACTCGTTATTCTCATCATGTGCTTTCAACTTGTAAGTTCTCTTTACGATTTTTTTGTAAAGTGGATGTTTTACATGATCTTCAACTGCAACAACTATGGTCTTATCCATTTTATTACTGATAACCTTACCCACACGGGTTTTTCTAAGATTTCTTTCCACAGTCTATACTCCTTTCAGCATGAAATGAAGTTCTATTTGCCACTTTTTTCCGTAATCACTGTCTGGATTCTGGCAATATTTCTTCTTACTTCTTTGATTCTGCTTGTATTATCTAACTGATTTGTTGCGTTCTGGAATCTTAAGTTAAAAAGTTCCTTTTTAGCAGCTACTAATTCTTCGTTCAGCTCTGCAGCTGATTTTGTCTTTAAATCTTCTACAAATGCATTAATTTTCACTGTTATCACCGCCTTCTAAGTCTGCGCGAGAAACTACTTTACATTTACATGGCAGCTTGTGTGTTGCCAGACGAAGTGCTTCTCTTGCAACTTCTTCTGATACGCCAGCGATCTCGAACATTACGCGACCCGGCTTAACAACTGCTACCCAGTATTCTAAGGTTCCTTTTCCAGAACCCATACGTGTTTCAGCTGGTTTCGTAGTTACAGGTTTATCTGGGAATATTTTGATCCAAACTTTACCACCACGTTTGATATAACGTGTCATAGCGATACGGGCAGCTTCGATCTGGTTTGAACGGATCCAGCAAGGTTCCATTGCAACGATACCATATTCACCATTTGTAATCTTGTTTCCGCGAAGTGCTTTACCCTTCATGGAACCACGGAATTGTTTACGACGTTTTACTCTTTTTGGCATTAACATGATTATCTATCTCCTTCCTTTGCTGCTTTTTCCGGAAGAACTTCGCCCTTGTAAATCCATACCTTAACACCAACTTTTCCATAAGTTGTGTCAGCTTCAGCGAATCCGTAGTCGATATCTGCTCTCAGTGTCTGAAGAGGAATTGTTCCTTCACTGTAGAACTCTGTACGAGCCATATCTGCTCCGCCAAGACGTCCTGACACAGATGTCTTAACACCAAGTGCTCCGGCTTTCATTGTTCTTGACATACAAGATTTCATTGCACGTCTGAAAGAGATACGGTTCTCAAGCTGTAATGCGATGTTTTCTGCTACTAACTGAGCATCTTTATCCGGTCTCTTGATTTCCTTAATATCAACGATTAATTTCTTATTAGTAAACTGTGCTAATTCACCTTTTACTTTTTCGATTTCTGCTCCACCTTTACCGATTACTACACCAGGTTTTGCTGTATAAATAATGATTTTTACGCGGTCAGATGCTCTTTCGATCTCAATCTTAGAAACACCGGCGCTGTATAATCTCTTCTTAAGATACGTTCTGATTTCATGGTCTTCTACTAAGTAGTCTGCAAAATCTTTTTCTGCATACCATCTAGAGTCCCAGTCTTTGATAACACCGACTCTTAAGCCATGAGGATTAACTTTCTGTCCCATGATTGCCCTCCTTATCTTTCATCAAGCACAAGTGTAATGTGGCTCATTCTCTTCTCGATTCTGTAAGCTCTTCCCTGTGCTCTAGGTCTGATTCTCTTCATTGTTGGTCCTTTGTTTGCATAAGCCTCTGCAATATAAAGATTCTCAACATTCATACCGTTGTTGTTTTCAGCATTTGCAATTGCTGACTCCAATAATTTCTTTATTAAACTAGAAGCATATCTTGGATTGTAAGTTAAAATACCAAGTGCTGTTGTTACATCCTTACCTCTGATGGCATCTAATACGTAGCATGCTTTCTGAACAGAAACTCTTGCATAAGATAACTTAGCAGAAGGTCTTGTATCTTTGTTAGCATTTCTCTCTCTCTTGATTTGGGATCTATGTCCTTTTGCCATGGATGAACCCTCCTTTCACAATGTAATTATCTAACTTTTGATTTCTTTTCGTCTTTTCCATGTCCTCTGTATGTTCTGGTTGCCACGAACTCTCCGAGTTTGTGTCCAACCATATCTTCTGTTACATATACAGGTACATGTTTTCTTCCGTCATGAACGGCAATTGTATGTCCAACCATGCTTGGGAAGATTGTAGAACGACGAGACCATGTCTTAATTACGGACTTGTCTCCAGAAGCGTTCATAGCATCAACCTTCTTGAGCAGGCTTGCGTCTGCGAATGGTCCTTTTTTAATTGAACGTGCCATAGGTTATAACCTCCTTAATTATTTAATAGCTTTACCATCTCTTCTTCTTACAATCATCTTGTTAGAAGCTTTATTTTTCTTTCTTGTCTTAAGACCAAGTGCTGGTTTACCCCAAGGTGTACACGGACCCGGACGACCGATTCCTGTCTTACCTTCACCACCACCATGCGGATGGTCATTCGGGTTCATAACAGAACCACGAACTGTAGGTCTGATACCCATGTGACGTTTACGTCCTGCTTTACCAATGTTGATCAGGTTGTGATCCCCATTTCCTACAACTCCAACAGATGCACGGCACTCGATTGGTACCATTCTCATCTCTCCTGATGGAAGTCGAAGTGTTGCATATTTTCCTTCTTTTGCCATTAACTGTGCGCTGTTACCTGCTGAACGAACCAGCTGTCCGCCCTTTCCAGGATGAAGCTCAATGTTGTGTACCTGAGTACCTACAGGAATCTCAGAAAGTGGAAGACAGTTACCGATCAATACTTCTGCTTCTGGTCCATTCATAACTTTCCAGCCTACCTGTAACCCTGCTGGTGCAAGGATATATGCTTTTTCACCATCTTCATAGCAGATAAGAGCGATATTAGCTGTTCTGTTTGGATCGTACTCGATGCCAAGAACTGTAGCAGCAATTCCGTCTTTTCTTCTCTTGAAGTCGATTACTCTATATTTCTTCTTAGCTCCGCCTCCGCGGTGTCTAACTGTAATTTTACCTTGATTATTACGTCCTGCCTGTCTGCTCTTTGGAGCTAACAGAGATTTTTCTGGAGTTGTCTTTGTGATTTCTGAGAAATCAGATCCAGTCATCTGTCTTCTGGAAGGCGTATATGGGCGATATGTTTTAATTCCCATGATTGCTTCTCCTTTCAAATTCTAATTATTAATATCACGGATTTGCACCGTATGATTGTTCGGATGTATTCGCTTCGCAAGGTTCAAAAAAACCTCGCCAAACTCACCGAACGGGATCCGACTAAGCTTCAGCAAGTCTTATAATCCCTCGAAGATCTCGATATCTGCGCTGTCTTCTGTTAACTGAACGATAGCCTTCTTTGTGTTGGCTGTCTTTCCAAACTGCATAGTTCCACGAACTCTTTTTTTCTTACCTTCACAGTTCATTGTGTTAACACTTTTCACTTTTGTACCGTTGAACATCTTTTCAACAGCTTCTTTTACCTGAGACTTTGTTGCTTCTGGGTGTACCAAGAAAGTATATTTCTTTTCTCCCATAAGTTCCATACTCTTTTCTGTTACAACTGGTTTAAGGATTACATCATAATACTGAACGTTTGCCATTATGCGTACACCTCCTCGATATTAGCAACAGCAGCTTTCGTTGCGATTACTGTGTTGTATTTTAAGATATCGTACACATTGATCGTATTAGTCTTTGCAGTCTTAACATCAGCAATGTTTCTTGCAGAGATCTCTGCATTTGTATTGCCATCTTCTAATACTACTAATGCTTTAGATACATCTAAGTTCTTCAGAATGTTTGCGAAATTCTTTGTCTTGATCTCATCAAATTTGATTTCGTCAACAACGATGAATTTGTTTTCTTCTACTTTTGCTGTAAGAGCTGATTTAAGAGCCGCTCTTTTCTCTTTCTTATTCATCTTGAATGAATAATCTCTCGGTACCGGAGCAAACACTACTCCACCGCCTGTCCACTGCGGAGCTCTTGTAGAACCCTGTCTAGCATGACCTGTTCCTTTTTGTCTCCATGGTTTTCTTCCGCCACCAGAAACTTCAGAACGTGTTTTTGCCTTCTGTGTTCCCTGACGTTTATTTGCAAGCTGGTTAACAACAGCCATGTGTACCAGATGTTCATTTACTTCAACACCGAATACAGCATCGCTTAAATCGATTGTTCCAACTTCTTTACCTTCGATATTATAAACGGATACGTTTGCCATCTTAAGTCTTCCTCCTTCCTTCGCCAAAGCTTAGTTAGCCTTTACTGCTTCTTTGATAGTTACTAAAGATTTCTTTGGTCCTGGTACAGAACCCTTAACCAAAAGCAAGTTATTCTCAGCATCTACGCGTACGACTTCAAGATTCTGGATCGTAATCTTCTTACTTCCCATGTGTCCCGGCATCTTTTTGCCCTTGAATACTTTACTCGGATCAGAAGCAGCTCCGTTAGAACCTGCATGACGATGGAACTTAGAACCGTGTGTCATTGGTCCTCTATGCTGATTATGTCTCTTGATTGCGCCCTGGAATCCTTTTCCTTTAGAAATTGCAGTAGCATCAATCTTATCTCCCGCCTCAAAAATATCAACCTTGATTTCCTGAGCCAGTTCATATTCAGAAGCATTTTCAAATTTAAATTCTCTCACGAATCTCTTACTAGAAACACCAGCTTTTGCAAAATGTCCCTGTTCAGCTTTTGTCACACCGTGACGATGAACGATTTCTTTCTTACCGCTCTTGTCTTTGTTAACAATTTTGTCTTTCTTGTCAACGAATCCAACCTGAACCGCATCGTAACCATCATTTTCAACAGTTTTGATCTGTGTTACAACACAAGGACCAGCCTGAAGTACAGTTACCGGTGTTAATGTTCCGTCTTCGTTGAAGATCTGAGTCATTCCGACTTTTGTAGCTAAGATAGCTTTCTTCATTATAATTACCTCCTGTGATTTACAGCGGAACGCCGCTTGGACGTTCATCCTAAATTTTAGGAATTACTGCGTTCTACTTATTTTTCATTTTGATATCAATGTAAACACCAGCTGGCATCTCTAATCTAGACAATGCGTCAACAGTCTTCTGTGTTGGTGCAATGATATCGATAAGTCTCTTATGAGTTCTCTGTTCGAACTGTTCTCTGGAATCTTTGTATTTGTGAACCGCTCTTAAGATTGTAACTACTTCTTTCTTAGTTGGAAGTGGTACCGGTCCACTCACCTGTGATCCATTCTTTTTTACAGTTTCGATGATTTTTTTTGCGGATGCATCTACCAACTGATGATCATACGCTTTCAAAGTGATTCTCATTACTTGACTTGCCATAAAAAAAGTCGCCTCCTTTTCGTACTTTTAACTTCAGTACGACAAGCGGTGACTGTACACTCTCCCGTGTGTGTCGTGAGAACCTCACACGTTGTTACCACATCTCAGTGGCTGTTATAGTTTCGTACAGTGACTTGTCGCCAGTTTCCTAACTTGACATTCGCTCCACGGAAAACCTGCCATATCAGGCAGCAACCTCACGCTTCACAGCTATCATGTCACAGCTCTCTTAGTATATCGAATGAATCCATATTTTGCAAGCCTTTTCTTGGATTTATTGTATTTTTTTTAATACAATTCATCTTATTGGTTCTTCTGGCTCTTTAATTCATCTGCAATATACTTATCAGCGCAAAACTTCCTTATTATAATAGGATAAAATTATTTTTTTGTCAAACCAGCCGCAGTCACATATGCATTTTTCTGCTTTCCTCCTTTACATTCCACTTGCATTCATGTAATTATGTCCTTTCCTTATGCAATTTTTATGTATTTCATTGACTTTTTGCATAAAAATTGGTAGAATTATAGCATGAACAGATGGTATATAATTTAACAAATATTTTCATATCGGGGTGCTTATATTTCATATTATATACTAAGATTTCTGTTTCTATTTTTTTACTTTTAAACAATCTGGAGGGATGAAAAAATGGATGTTATTATGATTTTACGTATCGTGCTGATTATCTTTGTTATCGCATCTGGCGCATATTTTATCAAAGATTTGCTTGCACACAAGGAAGATTTCCAAGGTGGACACTGGGTTCCATTGGCAATCATCGGATGCATCACAAACTTACTTGACACATGGGGAATTGGTTCTTATGCAACTACACAGGCTGGTTTCAAATTCACAAAGTCCAGCCCAGACGAAACAATTCCAGGTACGCTGAATGTTGGTGATACTTTCCCTGTTACATTGGAAGCACTTCTGTTCTTCAGCTTTGTAGATATTGATCCTCTTACTCTGGTACTTATGCTTGCTGCATCTGTTGTTGGTGCTTTAGTTGGAGCTGGTATCGTATGTAAATGGAATCTTAAGATGGTTCGTTTAGGTCTTGGTGTTGGTCTTCTTATCCTTGCAATCGTTCTTGCTTGTAAGAATGCAGGAATTGGACCATTCGGTGTAAGTGGTGAAGCTCTTGGTCTTACAGGTATTAAGTTAGTAATTGGTGTTGTTGTTAACTTCTTCCTGGGAGCACTTATGATGATCGGTGTTGGTTTGTATGCTCCTTGTATGGCTCTTTGTGCAGCACTCGGAATGAATATCGGAACTGCTTTCCCAATCATGATGGGATCTTGTGCATTCCTTATGAATGCTGCATGCTTCAAGTTCATCAAAGAAGGTAAGTATGATAGAAAAGCAGCTCTTTGCCTTGCATTGTTCGGATGTGTTGGTGTATTTATCGCTTACAAAGTAGCTTGCTTCTTCTCACTGAAGACATTAACATACATCATTTGTGTAGTTATGATTTACACATCTATTATGTTCTTTAGAGATGCCAACAAGACAGAGGCTTAATCTATATTGAAAATTACATATTGACAACCAAAGGCGGTATTCCTTATATGGAACCGCCTTTTTATTTTATCCCCATTCCATTATATTATAC
>NZ_JAFBIX010000027.1 GCF_021531895.1 Faecalicatena contorta | reverse complement strand
TAATCAATCGGCTTCGCCGCAAATTTTGAGCGATTTGTCAAGCGTTTTTTGCAAAAAAGTGGGTGATTTTTTGAGATAAGGGTCGGAAAGCCTTATAAAATCAGGGCTGAAGATTCCGAGAAGTTATTAATAGATGCAGGAGGAAAAAGAACATGCTGTTAGTAATAGATGTAGGGAATACCAACATTACATTGGGAGTATTCGATGGAGAAAATCTGCTGGGAACCTTTCGGATGATGACTAAGCTCCCAAGAACTTCCGATGAATACGGAATCACATTAAAAGAACTGATTGAACGGCAGGGAATTAAAAGTTCAGAGATCAATGCCGCTATTGTGGCATCTGTAGTGCCGGATATCATGCACTCCCTCGGAAGTGCAATGATCAAATACTTCGGCATCAAGCCAATGGTTGTGTCCGCCGGCATCAAGACCGGTATCCGAATCGTTACCGAGAACCCGAAACAGATCGGTGCAGACCGCATCGTCGATGCAGTGGCAGCATATACCCTGCACGGCGGCCCTGTCATCGTCATCGACTTCGGAACCGCAACAACCTACGACATCGTCGGACCAAATGGAACCTTCGAAGGCGCCGTGATTGCGCCAGGTATCCGCATCTCCGCCCAGGCACTGACCGGACAGGCAGCCATGCTCCCGGCAATCGAAATCAAAAAACCAGATTCCATCATCGCCAAAGAGACCATATCCAGCATGCAGGCCGGTATCGTCTTCGGCCAGATCGGACAGACCGAATACATCGTCAGAAAGATCAAAGAAGAATCCGGCTACCTCGATGCCAAAGTCATCGCAAGCGGAGGCCTCGGCAAGATGATCGCAGCCGAGACAGATATCATCGATATCTACGATTCACAGCTCACATTAAAAGGCTTAAGAATCATATATGAGAAGAATAAAAAGTAAAAAAGAGTAAAAAGGGGACGTAGTAAAATTGAAAAGTACTACGTCCCCAATTGTAAAATGTGGTGTACCCAAATGAACATTAGAAACGTAAAAATTGACAATCCGTACATCCTTGCTCCGATGGCGGGGGTGACTGACTTACCGTTCCGGCTGCTTTGTAAGGAGCAGGGAGCGGGACTTTTGTGTATGGAGATGATCAGTGCCAAGGCACTGCAGTATAAGAATAAGAATACGAAGGCTTTGCTTGCGATTCATCCCAAGGAGTATCCGGTGTCGCTGCAGTTATTCGGCTCTGACCCGAAGATTATCAGCGAGCAGGCGAAGCGGATTGAGGAGCTTCCGTTCCAGATCCTCGATATCAACATGGGCTGCCCGGTTCCGAAAGTGGTCAAGAATGGGGAGGGCTCGGCCCTTATGAAAAACCCGAAACTGGTATATGAGATTGTATATCAGACGGCGAGGGCAATTCAGAAGCCGGTCACCGTAAAGATTCGCAAGGGTTTTGATGACACTTGTATTAATGCGGTGGAGATCGCGAAGATCATCGAGGAAGCCGGAGGGGCAGCAGTGGCTGTCCACGGAAGAACCAGAGAGCAATATTATTCCGGCAAGGCGGACTGGGAGATCATCCGCCAGGTCAAGGAAGCGGTCTCGATTCCTGTCATCGGAAATGGAGACGTGACCTCCGGAGAAAAGGCACTGGAGATGCGCGAAAGGACCGGATGTGACGGCGTGATGATCGGAAGAGGCTCCCAAGGCAATCCGTGGATCTTTCACGAACTTCTGGAATATGACAGAACTGGGAAGCTTCCGCCAAGACCTTCCAAAGAACAGATCAAAGATACCATGTTAAGACATGCAAGACTTCAGCTCGAATTCAAGGGAGAATACCTGGGTATCCGGGAAATGCGAAAGCACGTTGCCTGGTATACCAAAGGGATGGAAGGTTCTGCCAAACTGCGGGATGATATCAACAAAGTAGAATCCTACGCAGAGCTCGAATCGCTTTTAAACGAAAGAATAAAATAGATATTTGCTAATAAAAAAACATCCTTTAACATATACTTAATCAATGCCAGAATCCATTTATAAACCTACGATAAAATATGTTGACATTGACGGGCCGTTTATGTATAATAATGGAATTGTGAAAGTCTCTTTATTTTACAAAAGAACAGTATGGATGTCAGACGCGAACGATAAAGTCAAGAACAACTTTTAGCAATAAATTACCGGGACGAAAGTATTAAGAAAGAAAGGAAATGAAACACAATGGAAGCAAAGAAAAGATTACTTACTTATGCTGGTTTAAAAGCGCTGGAAGATGAACTGGAGAATCTGAAAGTCGTAAAGCGTAAAGAGGTTGCCGGCAAGATCAAAGAGGCCAGAGAACAGGGCGACTTATCTGAGAATGCAGAGTACGATGCAGCAAAGGATGAGCAGCGTGATATAGAAGCACGAATCGAAGAACTGGAAGGAATCCTTAAGAATGCTGAAGTCGTAGTAGAAGATGAAGTAGACTTTGATAAAATTAACGTTGGATGTACTGTAAAAGTATTCGATAAGACATTTGATGAGGAAATGGAATTCAAACTGGTAGGTTCTACAGAGGCAAACAGTCTGGAGGGAAAGATCTCCAATGAATCACCGGTAGGCCAGGCACTGATCGGATGTAAAGTAGGAGATACCGTAGAAGTTGAGACTCAGGCAGGTGTAATGGAGTACGAAGTATTACACATTAGCCGTTCATTATAGTTCACTGAGATGGATCGTTTCAGACTCCTCATGCCGGGGAGTCTGAATTTTAAAATAAGGAAGGAGAGGAAAACGTGGCTGATCAGCAGAAAAAAGTACAGGAACCAGATATCAATCAATTAAGAAAGGTTCGCCGTGAAAAACTGGCAGATCTTCAGGCAAATGGAAAGGATCCGTTTGTAATTACCAAATACGATGTAACCTACCATGCAATGGACATCAAGGAAAATTTCGAGGAAATGGAAGGAAAGCATGTATCCCTGGCAGGACGTATCATGCAGAAACGTGTTATGGGAAAGGCCTCTTTCTGTAATATCCTTGACCAGAGCGGTAATATACAGTCTTATGTAGCAAGAGACAGTATCGGAGAAGAAGAATACAAAGACTTCAAGAAGATGGATATCGGCGATATCGTAGGTCTGGAAGGAGAAGTCTTCAAGACCAAGACCGGAGAGATCTCTATCCACGCATCTGCTGTAAAACTTTTATCCAAGAGTCTTCAGATTCTTCCGGAGAAGTTCCATGGATTGACCAACACAGATATCCGTTACCGCCAGAGATATGTAGACCTGATCATGAATCCGGAAGTCCGCGATACATTTATCAAACGTTCCAAGATCGTAAGCTCCATCCGAAGATATCTGGACGGACAGGGATTCCTGGAAGTAGAGACTCCAATGCTGGTAAGCAATGCCGGAGGAGCAGCTGCAAGACCGTTCGAGACACATTTTAACGCATTGAACGAAGACTTCAAGCTGCGTATTTCCCTTGAATTATACCTGAAGCGTCTGATTGTCGGCGGACTTGAGAGAGTCTACGAGATTGGACGAGTATTCCGTAACGAAGGTCTGGATACCAGACACAACCCAGAATTCACACTGATGGAATTATATCAGGCATATACGGATTACAACGGAATGATGGATCTGACCGAGAACCTGTACCGCCATGTAGCACAGGAAGTTCTTGGCACTACCAAGATTGTATATAAAGGCATCGAGATCGATCTCGGACAGCCATTCGAAAGAATTACCATGGTTGATGCAGTTAAGAAATATGCAGGCGTTGACTGGAACGAAGTAGAGACATTGGAGCAGGCAAGAGCACTTGCAGATGAGCACCATGTAGAATACGAAGAAAGACATAAAAAAGGCGATATCTTAAGCCTCTTCTTCGAAGAATTCGCAGAAGAACACCTGATTCAGCCGACATTCGTTATGGATCACCCAATCGAGATCTCTCCGCTGACCAAGAAGAAACCGGAAGATCCGAATTATGTAGAACGTTTCGAATTCTTCATGAACGGATGGGAGATGGCAAATGCTTACTCCGAGTTAAACGACCCGATCGATCAGAGAGAACGTTTCAAAGATCAGGAAGAACAGCTTGCTCAGGGTAACGATGAAGCCAACACCACCGACGAAGATTTCCTGAATGCACTGGAAATCGGTATGCCGCCGACAGGTGGAATCGGATTCGGAATCGATAGAATGTGTATGCTGCTGACAGGGGCAGAAGCGATCAGAGATGTATTGCTGTTCCCGACAATGAAGTCCTTAGATGGTGTAAATAAGAAAAATGATGTAAATAATACAGCTTCTGAAGCACCTGAAAAAAATGTAAAAACTGAGTCTGAAAAGATTGATTTTTCTAAGGTAAAGGTAGAGCCTTTATTTGAGGAAGAAGTTGATTTTGATACATTCAGCAAGTCAGATTTCCGTGCAGTAAAAGTTAAAGAGTGTGTTGCAGTACCGAAATCAAAGAAACTGTTACAGTTTACTCTTGATGACGGAACAGGCACAGACAGAACCATTTTAAGCGGTATTCATAGCTTTTATGAGCCGGAAGAACTGGTTGGAAAGACTCTGATTGCTATCACAAATCTTCCACCGAGAGCTATGATGGGCATTGACTCTTGCGGTATGCTCCTCAGTGCTATTCATGAAGAAGAAGGCGAAGAAAAGCTTCATCTTCTGATGGTTGATGACCACATTCCGGCAGGTGCAAAGCTCTATTAAGATGATGTAAAGATGTACCGTTTCACCAAATAGACGGGACGTACTTCATTTGATAAAAAACTAAAAAAACAGCGATTTACATCAAACTTACATCAATTGATGCAGAAATCGGTGCAAGCAAGAAAAAATCGCATAATTAGTGCAATGAGTGGGCAATTCCAATCGGAGTTGCCCATTTTTAAAACAAACAGAAATACAAATCGAAAGTTGGAGGATACACGCATGAAAATTGTAATCATTAATGGAAGTGCCAGAAAAGGAAATACGCTGGCAGCAATCAATGCATTTATAAAAGGAGCGTCAGAAAAGAATAAAATTGAAATCATTGAACCCGACAAACTCAACATTGCACCATGCAAGGGATGTGGTGTCTGTCAATGCTCTAAGGGATGCGTCGATAAGGATGATACAAATTCTACAATTGATAAAATTGCTGCCGCAGATATGATTCTTTTTGCTACACCAGTTTATTGGTGGGGAATGTCAGCACAATTGAAACTTATCATTGATAAGTGCTACTGCCGTGGATTGCAGTTAAAAAACAAAAAAGTTGGCACAATTGTTGTAGGTGGTTCTCCCGTAGGCAGTATCCAGTATGAGCTGATTGATAAGCAGTTTGACTGTATGGCAAAATATCTTTCATGGGATATGCTTTTCAAAAAATCATATTACGCAACAGCCAGAGATGAACTTGAAAAAAATAAGGATTCCATGAACGAACTTGAGTGGATCGGAAAAAATTTATAAAGCACACACCAAATTCCAGTTTGCCAACTTGCCCTTTGAGAGAGGAGAAATCCCTTTCTCAAAGGGCTTTTTCTATTTATACGGATATTCGCAAACTACAAGATAAAGCCAAAACTTCATATACTCTAAGCACAAGGAGGTTGAGGTTTGGCTATGAATAACAGTTTAGCAGAAGTACACCCGGAGCTTGTTTCGGAGTGGTCGGAAAAGAATTTAACGCTTACGCCTGATGACATTACTTTCGGTTCAAATAAAAAAGTATGGTGGAGAGGTGCTTGCGGTCATGTATGGCAGGCAAGCGTTAAGGCTCGTTCTAATGGAGAGAAATGTCCGATATGTTCCGGTGCGAGAGTGATTGCAGGTATTAACGATTTGGCGACATTAGAGCCACTATTGGTAAAGCAGTGGTCGAAAAAGAATAAGATAAAACCGATAGAGGTTTCTATTGGTTCTCATAAGAAAGTGATATGGAGATGTAAAAAAGGTCACGAGTGGGAAGCTGCCGTTAAGAGCAGGACAAGACGTCTTGTTGAGTTTATTCGAAGATGATATCAATGTTTTACAAAATCCGAAATCTAGTATTCGAACAAACATCAGAAGATTGATTATGATTTATGATTACCGATATTAGATCCGGCATGAAGATCTCTGGTCTGGAAATTGTGAAACAGGAATACAAAGCATATCTACAGGAAGTCTTGGACAATTACTAAAATGGAGCTTTGTAAGAATGTAAGCGTTTAGTTCCGGAATACTGCTTATAACTCGGATAACCTTTCTTCCAAACTAAGCGCTTACTGAATATGTTATAGGTTATGGCTGAAGACTGTCCCTTGTATGAAAGGGCCCTGCTCCCTTTATTCTTTCTTTTTGAAAACGATTCTACTGAAAGCACGACTGTCAGCTTTTGCATAATATGCAAGTCTGGCATAGATTAATATGTATTCGATAGAATGGGCACGTGGAAAAATATATAAGTAATTTTTGGCAATATCCTTGATTTCATCAGGTATGGATAAGTTAAAGAACTGTTGTTGATATTTTCCGCAGGAACCGGCATGTCCTTTTCGGATTCTTTCTGACGCGTCAAATGCTAAGGTGCGCTCTACTCCCATTTCAACCATATAATCAAAAAAATCTTCTCTTGTAAAACATGGATACTTTTTAAATGTATCTGTTGAGATCATTTTTCTATATTCACTCATGTTAATGCCGCTGTAATCGTCCCCATGCCATGAATGAGAATTATGAGAACTAGAGTCAAATGCAACCATATCTTTAAATGTTTTTGGCCTAAATTCATGAAACAACATTCTTAAGCTATTGTTTGGTATAGCAGTGTTATAAATATTACTCCAAGTAATCTCGCGCAATTCTTTTGTATTAAGATCATTGGCATAGATACCCGTTGCTCTTTGGAATTGAATTAACTCATCTAAATATTTTAATGAAAATAATCTAACCGGTTTTAGCATATGTTCTTCTAATTCCCATCCCCCACCGGTGATACATGCATCACCATTTTCTAAATATGAAATCAAATCTGGATAATCCTGGATTGTATTACCAGATGGTAAAATGGCATACCCGGCTAATCCAATTCCAATAATTCGATCATCAGGATGTGGAACTCCGGAACCAGAATCCAGTTGGAACATTCCCCATGGAACAATTGCGTTATCCGGATAAGCAGACTGCAAAACCCGTCGTGCAAATGGGAGAAATTCGGAATTTACATTATAATCAAAGGAGATTAATTTTTTACCGGTATTGCCCCAAACACTTTCAATTGGCAGATTATAGCCATCTGCAAAGATATCAGTATTACAGTGTGGACATTTCTTTTGTGGAAGATCAATTCCAAATAAGTGTGTATCTATTATTTCGTAATGACCGCATTGGGTAGAGTAGTAATGTGGAGGAAGTGGATTAAAGCTGTTATTTCCCAAGAGGTAGTATAGAATTGATCCGGCGAGTGTTCCACGCACATTAATACACAGAGTGTTTTTCAGGGAAGGATGCTTCAAAAAACGATGTTTGTTAAATCTGAAAAACAGATACATGGGAAATGGAAAAATAAATGCAAAATAACAGTTCTTAGAAAATAACCATTTCCTGATTTAATGCAGGAATATTGTACTGATCCAAATGTGGGAAAATGTAAAGTGTTTGAAGAAGGTCAGGAATTTATTGTGGATAAGTCTGTTTGGGTAGAGGATGAGTGTACTATGTGTCTTGGATGTTTGCATAACTGTCCGAAATTTGCATACTTCGTGGAACGGCATCGTGTAAATGATATAATAGTTGAGAAAGATATATCTTCGTTAATGGTTGTTACAGACAGAGATGAAGCATCTTCCGGACGACTGCAGAGAAGCAAGACAGTCTATGCTTGACGTGTATCCATCACTGCAGAAGATGTATTCCGCAGATGCTGGAAATACGGAGGTGTTTTATTTTAAAAATGCAACCGCTACGTTTTCATCATTTACACATGAACTGGAAGTAGAGAAGTTCTAATTTATTTCAATAATTATTTGTATAGCGAGGATAGGAAAATGGGATTATTTGGTAAAAAGAAAACGCCGGAACAGTATATGGAAAAAGGCAAGGGAGATATGCAGGGTGGTTTTTATGCTCTGGCAGCATCTAACTTTAGTAAGGTTAAGGGAGAATTAGAAGCAGAAGCTTTATATCAAGCCGGTATTTGCTATCTTATGATGGATAAAAAGAAGCATGATAAATACAATATCCCTTTTGCCAGTGAGTATTTTGAAAAGTCAGCAAAAATTGGGCATAAAGGATCCTCTGCTATCATAAGCTGTGGGATTTCGGCAGACTCGGATATCGATCATCTTATCGATATATCCAGAGCTGCGCAGACAAGTGGTACAGAATTATATGCAGCCGGTCAGGTAAAATCAGATGCCAAAGAAGATAAGGACATATTGGATTTTCTTGAAATCGAAGATGAAGAAAAGGAAAGGGCGGAAAAGCAGGCAATTCTTGCAATGCCCGGAGGAGATGATTTTTTACGTGGGAAGGAAGCTGTTTCTCAGGGAATTAATTTGTATTCGAATCTGATGGACGCCTATGCGGAAAAAGGACAGTGGGATGAGGCCATAGCCTGTGGAAAAGAGGCAATTGAAAAAGGTTTTAACGGGCAATGGTATTTGATGGAGCTTTTTTTGAAAAAGAAAGACTATGATCAGGTTCTTTACTGGGCAAAGGAATATGACAAAAAGGTAGCTGGATATCAGGCGTCAAAACGCTTAGATGGAGTGCGATCCTCTGTACTGGAGAATGCTGATAAAGCAGATAAAGAAAAGGATTATAAGACCAAAAGGGAGCAATTGCAGATTGCAGCTGCTTTAGGCAGCCCGGAGGCAATGTATCAACTGGGGCGTATGGCCGAACAGGGGGAAGGCGCCGCTTTAGACTTCGAAGAGGCTTTGGAATGGTATCAAAAAGCTTCAAATATGGGATATTCTAGTGCGAATATAAGAAAAGGGACGATCGAGAGCGTAATCAGTCAAAGGGACAGTCTGGAAAAAATAGCGGAGATTACCGGATCTTCGAAAACAATAATAGAACTCATGAAGCATGGCATAGAGGAAGAAGAACAGCTAACGGAGCTGGAGGAGAAGTATTTCTTTGAAGGAAACTATAAAGAGGCGTTGGTTCCGCTTCGTCTTTTGGCCGAGCGAGAAAGCAGAGGTGCCCTTTATCTGTTGGGACGCATGTATGCGGAAGGACTTGGGATTGACAGAGATTGCAGTATGGCGAAAGACTTTTATGATAAATTGACCGCACAATCGGTAAATAATCGTTATACAATCCCCTTTGGAACGTATCCACAAGGCGAAAACGGGGAAGTACAGCCACTGCACTGGTTCGTGCTGGACCGTGAAGGAGACAGCCTTCTGCTTTTGAGCGAAAAGGTAATAAAGAAGGAGCCATATCATATAGCGGATAATAGAACAACCTGGGTAGATTGCAGTCTGCGCCATTGGCTGAATCATGATTTTCTTCAGTCGGCCTTTACAGAAAAAGAGCGGCAGAAGCTTATTAAAAAAGCAGATGTGATAAATAAAGGTAATAAGGATTTCCATACATCTGGCGGATCTGATACCAAAGATCAGATATTCCTTTTGAGTCTCGAACAGGCAATAAAGTATTTCAGCAAAGGCGACCCGGAGAGAATAGAGATCGGTCTTTTAGAAGACGAGGGATTTTGTTACTATTCAACAAATTGCGGCGAAGCAAAAGGCCTTGCAACAAAGTATGCAATTAAGAATAAAAAGCAAGATGCCGACCAGGAATATTCCCGTTGGTGGCTGCGTACTCCGGGAAAAAGCTGGGAGAGGGCATCATATGTCGATTCTAAGGGAGTGATAGAGCCATCCGGAAGGAAAGTGGGTGATTTTGATACAGGAGTACGACCTGCCTTATGGTTAAATCTTAGAACGAAAATATATTAATTTCATGGCACCCTTAAAATGAATTTGAAAGTCTTGACTCTATAGGAGATAGCGCATCTGTAATTAGATAAATAGCAAGCGCCTCGTAAGACTACCACCCGACACTTAATAGCAAACACGATATTTGGAATCATTATGATCGGAATTTCCATACCTCCGGTTGAGAATATTGATGCATAGGACTTGATTATAAAAATAAGAAAAGACCTGGAATTCTATTATTCTGGATGGTTCTGTTCCAGATAAAGATATCCGGCGGATGATCGGGTAGCGTTATGATCTGACGAAAGGGAAGAAAAAATGAGAATATTGGTAGATGCGGATGCCTGCCCTGTGGTATCCATCGTAGAAAGAACAGCAAAAAAACATGAGATTCCGGTTATTCTCTTATGTGATACAAACCATGTCTTATATTCCGATTACAGTGAAGTGATTACTGTGGGAGCCGGTGCGGATGCAGTAGATTTTAAACTGGTCAGTCTGTGCCAGAAGGGAGATATTGTCGTAACACAGGATTATGGTGTGGCTGCAATGATTCTTGGAAAAGGTGCTTATGGTATCCATCAGAGTGGTAAATGGTATACGAATGAAAATATAGATCAGATGCTGATGGAACGTCATCTGGCGAAGAAAGCCAGAAACGCAAAGAAAAAGCATCATTTGAAAGGTCCGGCGAAGAGGACGGAGGAAGATGATAAAAGGTTTGAAGTATCGTTGGAGAAGCTCATAGATAAATGGTTTTATGAGAATTGTAAATCTTGAAAATGAAAACAGAAATACGATGTAGAGGTATGATAGATGGTAAAGCTAATAATGAAAGATGTATTCTTTCTGGGACAAAAATCGGAACCCGCCACAAGGGCGGATCTGCAGGTGGGAATAGATCTGCAGGACACTTTTTCTGACACGGAAGAAAGGATAACATTTCTCGCTTTGTGTCATGGTATTCAATCAGGCAATCGGGTAATATTTGCTTGAAAGGAGGAGTTCAAATGGATCAAAAGAAAATTGGTTCTTTTATGAAAGAACTTCGAAAAGGGAAAAAATTAACACAAGAGCAGATAGCAGAACAGTTTGAAGTATCAAACAGAACAGTTTCCCGATGGGAAAACGGGTATAATATGCCTGATCTGGACATTTTGATTGAAATGGCTGATTTCTATGAAGTTGATATTCGTGAACTGCTAAACGGAGAAAGGAAAAGCGAGACGATGACTGAAGAATTAAAAGAAACGGTATTAATGGTTGCAGATTATAGTAATGATGAAAAAGGCAGGCTGCTGAGACGAATGCATTATCTGTTTATTTTGGGTATGGTTGGATTTGTAATGTTAATTGTTATTGGGGCTCTTGGACTTGAAAATACATCTCCATATGAGGAAATTGCTAGTTTTGGACTAGGAATTGCATTTGGAATGGTGATTATAGGAGTAATATTTACAAGTAGATATGCAGTAAAAATTAGAAATCTGAAACTTCGATTGATAGAAAAAATGAAGCATTAAGAATGAAAATATGTGGCAACAGGTTTTTTATTTATGTTTTGTGGTATCAGCTATTTTCTTCTATCGGTATCAGGGGAATCATTTCAAAAAAGAGATTTAAAAGAGGCGATGTTTCACCTGCTATTGACCTGTCAGATTGGTAGAATAAAACTGAATATGGAGCTTAATACAAGCAATTACCTTTTAACTCCTTGGGTTATAAAGATTACAAGGTGTATATATGGCATCAAGTAAAGAATATTTAAGTTTTATTTTAGAACAGCTTTCGGGCTTAGATGCTGTTGGCTTAAATGCCCGTGGAGTAATTGCACAGGATATTATTGCTGTAAAGTAATCGCTCGATATGATTGTTCCGCCTTACATCTCGTGAGCAAAAGAAATAATCAAGCTGTTTTTATAAGGTTTTAAGTGCTGTCAAATACTTTTGACACTGTGTTTTCAGCAAAGTAAAACAGGTTTGATAGACAGAAAAAGAAAAAGTGATTATTCTCAGAACAGGTCAAGAGAACAAATCACTTGCAAAGGAGAATATTTTATGGAGCTGAACGCACAGATAAAAAAATACCGAAGGTCGCTTAATCTGTCCCAGGAGGAATTGGCTGAAAAGGTATACGTGACAAGACAGACGATTTCAAATTGGGAGAATGGAAAGAGCTACCCCGATATTCATAGCCTGCTGCTTCTCAGCTCATTGTTCAATGTATCTCTCGACCAACTGATTAAAGGAGATATAGAGACAATGAAAGAAATGATTGACGAGCAGGAAGTTAAGAAGTTTAATTATTACGGAAACATTTTCACTATTCATCTTTTGATTTTGATGATCTCAGCGGCACCGCTATTTATTTGGTTAGAACAATATGCGGTTATACCTTTCGGGGTATTGTTCGCGATTACGATGTTTTGGGCATCAAAAGTTGAAAAAATCAAGAAAGAAAATGATATACAGACATATAAGGAAATTGTTGCATTTTGTGAAGGTAAAAAATTAGATGAAATTCATAAGATGGTTGAAGCAGGAAAACGTCCATACCAAAATATCTTAAAGGTTATTATCAGTGCTGTTGTTACAGCAGCGATTTGTTTTTTGATTGGAGGTTTAATGCACATATTCTTGAATTGAGCATCATTTTGTATCTGCGGCCATAAGAACAAAGAGTCAGACGCACAGACACCAAGCTGATGAGTTTTACAAAATGAACAAGGTGGAGATAAACTACTGTGAAAAAAGAACAATTATTGTAACGGCTTTCTTTGGGTTTGAAAGCCCGACGGGTTATAGTATTACAAATATCGATAAGATTGAAAGCAGGTCCATTGCTAATGCTATGTTCATTCCGCCTGTGTCACCGGCAATAAAGAAGATCAAGGGTATTCTTACGGTAAATGGACGAATGAATATATGCGTTAGTCAAAGATATAGCAACAGCGAGTTGCTTGCCTGACAGATGAAGAGTTGATTGATTTTTGCGTAGAACATATGGCAAATGAAGATTGGCCTGCAGAACAGGTGCGTGCGCATATGGAAGCAGTGGTGCCGAGATTGAATCGTTGGAAATAATAGACATCGAAAATTGCACAATGAGTTCATTTTATTAGGAATTCAATTTTTCTTTCTCCGCATTCAGGAGATCAATATTGATGTTATTTTCGCTGGCTGTCTTATCCACCCACAGATTCAGGGAATCAATGGCAAGGGATACTTCGTCTAATTTCTTACTGATAAATGCAAAATCCTTGATTTCATCATCGGTAATCTTGCCATCCCGGGCAATCTGGATCAGACGGCTGGTTAATGGGTTGATTTCATTCAGGCTGGCAATAGTCTCCAGGATGATCGTGGATAATTCTGATATTTCAATCTCTGGAACGTAGCGGCTGCCGATAGCGCATTTGTGGGAACAGTAATAATTACAAAGGTCTGGCCGTTTATAACAGTCGGCCATCTGAATGATATCGTATGGTGTCGGCTCCTGCAGCTCGTATTCGATTTTTTCAATTCTGGAAGCGGATACACCGACCATGTTCTCACTGGCTTTTTCACGAGTCAGTCCCTGAGCTTCCCGGCATAACTGATATATATTTTTATTCTCTCTTGTCGATTGTTTTCCCATGAATCATTTCCTCTTATTTCTCTAAAATTGTGAAATACACATGGTTAAGCCTTCGCTTCTGGTGTGTACTTCTTATTCTAAAATGATTATACTGAAAACATGGAAAAACAGCAAGGATAAGGCGGATGAAATGAGGTGGAAAGATGTTATCACTATTATTTGCGATATGCATGATCTGGGTATTTGGAAAATTATTTATCTTCGGGATTAAAGCAGCCTGGGGAATATCAAAGTTCATTGTCACTGTTGTGTTATTGCCGCTGGCTTTGATAGGATTGGTAGTTGGTGGATTCATATATTTGGCATTTCCAATATTGGTTGTGGTGGGAATTGTGTCATTAATTTGTAAGAACTAAAGAGAAACAGAAATAATTGTTTTGGGGACAGCAGCTTCATATGTTATAATGATTACACTGTGATTGGAAAAAGGAGAAGAAGAAATGATATATAATAACGTATTAGAAGCGGTGGGTAATACTCCGATGATCCGCCTGAACCGAATGGTGGATGAAGACTGTGCGGAGATTCTTGTCAAATTTGAAGCGGTCAATGTAGGCGGGTCCATCAAGACAAGAACGGCATTGAATATGATTATGGATGCGGAAGAAAAAGGAATTATCAAAGAAGATACCATTATTGTAGAACCAACAAGTGGAAACCAGGGGATCGGCCTAGCGTTGGTCGGAGCAGTAAGAGGCTACAAGACGGTTATCATTATGCCGGATTCTGTCAGTGAAGAGAGGCGTAAGCTGGTGAAGCAGTATGGGGCAGATATCCGAGTTGTACATGATGAAGGTGATATAGGAAAATGTATCAATGACTGTATTCAGATGGCGATGGATATGAAGGCGGAAGATCCAAGAGTATTTGTGCCACAGCAATTTGAAAATATGGCCAATTATCAGGTGCATTATGAAAAGACAGGTGCTGAGATCGTGGAACAGGTCGGAAAGAAGATTGATGGATTCTGTTCGGGAATCGGAACAGGAGGAACGATCAGCGGAATTGGTGCGGCCCTCAGGAAGGCCAATCCTGATATAGAGATCTGGGCTCTTGAGCCGGAGAATGCAGCAATCCTCTCTGGAAAGGAAGTTGGTTCACATATTCAGATGGGAATTGGAGATGGAGTGATCCCAGGTATCTTAGATCAGAAGATTTATGATGAGATCGTGATCGTGACAGATGAAGAAGCACTTCAGACGGCAAGAGAACTGGCAAGAAAAGAAGGCCTTCTCTGCGGCATCTCCAGTGGAACAAATGTGGCAGCAGCAATGAAGCTTGCACGAAAACTTGGAAAAGGAAAGACCGTAGTAACGGTACTTCCGGACACTGCGGAGAGATATTATTCAACACCATTATTTGAAGGATAAAAGGGCGGATATCATATGGAATATAAGTTTTGGGGCTGGGAACAGGCGGATGTTGTGGCTGTAACAGACCAATATAAGGGGATTCGTACACCGGCTGATTTATATGCTGCACTGTCAGAAATCTGGTGTGCTAAGACCTGCGCACCAAGAATGCGGCAGAAATGGACACCGGAAAATAAGACGCTGGGACAGTGCTCGATTACAGCATTTTTGGCACAGGACATATTTGGCGGTAAGGTGTATGGCGTCTTGCGGCCTGGTGGAAATTATCATTGTTATAATGTGGTTGGGGACTGTCGTTTTGATCTGACGAGTGAACAGTTTGGTGGGGAAGTATTGGTGTATGACGGCAACCCAGAACAATTCCGCGATGTTCATTTTGCAAAAGAGGAGAAGCGGTTAAGGTACGAATATCTGAAAAAGGAATTGGAGTTGTATTGTATGAGAGAATGAAAGAAGCATCAGCCTCCTATGATAATTGATGAACAGATTTCTATAAGAAAATGGAAAGAACTTTTAGAAAACATCTCTTGACAAGTTAGTGAAAGATAACTATAATGTAAAGCGGGTTAGATGAAACTAACTCGTTTTTATGAGGATTGGTTAGTCTGAACTAATAACTTTCCTCGAAGGCGGTCAAGAAAACGCTGCGGGAAAAGATTTACAAGAAACTGCTGCGCATTGCTGAAACAGTGTATTCTGTGGAGAATGGAAGGAAAAACAACGTTTATTAAAGGAGGAACATTTCTATTGAATCGGAAAAAGATGTACATCATTGATATATTACTTGCGGTAGACTTTATCGTTTTAGCCCTCAGCGGCTTTGCGATTCATTTTTCAGATGGGAAAGTCTGGGCAATCATGCACAGTATCACTGCAGTCCTGTGCATCGTATTGGTTGTTTTACATATCAGGAGGTTATCTGTGAATCTGAAAAAATGATTTATATTATTTTGATCATCTACTTCATTGTTGGGATTAAAACGAGCCCATCGGATAGTGCGAAAGTTGAATATTAATATCGCAAAAAGTGAAAAGTATGAAGAGGTATCAGATTTGGTGAAGTTGTTCGAATAAAAAAAGATTGCGCTTAATGCGCAATCTTCAGGATGTAGATAAAGTTTATACAAAAATATCACCCAGTGAAGATGTATTTCTCCTGGTATGAAATCCGAAAGTAATCGCTTTCAAATCTTCACCTTTTTGCCAGCGTGCAAATAAATCGAGTTTGCGCTCATAGCCAAGGATGATTGCATTTATCCTGCTTTCAGTCATGTTTGTGTCAAGGGAGTAAAGATCTTTGATAAATGCAGGATCGGGCACCTTTGTTATGTCGACCAGACTGCGGTCTTTCACAAGTGAAAGTAGTCCCAGCTCTGTGCCAGAAAAGCTCTCAGTTGCTATTTTAAGCATATCATTGTCGTTGTCAGGGACAGAATCATTTACAAACATTGACTTTCCACTATCATAAATCGGGGCAGGTTGTATAAATTTTAATGTGTCGGCATCTCTCAATACTGCTATATTAGATAAATGTCTGTCACGTCCGGAAAGGATAAAATCGGTCATAATCTGATATTCAAGAAATGGCCTTAATTCATTTTCTGGCAGACCATGTTCATTGCAGACGGATATGAAATGTTCATATGTGTTGGTATCTGTTTTTTTCTTTTTTGATGTCACAATATCATAGGCAGAGATCAGTTCTGTCTTTGTAGATGTAAATAGTTCAGAGAAACAACCGTATTGATATGGTTTGCCATGTATCTCTAACAATCTGTAAGTAGTGTGATTTGAAAATCCCTGTAGTTCGTGAAGCTTTGTGGCGATAATTTCATTGAAGCATTCCTGAGATAATGCATCTCGATTTCCTTTAATCATTCCACGCTTGCCATTTCGGATAGTCCAGCATTTTTCAAGAGTTCCCTGGAGAGAACTGTTTGGTGTATAGTGTGGAATGCCATCGGGAGTGTCAGGTCCGTCATTTTCTATGTTGATATCATTGTGAAAATTATTTTCAAATAAGTTTACATCTTTCCACCGAAGACCGGAGTCAACAGGAGATATCCAGTAATAGTCGGTAAGTGAGAGCCCAAGATTTTTTGCGAGGTAGTCTTCCGGCCCCAGAAGGTCCTTGTCCACAAGCATTTGCCTGATATGTCCCTGGAAAATGGGGACGGCACGTCTTGCCCACCACTTCTTAAGCCAGTCGGTGCTGTCTGGATTATGTAATGGAGCAAGAGAAGCATTATTCTCAAATAATTTGTAATCTTGTATAGAACCATCTTCGGTAAGATTAATCACGGCAATGGCATTATCTTGTCGTTTTAGAATATATGGTCTCATAGGCATCCTCCATTGCGAGCTTTGCCAGCAGCTCTTCTAATTTCCATTTTGCCAGTTCCTCAATAACCTGCGTAGCTTCATGCTTTACCGGCATTATTTCTTCTTCATAAGTTTTTCCGTCTTTAACAAAAGATAAACAGTACGTCTTATGCTTAATGCAGATAATAGCAGCGGTGTCATATTTTTCAGATTGAACGTTACAGGTATAAAGACACATCTTATATAGTTCATTCATTGATATACCCAGTGCCTCAGATAATGCATATAACTGTCCGCTTTTTAATTTTTCAACAGGTAGCTTGTGATTCGCCAGATCATTTAAGGTGCTGTAAGGAACACGGCTACTTCCCGCAAGCTTATACATGGATATATGATTATTTTCCAAAAAAGATTTCAACATAATTTGTTCACCTCACAATTAATTATACCGTATATGCGGTATATATACAACAAATTTTTATCGACAATGAGTTCTGTCTAGAAATGATGTGGCAAACATTCTGTTATTCCTTGCAAGTGATGAATCCCGTGCTATCACTGGTCAGGCACTGCAGACCGGCTTTGGTGGAACATTATAAAAAATAGAAAGATGAAAGTGCGCTGAGGAGTCTGGAGAAAAAATCTCCAGGCTTCTTTTTTAATCTGCATAAAATGAATGTATTGAATTAGCCTTGGTTTAATAGTATAATTTTTAATAGAATGTATTAGCAATGAGGAGGAAACTGCAATGATTACTTGGAATAACTTAGATAAACTGGCTTCTTTTCAGGAGCTTTTGGATGCGAAGCGTGTGAATCTTGCTGAAGTTATGGCGGGAGAAAATGGTGCAGAGCGTGTGAAGAAATACAGCGTACCAATGGCAGAAGGCCTTGCTTTTAACTATGGTGCGAAGCAGGTGGATGATGCTGTATTGGAAGTACTTGCGAAATTGGCAGAGGAGGCTCAGCTTACAGAAAAATATGAGGCACTTTACAATGGTGAGGTGATCAATACTGGAGAGAAGCGTCTGGTACTTCATCAGCTGACCCGTGGACAGCTGGGAGAGGACGTTATGGCTGACGGCGTGAATAAACGAGACTTTTATGTAGGACAGCAGACAAAGATTGCGGAATTTGCGAATAAAGTACATGCCGGAGAGATTACGAATGCAGCCGGAGAGAAATTTACAACGGTTGTACAGATCGGAATCGGCGGAAGTGATCTTGGCCCTCGTGCAATGTATCTGGCTCTTGAGAATTGGGCGAAGGTAAATGATACATTGAAGATGAAAGCTCAGTTTATCAGTAATGTTGACCCAGATGATGCAGCAGGTGTTCTAAGTAATATTGACATCGCTCATTCTATCTTCGTACTTGTGTCCAAATCAGGTACAACACTTGAGACATTGACCAATGAGTCCTTTGTAAAAGATGCGCTTGCAAAAGCTGGACTGGATGCATCCAAGCATATGATCGCGGTTACAAGTGAGACTTCTCCGCTTGCAAAGAGTGATGATTATCTTGCTGCATTCTTTATGGATGATTATATTGGCGGACGTTATTCTTCAACATCTGCAGTTGGCGGAGCTGTATTGTCCCTGGCATTTGGACCAGAAGTATTTGCTCAGTTCCTGGATGGTGCAACTGAGGAAGATGAGCTTGCCAAGAATAAAGAATTGCTGGAGAACCCGGCGATGTTGGATGCATTGATCGGTGTGTATGAGCGCAATGTACTTGGATATCAGAATACGGCAGTCCTTCCATATTCTCAGGCACTCAGCCGCTTCCCGGCACATTTGCAGCAGCTGGATATGGAGTCCAATGGTAAATCTGTGAACCGTTTTGGAGAACCAGTAGCTTATCCGACAGGTCCAGTTATCTTTGGAGAACCGGGAACAAACGGACAGCACTCTTTCTATCAGCTCCTTCATCAGGGAACGGATATTGTGCCACTCCAGTTCGTTGGATTTAAGAGCAATCAGATGGGTACTGATGTTGTGATTCAGGATAGTACAAGCCAGCAGAAATTATGTGCAAATGTAGCTGCACAGATTGTAGCATTTGCGTGTGGAAAAGATGATGAGAATCGTAATAAAAAGTTCGAAGGTGGACGTCCGTCAAGTATTATTATTGGAGAACAGCTGAATCCAAAATCATTGGGTGCGCTGCTTTCACACTTTGAGAATAAAGTCATGTTCCAGGGATTCGTATGGAATCTGAACAGCTTTGACCAGGAAGGTGTTCAGCTTGGAAAAGTATTAGCTAAGCGTGTACTTGCTCATGAAACAGACGGAGCACTGAAGGTATACAGTGATTTGCTGAATATCTAACAGATTATGATTTGCAAAAAAGCAGTCGTGAGAATCTCATGGCTGCTTTTGAATATCTAGTATAATATATAAATATATAGAAAATGCCTATAAATAGTATAATATATAGAAAATAGCAATTTGGAATTCCTCAATAAAAATCCGGTTTTTGACACGATTTTATTAAAAAAAGTCTCACAAGGCACTGTTTATGCGCTTTGCGGGACTTTTTGTTACTTGACGCTTACACGTTACTTTTTCTGTTTTTTGTCTGTGAGCAAATATTTCTCATTTTCTTTGTTGGTATTATCTGTTTTGATGTGCAGAATCCAAAGGCATCATGCAGATCATCTGTTAACTCTGTTCGTGTATAAATAGCTTCCTGTATAATTCAAAGTGTAGAGAGTAAATGATTTTACAAAAATAGATACCTAAGTTAAACTGTCATTGCTGACCGGCCAGTTAGCAAATGAACAGAGTAAGGAAGGTATCTACAAATGAATTCTACACAAAATAAGAAGATTGGGCAAGTAAAAGAAACAACAATGATCGTTGGTATTGATGTTGGCAGTGAAAAGCATTATTTTAGAGCTTTTAACTGGAGAGGTATTGAACTTACCAGAAAGCCTGTACCGTTTTCAAACTCTATGGAGGGATTCAACAGCTTTTATAACACTATTGTGGAGCTGATGCAGGAAAATAAACTTGAAGAGGCAATGGTAGGAATTGAACCAACAGGTCACTACTGGTTTGATCTTGGGCAGTTCATGGGGGAAAAGGATATAAAGTTTGTAATGGTAAATCCACACCATGTGCATAAGACCAAGGAGTTAGATGACAACAGCCCATCTAAAAATGACAGAAAGATCCTCGAATTATTGCAGGATTGGTAAAAGATGGAAGATATTTTTACTCATACATGCCAACGGGTGTGTATGCAGAACTGCGGAATGCTTCAAATCGTAGGTTTGTCCTTGTGGAAGAACAAACCAGAGCAAAGAATCGTCTGCAGAAATGGATTGCAGTGTACTTTCCGGAATATAAGGGAATATATACACACATAGATGCAAAGGGAGGACTGTTAGTATTAAAACAGGCACCAACTCCTGAGGAAATAGTAAGACTTGGAGTAGAAGGCATCATAAAGATATGGAAAGATGCTAAACTCCGTGGAAATGGGTATAAGAAGGCTATGTTGATTCTGAATGCAGCAATGAGGAGCATCGGATTAAAGACAGGCCTTACAGAAGCCAGAATGGAGATTCAGGATCTAATCGAAGATTATGAACTTCAGACAAAACGTCTTGAACGGGTCAATGACCTGATAAAAGAACTGTGCCATCAGATCAAGTATGTAGATAAGCTGCTTGAAATAAAAGGCATAGGAATAACAACTGTAGCTGGTTTCATAGCAGAGGTTGGTGATATCACGCGCTTCGATAACACGAAAGAACTTCAGAAACTGGCAGGATTGGAACTGGTGGCAGATAGTTCTGGTAAGCACAACGGAAAGACAAAGATAAGTAAAAGAGGCCGTAAGCGTCTCAGGTATCTTCTTTTCGAAGCGGCCATATCAGTAGTGGGTAAGAATGAAGAATTTAAAGAAATCCACAGGTATTATACTACCAGAGAAAAGAATCCATTAAAAAAGATGCAGTCACTGATAGCGGTAGCTTGTAAGCTGATAAGAGTATTCCATGTAATTCTTACAAAAGGTATCCGCTATGACGCATCAAAGATGCTTGGAGATATCAAGCGTCCGGGAACACAGCAAAAAGCTGCATAGTTCCAGAAAATGAAACAACCATAAGAATTGCAGGAAGCGTCCGCCGAAAGGTGCTGTAATAGGAGTGTTTGGATCAGTAATGAAAGTACAAAGAATGAGCTGGTAGCCGGCGGGAATCTTCTCCAGAGGGCATGACCCTGATGAATAGCTAAGCTGGCACCCTGGTTATGGACAGGCAGAACGAAGGAAGTGAGGACCCGCCGTAAGGAGGATGATCCTGTTGGACATGAGAGGTGAGCTGCCATATAGGGATGGGTATACATCGAGGCCATTTAGAACGAATAGTGATGACGTTTTATTTGGTGTACCCATTATTACTATATATCTGCCCTGTATGAGGTAAAGATCACTCCATAACCTTAGTTCCATTCATTGGCAGGTATCAAAAAGTATTGAATTTATTGAAAAAAACACTTGATTATATGGAGAGGTTGATAGCCTTTTCCGGTGTGTTTTACAAAATCCATTTCCTGCAAAGCCGGAAGTATCTGATTTATTGTATATTTATCGTCTAGCTTTTTCTCAAGGTACTTATAAATGATAAGTGCAATGAAACATGGCAATCGTGCACGAGCAGCTTAAGAAAGGTGCAAAAGGTATTACCTGTGCGAAGGTAAGCGAGGCGCAGGATCTGATCGAGGCAGGCGTAGAGGATGTTCTGATTGCCAATCAGGTGACAGAGCCGGAGAAGATCGCAAGAGTGGCATCCCTGGCGAAGTGTTGTAAGTTAGGTGTGGCGGTAGATCAGTCTAAGAATGTGAAGGACCTGGAGGCGGCTGCGGCGCTTCAGGGGTCTACAATCTACGTACTGGTAGAGTATGAGATTGGCATGAAGAGATGTGGAGTACAGACAAAAGAAGAGCTGCTTGAGCTTGCTAAGGAGATTGATGCCTGTGAGCATCTGGTATTCGAAGGAATTCAGGCTTATGCAGGTCATCTGTCACACGAGGAAGATGCGCAGAAGCGGGAAGATGAAAGTAATAAGATTGAAGCGCGTCTGTGGGAAGCCAGAAATTATCTGACTGAGAATGGCATTCAGGTAAATGAAGTCAGCGGTTCCAGTACCGGAACGATCGGAAACCGCAAGAAAGGTACACCATATACAGAGATTCAGGCAGGAAGCTATGTGTTCATGGACGTAGCATACGGTAAGTTAAATCTGGAGTTCAAGAATTCACTGTTCATCTTGACAACTGTAATCAGCAAAGGCAATGACCAGACGATTACAGATGCCGGAAGAAAGAGCGCTTCTGTTGACCAGCAGAATCCTGTATTCTACGGCTATGAGAATGCCCCGGTGAACTGTTCTGAAGAACATACAAAGGTTAGCAACGAGTATGTAGATAAGCCGTTAGGCGAGAAGCTTAAGTTGATTCCAGGTCACTGCTGTACTTGTATGAATCAGAATCGTTTCCTCTACATGGTGCGTGACGGTAAGGTCATCGACAAGGTGCCGATCACAAGCCACGGCAAATCAAGATAATTGTTTCCGCAGAGTTAATCACTTTTATCCGCCATAGAGTTAACATACAAAAGTCAGCAAGCGTCTGGCTTTTGTTGTATTATAGCTTGTCAGTCAAAAGTTAGGAGTTTATATCTTATACAAGTAGGAGGAAGGATTATGAAAAAAATAGGATTTATCGGTGTGGGGATTATGGGAAAGTCTATGGTACGCAATCTGATGAAGGCGGGATTTGAACTGCATATCTATGTCCGTACAAAAGCAAAGGCAGAGGATGTCATCAGTGAAGGGGCGATCTATCACGAATTAATCGCAGACTGTGTGAGAGACTGCGAGGCGGTGATAACGATCGTCGGATTCCTGAAGGACGTAGAAGAGGTCTATTTTGGTGCCTGCAACATTATGGAGAGTGCGAAGGCAGGCGCTTACTTGATTGATATGACGACCACAAGCCCGGCACTGGCAGAGAAGCTTTATATAGAGGGAACGAAACAGGGATTCCATGTGATGGATGCTCCTGTGACTGGCGGAGATACCGGAGCGAAGGCAGGAACACTGTCAATTCTCGTGGGCGGAGAAAGAGAAGACTACGAGACATGCAGGATTCTCTTTGAAGCTATGTGAACGAACATCAATTATCAGGGGAAAGCAGGGTGTGGACAGCACGCCAAACTTGCCAACCAGATCATGATCGCAGGGGCATTATCAGGTGTGTGCGAGGCTCTGTCCTATGCGAAGGCAAAGGGGCTTGATCTGCAGACAATCCTTAATTCTGTATCTACAGGGACGGCAGGAAGCAAGCTGCTTGATATCTTCGCACCGAAGATCCTTGCAGGAGATTACGCGCCGGGATTCTTTATGAAGCACTTTATAAAGGACATGAAGCTTGCATCTGAGGAGGCAGTACAGAGCGGCCTGAGCCTGAATATGTTAGAGCAGGTTCTCTCCAATTATGAGCAGCTGGAGTCGGAAGGTTATGGTGATCTGGGAACGCAGGCATTAATAAAGTATTATGAGAAGTAAGCGATAAATTACCGGATATTTTGCAAAACAAGCATGAGCAGTGAGACAGACGGAGACAGTCAGGGACTACCTCCGTCTGTTTATTACTGCTGATGATTACATTATCCGATAGTATATATCCCCAAAAGGTTATTATATAGACTGGATAAATTGCTCCACATAGAACAGTGCGGCGCCGATCGCGGGAGTATATTGCCCATGTACGCCGACCAATAGATGTTCCTTTTTTAGTCGGAACGGCGAGACAGAATTGATGTGCTTCAGCAGATAGTCAATATCCTCCGCTGTAAAGTAAGGAGCCAGATATCCGCTGATGATGATAGGTGCGTCGACTATCATATTGAGATTCTTCATTGCAAATGCCAGATGCTTCAGATAATCTTCCCAGATTTGCATAAGATGGGGAGATTTTTTCTCTCTTAAGAGAGGAAACAATTCTTTTGCAGGCATGGAAGCAGCATGCTCCAGAGAGTCAGCGGAACAGTAGGTCTCCAGACAACCGCGGTTTCCACAGTAGCAGAGCGGTCCGTCAGGATTGATACACATATGTTCAATAGTGCCGCTATGCATAGTAGTACCCTGGTGGATCTGACGATTGGTGATAATTGCCCCGCCCAGATTACTGTTGAGCAGCACGATCACCGCACTGTCCAGGGACGGATGATTCCACAGCTCCAGATTGGCGGCAGCCTTGGAATCATGCTCCAGATGGCAAGGATACGGAAGATATAAGGAGAAATCTTCCAGGTTCATTCCAGTATTATTCATAATAGCTCCATAGGTTATAGCCGTATTATCCGAAGAAGTAATTCCCTGAGTCGCAATGGCAATTCCAAGGATACATGCCTCCTCATAGTGATTCTCTGCAATAAATCTTTTGATCTCATCAGTAATCTGCTCATAATAGGCGGCAGTGTTGGAATATGGAAGTGTGATCGTATCGGTATGAATAGTATTGCCATATAGATCGATCGCGGTAATGTGGAACATATCCTTTAGAATACCGATGCCGATGGAGATTCGAAAAAGCGGGACGATACGGATCGCATGGGCCTTTCTTCCGCCGGTGGAATCAAAGTATCCATTTCGTTCGATCAGACCCTCCTCTTCTAATACATTTAAGTTCTGACTGACCGTAGATAAGCCCATCTGCAGATCCTGGACGATCTGCAGCTTGGAGACTACCTTTTTCTTATAGATATATTGATAGACCTTAGATTTATTTATTTGTTTTAAATTAATTGCGGTTAATCCTTTATCACTCATGATCATTCTCCTGGAGAGTATATCTTATCGCGCGGAGCGCGCTCATGCGAAGCATTAGGTTACGATACATTTGTCTTAGAATTAAGACTTAGATTTATTCTATAATAAGGGCAATAAAATTTCAATAAAAAAGAAAAAAGTAAAAACGACTGTGAAAATGACCAGAATGGGAGATTAAAAGTTGTGACTTCTGTCAATAGATTTATTAGGAAGTAAGTTATATACTATACTTACAACTTAGATATAAACGTAAGTATAAATTAAAAGAAAAACGGAGGAAGTAGCATGAAGTTAACAATCAATGGAATCAAAGATCGTGAGCCGTGGGAAAAGGCTGGAATCACACTTCCGGGGTATGATGTGGAAGCTGCCGCGGAAAAGGCAGAAAAAGAACCGGGATGGGTACATTTTGGAATCGGCAATATTTTTCGTATCTTTATCGGCGGCATCGCAGACGGGCTTCTGGAGGAGGGGGTGCTTGACAGAGGGCTTACCTGTGTGGAGACGTTTGACTATGACGTGGTAGATAAGATCTACGAGCCTTTTGACAATCTGGGACTGAGCGTGATACTGCATGGGGACGGGACAAGAGAGTACAAGGTATTAGGATCTCTGGCAGAAGCAGTGAAGGCGCAGTCATCCGACCAGGCACAGTGGAGCAGGCTTAAGGAGATCTTTACAAGCCCGTCACTGCAGCTTGTCTCTTTTACGATCACAGAGAAGGGTTACGCCCTGCAGAAAGCAGACGGGACATGGTTTCCTTTTGTAGAATCTGATATACAGAATGGCCCGGATCGATCAGTCGGAGCGATGGCAGTGCTGACGGCCATGCTCTATGAGCGGTATAAGGCAGGGAGATATCCTCTGGCACTTGTATCTATGGATAACTGCTCTCAGAACGGTTCGAAACTGCGCGAGTCTGTGCTTACTATGACTGAGGAGTGGCAGAAAGCAGGATTCGTAGATGATGGCTTCGCTTCCTATGTAAGTGACGAGAAGATTGTTGCTTTTCCATGGACGATGATTGATAAGATCACACCAAGACCGAGCGAACAGATCGCCGAAGACCTTGATAATCTGGGCGTGGAGGATATGCAGCCGGTCATCACCGGGAAGAAGACCTATATTGCACCGTTCGTCAATGCGGAAAAGCCGCAGTATCTTGTGATCGAGGATAGTTTCCCGAATGGACGTCCTGCTCTGGAAAAGGGCTTTGGCGTATATATGGCTGACAGAGAGACGGTGAATCTGTCTGAGCGTATGAAAGTAACGGTATGTCTGAATCCGGTACATTCTGCTACAGGTCCTCTTGGAGTGACGTTGGGATATGATCTGTTTGCACATATGTTGAATACAGATGAAGATATGATGAAGATGGCCCGCATGGTAGCTTATGATGAAGGACTTCCAGTAGTACCGGATCCGGGCATCCTCTCTCCGCAGGAATTTGTAGATGAGCTTTTCAATGACCGGTTTCCGAATGAATATCTGGGAGATACGAACCTTCGTCTTGCCGTAGATGTGTCTCAGATGGTAGGAATCCGTTTTGGAGAGACGATCAAAGCATATGTAGAAAAATACGGAGATGCTTCACGTCTGACTGCTATTCCGCTCGGAATTGCCGGATGGCTCAGGTACATGCTGGCGGTAGATGATGAGGGAAAGAGCTACGAGCTTGCTCCAGATCCTATGAATGAGGAGATTCAGGAACAGTTAGGGGACATTGTAGTGGGACAGCCGGAGACATGTACAGATCAGCTTAAGCCGATCCTCTCGAATGAGCGTATATTCTTTACTGACATTTACCAGACTGGTCTGGGAGAAAAGATCGAGACCATGTTCCGTGAGATGATTGCCGGACCTGGCGCTGTAAAGGCAACCGTACACAAGTATGTAGGAGGTAGATAAAATGGCGGAACCGGTATTTGCGGCAGAACCATCCAGACTGTTGATCGCGGCAGCAGCGGGTATCGTACTATTGTTGCTGCTGATTATCAAGTTTAAGATACATCCGGTGTTATCGCTGCTGATCTCTGCGCTGTTCATTGGTCTTGGAGACGGGATGCCGGTTTCGGCTCTGGTCAGTACTGTGGAAAAGGGTGCAGGAGAGACGCTGCAGGGGATCGTACTGTTGATCGGGCTTGGTTCTCTGTTCGGCGGTATTTTAGAGGTGTCGGGAGGAGCACAATGTGTTGCCCAGACCTTAGTCAATAAGTTCGGAGAGAAAAAATCAGGAATTGCCTTGGGGATACGGGAAAGTTCCTGGAGGTTATGACGAACCGATTGGGGCTTACGCAGAATGAACTCTCAGAGCTTGCGAGAGAGGGAAGCCCGATCACCATCAGCTCTATGTGTACTGTATTTGCGGAGTCGGAGGTTATCAGCCTGATCGGGAAGGGAACGCCGAGAGAGGACATTGCATATGGTGTCATCGAATCTGTGGTGACTAAGGTCGTTCAGCTTATATCACAGGTTCCGGGAGAGAGGTATTTCCTCACAGGAGGACTCTGTGAAGAGGAATATTTCATAGAACGGCTGTCAAATGCACTCCAAGCACCTGTGTCAAGCAGCCCTCATGCAAGATATGCAGGCGCGATCGGGGCAGCGCTGCTCGCAGAATGATAAGCACAGGTACAAAAACAGAAGGAGAAAAGACCGGATCATAGAGAGGAGAAATAAAAATGGAAAATTTTGAATTGCCAAAGACATTTGATGAATTTGTAGATGCCAGAAAGGCAGGATTTATGAGGGCGAAGGAGTTCAAGGAGAATGGCGGGAAGCTTGCCGGCTGTCTGTGCTCTTATACGCCAAGTGAGATCATGGAGGCTGCGGGAGTTGCGACGGTAGGACTCTGCGGTACGAGCAACGAGGTGATACCAGATGCAGAGAAGGTGCTGCCGAAGAACCTATGTCCGCTTATTAAGAGCACCTATGGCTTCGCTTATACAGAGAAATGCCCTTATACATATTTTTCTGATATCATTATCGGAGAGACGACATGCGATGGCAAGAAGATGTATGAGCTGTTAAATGAGATCAAGGAGACACATATCCTTCATCTGCCGCAGAGCCAGGATCGCCCATATGCCAAGGGTATCTGGTATGAGGAAGTGAAGCTCCTCAAGGAGAAGATAGAGGAGAAGTTCGGCGTAGAAGTGACAGATGAGAACTTAAGAGCAGCTGTAAAGAAGCGCAACCGCCTCAGAAAGGCAATGTGCAACATGTACCAGCTGCAGGAGAACTGCCCTCCAGCGATCAAGGGGACGGAGATGATGATGGCACTTCAGCAGGGCACATCTTCTTTTGATGTAGAGTAGCAGATCGCCAATGTGGAGAAGAAGGTTAAGGATGCCAGGGAAGCGTATGAGCGCGGAGAGTATCCGGTAGATAAGTCTGCAAAGCGTATTCTGCTGACAGGATGTCCGAGCGGCGGACTCATCCAGAAGGTCGGTATGGTAATCGAGAATAATGGCGGAGTGATCGTCTGCCTTGACGACTGCATCGGAGAGCGTACGAACCAGCTGATGATCGATGAGGATGCGGACGATATCCTGCGCGCGATCTCTGACAGATATCTCGCCATCAACTGTTCTGTCATGACGCCGAATACGGGAAGGCTTGAGAATACGAAGAAGATGATCGAGAAGTATAAGGTAGACGGCGTGATCGAGACTGTGCTCCAGGCATGTCATACCTTCAACGTGGAGGCGGAAAATGTAAAGAGGATGGTAGAGGATATGGGGATACCATATATGAAGCTGGAGACAGATTATTCTACCACAGACAATGGACAGATCGAGACAAGGATTGCAGCATTTATCGAGATGCTGTAGGAGCTTTTAAGACAGAAGAACAGTAGAATATCATATATAGAGACGCTATCTGAGACAGATCTAAATGGCGGTAAACAAGGAATATAAGCCCCTGTTTATCGCCATTTTTTTGCGATCATGCAGGTGTGCGGGGCACATTTTTCCAAGTTTTCATTTTTCCAAGTTTTTCTTACCTGAGAGATTCAGATATCGGGAGGCGCAGAAAGGGTGGAAGGAGAGCCGGATGATAGTATATCTTGCTTGCGCCTGTACAGAATATATAGTAAGGATCATATCCACGGAGCATACCGCAGCTTCATGCTCCAGAGAGTATATTTTTGTATAACTAGTAGGAGGAAAAAATTATGACAGAAGGCAGATGAACTCCTGCAGGCTATAGAGAAAAGCCCGGACCGCCCCCTCATTGTGCTGATGAAGCTGCTTGTGGTGCAGAAGATAGCACATCCTGTTCGGCGGGGTTTCCATGAGTTCATAGATACAGAAGCTCTCCGCATTGTAGAGGGCATGGGCAATAGAGCTTGGAATGATCGTCCAATCACCGGGAGAGTGGAAGAACGAGTGCCCAAGCGAGGCTTCATTTACGATTACCTGCGGAACGGTAGATGACCACCAGCGATCGTGCCATTTTGTGTATGACAGGTCAAAGTCCTGATAGATCTCGTAATTACCGTCTAGCTCTGTCGGGTGTATTTTTTTATTGGGGGGGTAAAATTTCCTTCATCAGGGCGATAGACGACTGCTACATACTTTTCCTCGAATAATAGAGTAGATTCAATATCTGAAAAGGGTGTGTCTGTATTCGTGATTCCGATATCGATCATGCGGTTCTCCAGCATGCTGTGTATGTGATCGCTGTTGTGATTGGTCAGAGTGATCTCAAGATATGGATGCTCCACGAAAAATGTTTTGTAAAAATCAGACAGGACATAGTGGTTGATACTGTTTACTCCGCTGACCGACAGCTTTGTCTTATGCGTACTGTATTGGAGGAGCGCTGCCTCCTTATAGAGTGAGAGGAGGTTAATGGCAATGGGGACGAACTCCTCCCCCTGCTTCGTCAGTACCGTATGCTTCTGGCCCTTTCCACGGGAGAATAAGGAGACCCCTAACTCTTCCTCTAACAGCGCCAGCTTGTGGCTGACCGTAGGCTGGGGCATAAATAAGGAATTGGCAGCGTTCGAGATACTGCCAAGATTCTTGATGGCAAAAAATATCTGTAGTGTTTCCTGGTCAAGCATCCTTTATCCTCCTTTTATTATCAAGAATGTTAATATTATATACGAAAATTGGTAAGTTTTCAAGAAATCAATTGTGCGATAACATAAAGAAAAGCTAGCTAATAGTAAAAAATTAATCTTAAATCTAAGAAAAGTCGACTTCAATTTAGATGAGGAAAAAATTAGGAATTATCAGAATGGAGGAACGTATGAAATCATTCGATGAACAAAAAATACTGAATTGTGGACAGGCAATTGATGATCTGGTCAACATTGATTTTCATGCACGAGGAGTCCTAAAATCAATCTATCAGGCGTTTCTTGAAAAAGTAGGCGAGCCTTTATCCACATATGCGGCTAAGGGGCTTTTGGAAGTGTTAAAAGAACCAGGGAAGATCGTACTGATTGGAACTGGGTTCATGATTAAGCCCACATTAAAGCCAGAGACTGACGGACCGATCGCATCTGCGCTTCTTGCAAGAGCGGTCTCTCTCTTAGGCGGTAAGCCAGTGATCGTAATCGAGAAGGAGGGTGTTAAGGCAACTGTGGCGGCATGTAATGCGGCTGAGCTGAATGTCTGTGAGAGCATCGAAGAGGCTCTTAATACCCCACATTCCGTTGCAGTAGAGGCGATGCCTGCATGCAAGGAGGAGAAGGAAGCGAAGGGGAAGATGGATTACTTCTTATCTTATCATCCGGCGGCCATGGTCAGTATCGAACATCCGGGAAGCGGAGATGACCGCAAATATTACAGCGTTATGGGCTATGCTCTTGACGACTGGGTAGCTCCAATCGACAGGCTGTTAGAAGAAGTGAGGGCACAGGGTGGCTTCACCATCGGTGTCGGCGATGCGGGTAATGAAGCAGGTATGGGGCACTCCAAGGAGGCGGTCGAAGAGTATCTTCCATACGGAGAGCTTACAAGTGCCAAGAGCTCCTGTGATGCACCGATCATCGCATCTGTATCAGACTTCGCAGTATTAGGACTTATTGCAGCGATGCAGGTTATCACTGGGAAGAAAGTACTGCCAGGCCTAGAACTTGAGGAAGTAGTTGTACGAAGCACAGTGATAGCCGGAAGCTTAGACGGATGTACTGGCAGACAGATACCAGCGATTGATATGATTGATATTAATTATATCAAGTCTTTCCTGCATATGCTGGATGCGATCGTGTACTATACAGAGGAATTTGCACCGACAAGACCATTTTTTGTTGATTACCTAAGAGGTGCTGATATCGGAGCACCTGGAACATACAGCGGAGGACACGGTGGTAAGTAAGAGACAGACAGGAAGAGAGAAGGAGGGAATCCTATGGGAATGACAAATGAAAAGCAAGCGTCATCAATAGCTGCAAAGAAATTAACAATCAAAGACTATATCAGTTATATCGGACCTGGAACGATTATGGCGGCGGCGGTAGTAGGACCTGAAACAGTAACAACCTGTTCAAAGCAGGGCGCTACTTATGGATATCAGGCTCTGTGGATCATGGCGATCGCGTGTATCATCGCATACTTTTATCAAGAGCCGGCAATCCGGGTTGTATTAGGAACGAAGAAGTCCGTTATGACAGGAATCCGGGAGAACATCGGAACAAAATATGCAAAAGGTGCATATGGGATCATCTGCTACGGCAGTGCGGCGCATCAGGCAGCCAATCTGGTAGGTGCGGCAATGGCGCTTAACTTCTTTATCCCCAGCGTAGGAGTTGTAGTGTGGGCAGCAGTGATCGCAGCGATTGCATTTGTGATCGTATTGGTCAATAAATATGCATTGGTAGAGAGAGTCAACACAGTCCTGATACTTTTGATGGTAGGTGCGTTCGTAGTCACGATGTTTGTATCAGGCCCAAGTATCACAGATATCTTCACAGAGGGCTTCACATTCAAAGTACCTGGCGGAGATGTATTGTTAGTCTTAGCGCTTATGTCAACAACGATCATGCCGGATGCACCGCTTAGCTTCTCTGGCTACCTGTTAGAGAGATTCCCGGATGCAGAAGGAAGCCAGAATGAAGTAAAGCTAAATAGATTCGACTTAGGTCTGAATATGTTTTTAACATTCCTTATCTCAGCTTCTATCATCATATGTGCAGCGACCGTAGTACATCCGCTTGGCATTGAGATCGAGACAGCAGCAGATATGGCAAATGCACTTGTACCATTGTTAGGAAGATTTGCAGGAGTATTTTTTGCATTTGGACTTGCGGCGGCAGCAATCTCCTCTGCAATCTACAGAATCAACATTCAGCCGATACTTTTTAGTGCGGCAGTAGGCAAGAAAGAAGTTAATCCAAAAGACAAGGGTTGTATCGCAGGTGCATTGATCGTAGCAGTAGCGCCGGTTATACTGATCGGTCTGTGGGGCGGCTCGCCGGTTTCTCTTATTATTGTAGCACAGGTACTTTACGGAGTATTCCTTCCGGTATTAGTACTGCTTGTGTGGAAACTGTGTTCCAATAAGGACTTCATGGGTAAATATGTAAATTCAAAGGCACAGAATATGATACAGCTTGGTATCTTCTTATTTACTCTGTTCTTCTCTATCAACGCAATCTATCAGAATGTTATTCTTAAGATCATGGCAATGATGGGATAATGGACGGCAGATGAGGTAGATACGGAGCATTAGAAAATGATACCTGTATCTGAGTATCAGACAAAAGGAAAAAACTGATAAGGAAAAGGAGCAATATAGATATATGAGTAAGATTGGGTTTATTGGTCTTGGAATCATGGGAAAGCCTATGAGCAAAAATCTTATAAAAGCAGGATATCAGCTTGTAGTATGTGATTTTAATAAGGAGTCGGCAGCAGAACTTGTCTCCCTTGGAGCAGAAGAAGCAGCTACCGCAAAGGAAGTAGCGGAGATCTGCGATGTAATTATCACGATGCTTCCGAACTCTCCGCATGTGCGTACAGTAGCTCTGGGAGAAAATGGAATCATAGACGGAGCAAAGCCAGGTACGGTCCTGATTGATATGAGTTCTATCGATCCTATGGAGAGTAAGGCAATCGGAAGCGTGCTGGCAGAAAAAGAGATCGACATGCTGGATGCGCCGGTAAGCGGCGGAGAGCCGAAAGCGATCGACGGCACACTGTCTGTAATGGTCGGAGGAACGAAGGAATTATTCGACAAGTATTATAGCCTCCTTAAGAATATGGCGGGATCTGTCGTATATATTGGAGACTTAGGTTCAGGCAATGTCGCTAAGCTTGCCAATCAGATCATTGTGGCAGTGAATATAGCCGGATTGTCAGAAGCACTTATGCTGGCGAAGAAGATCGGCGCAGATCCGCAGCTCGTATTCGAGGCAATCCGGGGAGGACTTGCAGGCTCTACCGTTATGGAGGCGAAGGCTCCGATGATACTGGAGCGTGACTTCAAGCCGGGATTCCGTATTGAATTACATATCAAGAATCTCAATAACGCCTTAAGTGCAGGACATGTCGTGAACTCACCGCTTCCGCTGACCGGACAGCTGATGGAGATCATGCAGTCCCTGAAAGCGAACGGACATGAAAAAGAAGATCACGCAAGTATTGCAAAATACTATGAGCAGTTAGCCAATACCGAGATCACTACGAGAGAAGAATAATACAGCAATAATAGAAAGAATAGTACGACTGTGCTGTAAAAATGAAATAAAGGGGAATAAGATGAAGTTAGAACAGCTAGAGACACCGGCATTAGTGCTGGATATGAATATCTTTGATGAGAATCAAGACAAGATGATGAAGCTGGTAAATGACCTTGGAGTTGCCCTCCGCCCGCATTATAAATCCAATAAGTGCCTGGCGATCGTGCATGAGCAGCTTAAGAAAAGTGCAAAAGGCATCACCTGTGCGAAAGTATCATATATATTTTTCCTCCACTTGGAATGTAAACATCTGATATTATATAATATAATAT
>NZ_JAFBIX010000026.1 GCF_021531895.1 Faecalicatena contorta | reverse complement strand
TATAGCCAGTGCCCTTATTATTTGTCTATAATCATATTAAGTTATTTCTTCTATAACATTCCAGTTAATATAGTTTACGAATACATCTGATATATTAGGTAATGTTTCTTTACACATCTTCTAATATCTTTGAACTATTATGTGGTATTATCCTCAATATGTCTGCAAATATAATCTATATTATTTCCGGTTTTTCTTCTCCGACTCTTTTTATTATTATAATTACCGGCTATTCTCTATCCTCTATGGTTAAGGCTTATTCTCTGGGAACTTTCATTTGCCATACCACTAACATATTGACTTGTAAATTCGAAATTGTCCAATGGATTAAGCCTCCTTTAACTTATATTTCCAATTTTGTTATACCTCACCGACATATGAACTATAACTATCTTCATCCATTTCCCTTCTAAAAACATCTCATATAGAATTATTTATATGGGACATCCTTCACTTTTGATTCCCTTTCTCGTCAGGAATTCTTTTGGTTAATTTGGATTTCCTTTGGATTGATTATATAATAGCACTTGAGATTATATTTGTCAACACTATTTTTATATTTTCTTTTTATTAATTTATAATTTTATTCATTTGTATAAATTTTCAGATTTTTATTATTTTTTCGTTATATTTACAAAATTAAGTCGTCTGTTTTCTGGTAGTCCTTCAAACTATAGGATTCTATAATATTGCCCTGTACAACGTACAATGTATCGTCTATGTAGACGCCTCTGACGCTTCGCAGTCCATTCCCGTTGATTTCTTCTTCCATATTGCAGACAAAGCCACTCTCTTCATCGTACGCAAAGAGATAGTATTTTTCTCCTCCCTGTGCATCACCGGAGAATCCAATGATATTACGTCCATAATCAATGAGTACTGCCTTATAATCATAAGAAACGTCTGTACTATATACATTTTCCAGGACATACGTATCTTTCTCTTTGACATCTGCAGGATCCGAGATATCAAACATGGACAGCTTGACACCATCGGTCGTCATAGTCTCTTCATCTACATTCATACCAATTCCAAGCAGCTGATCTTCTCCGTAAAAATGCAGATAATCGGAAAACCCTGGGATTTTCAGCGAACCAATAATCTCTGGATGCTCCGGGTCTGACAGATCAACACTGAACAGAGGATCTGTCTCACGGAACGTTACGAAGTAACCAGTATCTCCCAGAAATCTGGCGGAATATACCCTCTCATCTTCAGCCAGTCCTGTGATGGAACCGACAATTTCCAGTTCTTGATCCAGAATATATACGGAATTCGTCTCACCTTCGGTGGTTACCACTCGCAGATAGCCTTTATATTCATCGATCGAAAATGAATCATTGAGATATCCCTCAAACTGTCCCTGTGCTTCTGCTGTCAGCATTCCATTCTTATAAGATACCTTTCGGACGGTTGTCACATCATTACTTGAATACCTCCATTCGGTCTCATAGAAATAAATATTTTCATTGCTGACATATATATCTCCACCCTTGGAAAATAGTGCTTTACTGTCTGTGACCTCAGAAGGATGTTCAAGATTGACCGCTGTAATCACTTCATACATATATGCCTGAGAGATTTGTGGCAGATAGATATCCTTTTCCTCTATGAGTTTACCATTTACCATCGGTATATAAGTCTCTGGTTCTTCTTTTCTCGCCTGATCCTGCAGAAAGTAATCACTGAACAGATATAGATATCCATCCGACATACGAGATGAATGATAGCTGCCACTTTGAGTAACTGTACCTTGTATCTGTGGCTTTTGTGGATTCTGGATATCATAGGTAATGACCTTGACAGCCTCCGTATTGAGACCACTGTGACTGCACACTGCCACTAATTTCTTCTGTTCTTCTGCCAGATAGAATTCGTAGATATAGTCTTCTTCCACGGATATAGAAGATACTTTTTCCATATTTCCGCCGGCAGTGTCAACAATTGCTATCTCCTGCTCATTATCTTCCAGAATATACAAGTATCTTCCGTCTGTCTTTACTACATCTCCTTCATCGACACCCTCTTGTCTTACATTCGTCTGAGAATAATCGCCAGTTGACGCAGCATAGTCAGAAACTGCACTTTTCGAATCGGCCGCAGATTCATTCGATCCACTTGTCAGAAAATCTCCCCTATCTACAGCATATTCCTCTGTGACGACTCCTCTCTCTTTGGAGAATTCTTCCTGGTACGCTTCAATATAACGATATACCTGTTCATAATCTTCTGCAGTGGCAATGGTCTTACTGTCACTGATAACATTATCCGATGGCGTTGTCACCGTCTGTTGTTCCTGCCGGGAACCTGCCAGTTGCCATACCGCAATTCCTGCCACGATCACCACACACGCAGCCGCCAGGGCACCCATCCGATACACTCGTATTCTTTTCTTCGGTTCCTTTTCTTCCAGCATCCGATGAATCCGATCCGGCCCAAGATTCTCTGGAATCTCAATATTCTCCGTCTGCTTCTGAATCTTATCTAATATCTCCTTTTCTCTTCTATCCATACAGCTGCCTCCCTTGACTTATCTTAATACACATTCCATCTTCTGCAGTGCACGTCGTCTTTTCGACCGCACAGTATTAGAATTTAGGCTCAGCATTTTCCCAATCTCTTTACTGTTATATCCGCCAAAGACCGATAAACCTATAACGATCTGCTCTTCTTCTTCCAATACAAAAAATGCCCTCCTGATATCTACCGACAGACCTATGTCTTTTTCCTCAACGGAGAAAGATTCATATGTATCTTCCCATGAACACAGCGCCTCTTTTGTTGCATTTTTCAATTTCTTCTTGCAGATATTGGACAGAATCGTGAACATCCAACTTTTAAACGCATCGGCATTCCGTAGTTTTCGGACATTCTCGTAGGCAGCAATCACTGCCTCACTGACTGCATCTTCCGCCTCATGCTGGTTCTTCATGATACACAAAGCAAATCGATACAGATCCTTATAGACTGTCTCATACATCTGCGCAAATGTATTCGCATCACACTTCATATCTTTTCCTCCCTGCAAGATATATGGGTACTGGTACATATTAGAGTCAAAAATAGGGGTAACTGTTGCGGGGACGCAGAAAAAACTGCGTCCCCGTGTATGTTTTCTTTTATTTAACCTTTGTAGTAGTTGATCAGGCAGCCTTTTAAGATAATTTCTCTTTCGTTGTCTGTCATATCTCCGAGCTTGAGATCAATTTCTTTCAATCCTTCGCCGACCACGTATGCTTTGATATCGGTTGCTTTTTCTTCGATTGCTTTTCGGATCTCTGGAACGAATATATAATCGCCGTTTTTGAAGCTTAAGTTCTCATGATTCTCTTCTGTAATGAATGGAAGCATACCCCAGTTGATCAGGTTCGAGCGATATCTCTTAGTTGCGTATTCATTCGCAATATTGGCCCAGCCACCAAGCACTTTCTGGCAGGATGCCGCCTGCTCTCTTGCGGAACCGTCTCCTGGTTTTACTGCAAATATGGTACTTCCGATTCCAAGATTACCCTTTCCTGCTTCCGGGTAAGTTTCCTGCACTTTTGCCATGACTGGTTTTAATTCATCCAGTACTTCCAGAGGACACTGTCCGGCTTCGATTGCCTTTTCCGCTTTCTGCACTTCTTTTGCACGTCCAACATATGCCGGATCTTTTCTGGAGAGAGCGAATTCTGCCAGTCCCAACGGATTAGAACGATAAGAGGAAGTCTCACCAGAAGGAATCAACTCATCGGTTGTGGTAACCGGATCATGTATCTCAGATACAACTTTTAACAGCAGATTCTCCGGAAGTGGTGCCATTGCCGGCCAGTCTTTGATGTTTGGACCAAACTTGATCTCAACGGAAGGATCTGCAACTCCCTTACTGTCAAATACACGATTTGCATAGATATTCTTGTCAAAGTGGTAGGTGCGGCCTTTGTATTCCACATCCATCGCCGTAGCAGGTGTCAGGAATCCTTTGTTTGCAGCCGTTGCTGCAATAGAGCGTGCATCCATAAGTGCAACAGATGCAATCTGTCCACTCTGCAGCTTAGAACCTTCACGATTCGGGAAGTTTCTTGTAGAGTGGCGGATAGAGAATGCGTTATTAGCAGGTGTATCTCCTGCGCCGAAGCAAGGTCCGCAGAATGCTGTCTTCACGATCGTTCCTGCCTCCATAAGATCCGCAACTGCTCCATTTTTCACTAATTCCATATAGATTGGGGTACTTGCCGGATATACACTGAAGGTAAATTCATCCGATCCGATATAATGTCCCTTAATGATGTCTGCTGCCGCACAGATATTTTCAAATCCACCACCTGCACATCCTGCGATGATTCCCTGATCTACATATAATTTTCCATCAACGATCTTATTCTGTAAGCTATAATCAACTGCTCCGTCCAGACTTACCAGTGCTTTCTGCTCTACATCATGAAGGATATCCTTCAGGTTCGCATTAACTTCATCAATTGTATATACGTTTGACGGATGGAATGGCATAGCGATCATTGGCTTGATCTCACTCAAGTTCACATAGACCATACCATCGTAGTAGGTCACTGCTCCCGGATTCAGTTCCTTATATTCTTCTACTCTTCCATGAATATCGTAGAATTCCTTAATCTTCTCATCCGTCTTCCAGACAGAGGACAGACAGGTTGTCTCTGTAGTCATAACATCAATTCCAATACGGAAGTCAGCACTCAGCTTCTCAACTCCAGGACCTACGAACTCCATAACTTTGTTATTCACATATCCATTTGCAAATGTTGCACCAATGATTGCCAGTGCGACATCCTGCGGACCAACGCCCTTCATCGGTTCTCCATCCAGATAGATTCCTACGACCTGTGGCATCTTAATATCATAAGTCTTATTCAGCAGCTGTTTTACCAGCTCCGGTCCACCTTCGCCCATTGCCATCGTACCAAGTGCACCATAACGCGTATGACTGTCAGATCCCAGAATCATCTTACCGCCGCCAGCCAGCATCTCTCGTGCGAACTGATGGATAACTGCCTGATGAGGTGGTACATAGATTCCACCGTATTTCTTTGCACAAGTAAGCCCAAACATATGATCATCTTCATTGATCGTTCCGCCCACTGCGCAGAGAGAATTATGGCAGTTCGTCAGGACATAAGGAATCGGGAATTTTTCCAGGCCGGATGCTCTTGCCGTCTGAATGATTCCAACAAATGTAATATCATGAGAGGTTAATTTATCAAATTTAATCTGTAATCTTTCCATATTACCAGAAGTATTATGCTCCTCAAGGATATGGTATGCCATCGTATTCTTCGCAGCCTCAGCCGGTGACAATTCCTGTCCTGTCTTTGCCTTTACTTCTTCTGCATGTTCCACAATCTCAGTGCCGTTTAACAGATAGACTCCATTTTCGTATAATTTCACCATGTACTATCTCCTCCTAATTATTTATGTATTTCATGTGGTCTGCTACCATCATGGCTATCTTAAACGTCAAAGCATCGTCAAATACCCTGACATCTAACCCTGTTTTCTTCTGGATCTTCTCCAGACGGTACACCAGCGTATTGCGATGTACATATAACTGTCTGGCAGTCTCTGATATGTTCAGATTGTTATCAAAAAATGTGTAGACCGTCGTCAGTTCTTCTTCTTCAAATTGATCTGCGACATTTCCCTGGAATACTTCCTCCAGAAACATCTCGCACAGAGATGATGGAAGCTGATGAATCAGCCGTCCAATTCCAAGTTCATTATATGCCAGAATATTCTTATCGGAATAGAATACTCTTCCAACTTCCAATGCCATATCCGCCTCTTTGTATGACTTGGACACGTCTTTCAGCTCTTCGATGATCGTTCCATAAGAAACTCTTACACTTACCATTGCTTCCATATTCAGCGTATCTACCAGCTCTCTGGCAATCTGCGCAAGCTTCTGGTAATCATCCGTCTTCTCCAATGCTCTTACAAGAATTACATGCTTTTCATCCACTGCCGTTACAAAATCCTTTGTGCCCGTAGCGTATAATCCCTTTAACGTCTCAAGAATCAGGTTCTCCCCTTCATTCTTCGCCTCTATCAGGAACACGGTCCTTCGCAGTTCTACCGGGATCTTCATCTTTTTCGCCTGATTATACACATCGACCAACAACAGATTATCCAGAATCAGATTCTGGATAAAACGATTCTTATCCATTCGTTCTTTGTAAGCAAACAGCAGATTCTCCAGTTGGCTGACTCCCATTCTGCCTGCCATTTCCAGCTGTGGAGAATCTCCTTTTAAAACGAATACATAACAAGGATCTTCATCTTCATATGCCAAGAACATTCCTACATCTTCGCTGACTTTCTTCTCGTTCTCCTGTGCCGACTTACAAAACTCTGAGACGTCTGCATCAAGACTTATCATTTTTTCATTTGTCATTACAAGGCAGATTCCCTTCATGTCCCACACAGCGCATTCTAATCCGGTAATCCGCTTCACATCCTGTACGGTTTTATGTAATATTTGATTTGATAACAATGGATATCCTCCTATTCTGTAGCATACATGTTTATTTTACCATAGGATAGAAATCATGTCTAATACTTTACTTCAATACAGCAAAGAAGAGGCCAGGCACCCGAAAGTGTCTGACCTCATTGTTATTATTCCTAGTTTGTAATTGTCTGCTCTGTCTCTTTGTCGAATACGTGGATCTTGTCAGCATCAAGAGCAAATTTAACAACATCACCTGTTCTTGCTGTTGTCTTAGGCTCAACTCTTGCTGTCATGCTAGATCCTTCATAATCGAAGTACAAGAATACTTCAGCACCAAGCATCTCGTATACACGAATCTTAGCTTCGATAACTGTATCTGGAGATTTTGCAAGGAATTCCGGCTCATCATGTACATCTTCTGGACGAATACCAAGAACAACTGTCTTTCCATCGTATCCGCCATCGATAAGTTTTTTAGCTTTTGCTGCTGGCAATTTAATCTCAGAAGGTCCTGCGATCAGAGATACTTCGCTGCCATTTACTTTACATACAGCATCTACGAAGTTCATCTGTGGAGATCCGATGAATCCTGCTACGAACAGGTTGCACGGACGATCATACAGTGTCTGTGGTGTATCTACCTGCTGAACGATACCAGCGTTCATAACTACGATTCTTGTACCAAGTGTCATAGCTTCTGTCTGGTCATGTGTTACGTAGATGATTGTTGTACCTAATCTCTGATGCAATTTAGAGATCTCGATACGCATCTGTCCACGAAGTTTTGCATCCAAGTTAGAAAGAGGCTCATCCATAAGGAATACCTTAGGATTACGTACGATAGCACGTCCCATAGCAACACGCTGTCTCTGTCCACCTGACAAAGCCTTTGGCTTACGATCCAACAATGCTTCCAGGTCAAGAATCTTAGCAGCTTCACGAACCATCTTATCAATCTCATCCTTTGGTACTTTTCTTAACTTCAGACCAAATGCCATGTTATCATATACTGTCATATGTGGATACAGAGCGTAGTTCTGGAATACCATTGCGATATCTCTGTCCTTAGGCTCTACATCGTTAACGATCTTGTCCCCAATCTTTAATTCTCCGGAAGAGATCTCTTCCAGACCAGCGATCATACGAAGTGTTGTTGATTTACCACATCCTGAAGGTCCTACGAAGATGATAAATTCTTTATCTTCAATTTCAAGATTGAAATCTTTTACTGCTTCAAATCCGTTTGGATATGTTTTGTTAATGTGTTTTAATGATAAACTTGCCATTTTAATCTTCCTCCTAAATCATTCTGCCATACCGACATTATTTCTTACGCTTTTTTTGCTCTGTTCAAAGTATATAAAAAAAGTTCAACTTCGGCTATGCCCAAGTTGAACAATTTTTTCAGGGTTTTCTATACAAGTTGACGAATGCTTCTTATTACTTGATTATCACTTTACAGCGGCGCATTATAACAGTGCTTTGTAGACGTCCCGCTTCCCGATTCCCCGGTCTTTTGCAACGCGTTTCATGGCCTCTTTTCGATCGATCCCCTGGCTCTCATAATACTCCATGTGTTCTTCGATAGTCATCTCTTCCCAGTGTGCCTGTTCTTCTGCCCGGATCTCGTCGCGGCTCTTTCCTTCTATCACCATCACACATTCGCCTTTTGGCTCATGATTATTATAATATGCAAGTGCTTCTTCCATCGTTGCAGCGAATACCGTCTCATGCTTCTTGGTAAGCTCCCGGCAGATACTGATCTTACGATTGCCAATCGTATCATACAGAAGCTGTAACGTTTTCACCAGACGATGCGGCGCTTCATATAAGACAATCGTCCGCGTCTCTTCCTTCAGCTCATCCAGCACTGCCTGACGTTCCTTTTTATCAGCCGGAAGAAATGCCTCGAATGCAAATCTTCTTGTAGACAATCCAGATATCGTAAGTGCTGTAATACAAGCTGCTGCCCCAGGAATTGCAGTCACCACAATTCCCGCCTCCTGGCACATCTTCACCAGTTCTTCTCCCGGATCTGAGATTCCCGGAGTTCCAGCATCCGTGATCAATGCAATATCTTCTCCGTTCAGCAGATGTTCTACCAGCTTATGTCCCTTTTCTATCTTATTGTACTCATGATAGCTGGTCATCGGCGTTTTGATCTCAAAATGATTCAAAAGCTTGATACTGTTGCGGGTATCCTCTGCTGCGATCAAGTCCACCTCTTTCAGAATCCGGATGCATCGAAATGTCATATCCTCCAGATTGCCGATGGGGGTGGCACACAAGTATAATGTTCCTGGCATTGTTATTTCCTCCTATATATCTCCAGAAGTTCTTCCGTATATTCTCCATCTTTCCGATACACGATAAGTGGCGGCTCCACCTGCATTCGTGGTCTTCCACCCCGCAGTCCTTCCAGAAGTACCATGTTCGGCTCTTTATCAATGTGGGGATAGACCAGCCGCATCCGCTTTGGCTCAATTCCATATGCTGACATCTTGGCAAGTATCTCCGGCAGCCGAAATGGCCGGTGCACCATATAAAACCGCCCTTTCGGCTTTAACAATCTTGCGCTTTCCCTCAAAATATCATCCAGCGTACACAATGCCTCATGCCGTGCAATGTACAATGCTTCATTTTCATTTTTCAGACCGTGCTCTCCGATCATATAAGGAGGGTTGGTCGTAATGACATGAAAGGAAGCTGCCCCAAAGATTCCGGACGCTTCCTTAATATCTCCCGTTACAATATCAATCTTATCTTCCAGCCCATTATGGCTCACACTCCGGCGCGCCATGTCTGCACTTTCTTCTTGAATTTCCAGTCCCGTATAATGTTCTCCCTCATTCTTGGCTTCCAGAAGAATCGGCAGAATTCCTGTGCCTGTTCCCAGGTCTAGTGCAAGTTCTCTCTTCCTGACCTTTGCATAAGACGACAGCAACACCGCATCCATCCCGAAGCAGAATCGTCCGGGACTCTGGATGATCTCATATCCTTTAATCTGAAGATCGTCCAGACGCTCTTCGGGCTTTAAATTATTCATCATCTAATTTGGACACTCCATTCTTTTCTTCCAGTGCCTTCAGTTCCGCCATCTCTTCCTTGGTCAGCTTCACGTCCTTCTTCTTACGTTTTGGCTTGAACCTCAGTTCCGATGCTTTATATTCACGGATCTCTTTCTCATCATTATCCAGTGTTACGATTACCTTGACCAGCTGACGCAGCACATTGACAGACTGTACGTCACCTTTTAACCCTTCCGGTGTTGTCACATGATCACCATTGTTCGGAAGATGGCTGTTCAGCTCTTCGTATGTCTCTTCCTCATTGGTCAGGCAGCACATCAGTCTTCCACATACACCAGATATCTTACTTGGATTCAATGACAGATTCTGTTCCTTTGCCATCTTGATGGATACCGGCGCAAATTCCGTCAGATACGTGTGACAGCACAGTGGACGGCCACAGATTCCGATTCCTCCGCGAATCTTCGTCTCATCCCTCACACCAATCTGCCGTAATTCAATTCTGGTCCGAAATACGCTAGCCAGATCCTTTACCAATTCACGGAAATCAATTCTTCCGTCTGCAGTAAAGTAGAAGAGCACCTTGTTATTGTCAAATGTATATTCCGCATCAATCAGCTTCATTTCCAATCCGTGCTTACGAATCTTCTCCAGACAGATCTCAAAAGCCTCTTTTTCTTTTTCACGATTCTTTTCTTCCCTACGGATGTCGTCTTTGGTCGCTATACGGATCACCGGTTTCAGTGGCTGTGTAACCTGGTTATCTTCTATATCCTTCGGACCACTCACAACAGATCCAAACTCCACACCGCGCGCCGTCTCTACGATTACTTTATCACCCGTCTTGATCTCATATTTCCCCGGTGCAAAGAAATAGATCTTTCCTGCGGGACGGAATCTTACTCCAATCACTCTTGTCATATTATTAATTCTCCTTTATCGTCAGGAACAAAAGCTCCATTACCAGATCGAAGTTTACATTCGCCTTCAATCTGGCTTTGGCCTTCTCAAGGCTCTCCAGAATTAACTGGATACCCTCATAAGAGCTCTTTTTGGCCTGTTCTTTGATATAATTTATCTGATCTTTAAATACGACCTTGTCGATATCTTTGGTCGCTTTATACAGCAAGATATCCCGGTACCATATCATAATGATATCCAGATAATCTGTAATTTCTAACTTATACTTCGTAATCCGGCTGACTGCCTGTACGATCTCACTCAATTCCATCTCGTGAATGTATTTCAGCAGCTGAATTGCCTCATCACGAATCTCATTAAAATGTTCTGAGTTCGCCAGCATGATTGCACGTCCCATGTTGCCCTGGGCAAATGCAGTACAGATCTCTGCTTTATAATCTGGGATCTCCATAGTCTCCATCAAATACTTCTTAATCAAAGTATCTTTGATATAGCGAAGTTTCAGCATGACGCATCTGGAGGTAATGGTCGGAAGCAAAGTCTCTGCATTCTCCGTCAACAGCATGATCACTGCATACTTCGGCGGCTCCTCAATCGTCTTCAGGAGTGCATTCTGCGCCTGTGGCGTCATCATATCTGCATGATCGATAATATATATTTTGTAAGGTCCCTGATAAGGCTTTATCATAATCGTGTTATTGACTTGTTCCCGAATATCATCAACACTGATAGAATTCGGCTTTTCATGTGTCACTCTGATAATATCCGGATGATTGCCGCTCTCTGCCTGCCTGCAGGAATGGCACTCATTACAGGGATCAGGTCCACCCTTCTCACACAAAAGTGTTGTCGCAAAAAGATTCGCCAGCAGCTTCTTCCCAGAGCCTCGTGCTCCATTCATAATATATGCATGAGATACCTGATCTTCTCTTATTGCATTTCCTATATATTTGATAATATCTTTGTGGCCAACCACATCTTTAAAGCTTCCCATATCGTATTTCCCCTATAATCTCTTCTAAGCATTGTGTTCTGTCTTGATTGACGAACCTTCTGGTAATTCCAAGGTTTGCAAGGTTCTCTTCTGAAAAATCTTTGGTATCCGCAAGGAATCTCCTGCACAGTTCCGCGTATCTGGGAACTTCCTGCTCCCTCTCACGCTTCAGGGCACGCATCAGACGCTCCCCGTCTTCTACTTCTATATATATAGGCACCAGATTCGACGCTCCATAATATGTTCTCATCTTATCGTATGATTCCAATGTGCCGATCACCAGATAATTCTCGTGATCCAGATCCACCTGTCCGTCATCGATCGTCGCATACTTCCAGATTCCATGCACGGTATGATATGCCCGCATCTCGATAATCTTGCCTTGGCTCTCATATGCATTTAACGTATCCTCTGACACGAAAAAGTATTCTACACCATTGTGCTCTCCTTCACGAATCGGCCGTGTTGTGTAGAGCGTTATGGTCTTCAGTTCCGGCATTGCCTGCTTCACTTCCTTAAACAGCGTGTCCTTGCCGGAGGAACTCTTTCCCATCATATAATATATCTTACCCATGCATCCATACCTCTATGTACTGCTCTTTTTTCAATCCTTCTATGGTAAAATCCAGATCCTGATACCATTGTAACATATCTGCCGCCTCTTGTGATATCTTTTCTCCCGGTACTACCAACGGACATCCCGGCGGATAGAGATATGCATATTCCATTGCCACATGACCAACGCTTTCCTGCCATGGCAGTGATCTGATCATCCCTTCTTCCGAAAAAAGCTCTACCTCAGCGCCTGAACAGATAATCTGGGCCCTTGGAAGACTGGACTGTACCGGAATCTGGAACACTTCTGAGATTCCATGTTCTCTCATTCGCCGGTCCACCTTCTCATCTATCTCTTCCAGCGCCGCAATCAGGCGATTCATCCCTTCTTCCGTATCTCCAATGGATGTCATCGCCAAGATATAAGTGCCTGCTGCCATCTCCATCTGCAGATGATATTCTTCCAGCAGAATATGCGAAAGCAGCCTGCTGGTAAGGTCCGTATCCTTCACAGATATGATCAGCTTCGACCGGTCAAAATGTTCTGTCTGAATCAGCTTCAGTCTTAGAAGTCCCGATAATCGCATCCGCATATACTCTAACCTCTCCACATAAGGTGCAAAACATTCTTCTGCCTTATGCTCCAACATCTCAACACAAGCGTCTATGCTTGCCATCAACACATAAGACGGACTGCTGGTCTGCAGCATATCCAGATACTTCTTCACCTTTCTTCGATCCACAAGATCTCCGTTCACATGTAAGAGCGCCGTCTGTGTCAATGACGGAAGCGTCTTATGAAGGCTGTGAATGACCAGATCTGCCCCCTTAGTATTGGAGTTCTCTGGGAAATAAGGATGAAAGCCAAAATGCGCTCCATGGGCTTCATCAACAATGATCGGAATGCCTTTTTCATGGACCGCTTCTGCTATTGCTTCCACATCCGATACCACTCCATCATACGTCGGCGATACTATGACCACAGCACGTATCTTGGGATTCTTCTCCAAAGCTGTCCGGACATCTTCTGCGGAAATCTCTGTATTCAACTGAGCCTCTGAATCAAAAGCCGGATATAGATATACCGGATTCAATTCATTCATATCTATCGCATGATACACAGACTTGTGGCAATTTCTTGCCACAAGTATGGTATCTCCCTTCTGAGTCACACCGAATATAGCACTCAGGATTCCCACCGTACTTCCATTGATAAGGAAATGCGTCTCATCCGCATGATAGATTCTTGCCGCACGCTCCTGTGCATCCCTCAGGATACCATCTGCGTGGTGCAGATCATCGAATCCGTCAATCTCGGTGATGTCAATCGAATAAGGAGAAGTATCTCCCAACAGATCCATCTGCCTCTTGTGCCCTGGCATATGGAAACCATAATAATCCGAATGACTATATTCTCTCAATCTGTCATATATTGTACGCATTATAATCTCTGTCTCCAACAGCAGCCTTCCATATCGTAAATGTATTTCAGTGCTGTCAAGCTTTCATCTCTTAAAAGTATATGTTACCATTCTATCAAATCAGAAAGGTTTAATCAAGCCATAAACTCCTCCAGAATCTGGCGTATCAGGACATCCTTCTCCACTTCATCCAACTTGCCTTTCCTTGATTCCTTGTCTCTGGAAGCTGTCTGCATCTGTGATGCTGCCTGAGGAATGCTCTGTGAAGGTGTCTGCACCATTGTCTGTGGTGTTGCCTGCGGTGTGATCTGTGAGACTTTCTGTGGCGCTGGCTGAGGTGACGGCTGCGGCATCTCTTCTGGTCTTGGTGTTACAACTCTGGGAGCGGAAGGACTTGATATCTCCTGACCTGCCCCTGAATCTGGCGTCTCATTTTTCTCTTCCGGCATTACGCCAAATTCCATAGATGGCCCCTCCTGTGCCATAACCTTGATCTCCTTCTGATACGACTTCTCATAACGGTGAAGACATACATTTTCCAGATAATCTACCATATAATTCTGCACTGCTTCCAACTGATATCTTTCATCCGTTATCAGATGCACCAGATAGACCAAAATTGCAAGACCCGCTCCTGTTGCTCCTGTTCTCAGCACCATATCTCCCATTCCGTTCATAAGATATTCCAGCAACGCTCCGCCGGCTCCGAGCACCAGACACAGTCCGGCAGTTATATTCTCCATCCTTCTCCATCCATGAAGCTTCATCCCCAGCACCCGGTACTCGTACAGATACTTGTCCACAAATACCCTGACATTCTCCACTTTGTCGCTGACCATACACGCGTGTTCAAACTTGGCGCGCACCAGGCGCATGAGCGGATGGGTGCTTTTGTTCATATTCCCCGCTGCGCGCACCAGACGTTTCAAAGTGACATTGGCGATACATTTACTCACGATCCCTAAGACTGTCAGGATTCCCATAAGCACGAATAATACGTGCCCGTCCAATATGATTTCTAACATAATAAAGCCCTCCTTTGTCTAGCATTATAGCTGAATTTCCAAAGGAGAGCTCAAAAACCGTTCTACAGATTCCGCACCTCCCCGAGGGAGAATCTGTCAGATTCACAGGATTCTTGTACAGGATCCATTCTACAACATTGGCAGCAATTCCTTCATAAGCCTTACGCTGTGGGCAATTGCCTTGCGTTCAAATGCCGGATAATCCATGGTCGCACTGTTGTCGGCTTTGTCCGAAATGGCACGGATTATGACATACGAAACTTTGTTCAGGTAAGCGGCATGAGCGATCCCAGCTCCTTCCATCTCCACGCACAGCGGATGAAAATTCTCCACGATTCTTTCTTTCACTTCCTGCGAAGAGATGAACTGATCTCCGCTTGCGATTCTTCCGGTAAATGTATGGATATCCGGATTCGCCTTTTCATTGGCCCGGACTGCTTTTTGAACCAACGTCTCATCCGCCGGAAATGCCAATGTATCCATTCGCGGCACCTGTCCCACAGGATCACCAAATACCGTGGCATCCATATCATGATGCAGGGCATCTGTAGAGATGACCATATCCCCAATATCGATCTTCGCATCCAGAGATCCCGCAATTCCAGTATTGATCAGTGTATCTGCCTGGAATCTGTCCACCAGAATCTGCGCACAGATTCCTGCATTAACCTTGCCGATCCCACTTCTCACTACCACTACCTCTTTGCCGCATAACGTTCCCTTGCAGAACACCATAGATGCCTGCTCGATCGTCTCCTGTACCTCCATATCATCCTTCAATGCTGCGACTTCTTCTTCCATTGCTCCGATAATTCCTATCATATATCCGACATCCTCCTTAATAAACTTATCCATTGATTCATCTCAGGATATGCCCAAGATGTTCTCTACATCACAATCATACATCTGTGCTATGCTCTATTATAACGGATGGAAAATGGGATTTCAACTTATGACTGATTCATGATCTTTTTATAAAAGATACGGAAAAATTATAGAATTTGCCCGGATTCTTTGCTATAATCCGATATATCGAAACACAAAGGAGGCAAATACGCATGGATTATAGACCACATGGTGTCTGTTCCCAGCTGATCCGAGTAGAACTGGACGGAGACATCATTAAGAATGTAGAATTTGTTGGTGGATGTGCTGGAAATACTACCGGGATCTCCAGCCTGGTAAAAGGCATGAATGTTCACGATGCCATCTCTCGTATGGAAGGCATTACCTGCGGAAGCAAGGCAACATCCTGCCCTGACCAGCTCTCCAAGGCACTTCGCATGGCACTCGCGAATAATAATTAGGATGGGAACGAGATTTCTTATAACATGGGAAAAGGATACGAAGCCTAGCATGTAGCCTCGTATCCTTTCTTTTTTGTTTTTCGTTCTTTTTTTGGCCGGAGAGATTGTGGGAAGCACCGTCTGCGACGACTTTAACCCGTCTCGTGGGTCTTACGGTTTCTCAATGTAAGGTTGAAATTAAATTAATAGTTTTCATTCCTTTAAATCGCACCGCAAACGGCGCTTCCCACAATCTCCCCGACTGGCGCAACATAATTTTTTTAATTGGCTTTTGTTTTTGTTTCTTTGTTTTTTGTTTTTCTGTCAGTTAATAAATTTTTTCCCTCTTGTTCAGATCCCCATCTGAAAGATTCCTAAGGTTCTTCAATGTAGATTCCATCGGTAAAGGAACAGCTCACGTCACTATTTGCTGCATGCTCACATCTTACACGATAGTAGTAACCGCCTTCTACCTGTAAAGAACGATTTGACGCTACTCGGTCCATATTCAAGTTTTCCTTATTCCAACCATCATAATATTCCCAAGCATCATCACCTTCCTGAGCTCTTTCAATAATTACTGCAACTTGTACACTTGCTACAGTATGCGCAGCAATTGTTGTTCCTCCGGCATATAATTCTCCGGGTCCAAGTCGAACACATTTGGAATAACCTGTAAGCAAATCTTCTCCTCTGGTAATCTTCGTATCATAACCAATAGATTCTTCATCATGAGTCAAATACGAACCATCCAAAATTGGATCATCTGAACTCGCTTTGACATTAGTTGTTGAAATTAATAGCATGTTCGTCATTAACAACAATGCAAAGCACACAGACATAATTCTTTTTTTCATCTTCCACCTCCTTTATAGGATTTTACCCTCATATATTTAAACACCTAAATCAGCAAAAACTAACGTAATTATTTATAAAAAAACAAATTATTTATAATTATATCAAACGCTTCCTTTTCCATTGTTCCTACTAAGAAGTACTCAAGTCCATTATACTTAAATTTTGCGGAATATCTTTCTGTATTTGTACTTGGAGTCCTATATTCTTTAATCTCAATTTCACATCCCTCAATATTTTTTTTACTATTATTAACAACTTCATCCTCAACATCAATTCCTAATGAAGCATCTGCATATGAAGCATTAATAAAGTACACTATATTTTCTCCTTTATACTCATAAAATAATTCTGCAATTTGCATTTCTTCATCTAGTTCCATTCGATTAAATTTCATTTTTTCAACTTTCTGGGTTAATTTTACTGGTTCTACACCAAAAACTTCTTTGATTTTTTCATAAGCCTTTTCCTCATTCTCTTCCACTATTGTCATACTATCCTCACCCGAGGTAACCTTCTCAACTTCCCTGTCTCCAACTGCCTGTTTCAGCATCCTCACAATTCTCTCGGGTCCACCAATACTGGTGATTCCTACGGCCATCACCAGTATCAGCACTGCTGCCAGGCCAAAGTACATCTTAAACCGCTTTTTCTTGTGCACCACTTTGGCTTCTGTCTTCTCCTGTTCTTCTTCTGCCATGATCTTTCGTCCCAGTTCCAGAGCTTTTCGGTCTTCTTCCGATAACTGAGCATATATTTTTTCTTTTTTCATCTCTTCGATCTGCTGATCAATCTTCGCACGCAGAGACTCTTTCGTTCCTTCGGGTACTTCTATCGTATCATCCGCCTGGATGTCGTTTTCTTCTTCTTGGGCAAGCCTGTCGTATTCATTTTTTATGATTTGTTCCAGTTGATCCTTACTTTCCTTCATTGTAATACTCCTTGTCAGGTTTTCTTTGAATGATTACAGTGAGTTGCAATGTGAACAGTCCACCCCGCGCATCTGAAAAACGCGTCAGAACTGTCACGATACGTGTTCGAAATCTTTTTCTTTCTCTTGACCAATTCCCACGTAAACGTATAATATAATTATAGCATATATCGTATGAATATTACGTAATATTGAGATTGGGAGGTCATTATGAAACGCATTATCTTAACTGGCGGTGGCACTGCAGGACATGTCACACCGAACATTGCCCTCTTGCCACGGCTGAAAGAATTACAATATGATATCCACTATATCGGTTCTTACAACGGCATCGAAAAAGAACTGATCGAGCAGTTCGGAATTCCATATCATGGAATCTCTTCTGGAAAACTGCGCCGTTATTTCAGTGTTCAGAATTTTACCGATCCGTTCCGTGTGATTAAGGGTCTGGGAGAAGCCAGGAAGCTGGTCAAGATCTTACATCCAGATGTCATCTTCTCCAAGGGCGGCTTTGTCTCCGTTCCTGTCGTACTTGCCGGTAAGAGCCAACATGTACCGACCATTATTCATGAGTCTGATATGACTCCGGGTCTTGCAAATAAGATATCCTTGCCTTCAGCAACAAAGGTATGCTGCAATTTCCCTGAGACGCTGGAACATCTTCCAGAAGGGAAGGCTGTACTGACAGGTTCTCCTATCCGTCAGGAATTATTGTCCGGTGACAAATTCAAGGCAAGAGAATTCTTAGGCTTCACTTCTGACAAGCCGGTGATCATGGTCGTTGGCGGAAGTCTTGGTTCTGTTGCAGTCAATGAAGCTGTCCGCGGCATCCTTCCAGAGCTTTTGAAGGATTTTCAGGTCGTACACCTCTGCGGCAAAGGAAAGATTGATGACTCTTTGAAGAATCTGGATGGATACGCTCAGTTTGAATATATCAAAGATGAGCTCAAGGATCTCTTTGCACTGACAGATATCGTAATATCCCGTGCAGGAGCTAATGCAATCTGCGAACTTCTTGCACTTCACAAACCGAATCTTTTGATTCCGCTTTCTGCAAATGCAAGTCGTGGTGACCAGATTCTCAATGCCCGTTCTTTTGAACGCCAGGGATATAGTGTTGTTCTGGAAGAAGAGGAACTGAATAAACAAGTCCTTCTCGATTCTATTCTTCGCTTATATGAGAATCGTGAATCCTACATAGATGCTATGAAGAATTCACCTCAGCAGAATTCTATCGATACCATTATTGATCTGATTGAAGCTGCAGCAAATAAATAACTTGCCGTCCTATATCATACACAGAAAACAGGTGTCATAATCGGCACCTGTTTTTATGCATTATTCAAGTGGTCATATTCTTCTTCAAAATTCTTTTTAATCCATTGTCTTGCACGATATAACATACTGTGCAGCACTTCTAATGTTACTCCCATATTTTCCGCCACTTCTTTTTGTGGCTTTTCTAATACATAAGTAATTGTAATCGCATCATACCACCTTAGATTCTTTTTATATAATGCCGCAAATATATCTTCTTTCAGCTTCATGAATTCACGTTCTTTCATTTTTCTGAAAAATGTATCTTCTGGGTTTTCACAGGATTCTGATAGTATCTTCTCCTCATCTTCATCCATCTCTTCTACCAGATACTCCCGCGCCATATCTCTTTTGTAGTTCAATGCCATGTATTTCGCTGTCAAAAGCAGCCAAGATCTGGCGGCATTGATATTGATATGATCCATATTCATATATAATTTCAGAAAGACTTTCTGCGTAATCTCTTCTGCAGTATGATGATTTCTAGAGTATTTCATGGCTGCCTTATATACAATATCGTAATTATCGTTGTAAATTACATCGAAGGCAGTCTTTCCTATTGATTCAACTCCCACTTGTTCATCCTTCGCTTCCAAAATTATTTTATCTTAGATAAGATATCCTCTTTATCTTCGTCTGTCAGTTCTCCCATCTTCCAACCAAGACCGACATTATCATCTTTATATCTTGGAATCATATGCAGATGGAAATGGAACACAGTCTGGCCTGCTGCCTCTCCATTATTCTGTACAATATTGTATCCATCGCATCCAAGGATATCTGTGAGCCTGGTAATCATCTTTTTCGCAAGAACCAATACCTTGGCTGCCACCTCATCATCCAACTCATAGAGATTCGCATAATGTTCTTTTGGAAGAATCAAGGCGTGTCCTTTTGCTGCCGGACTTGCGTCCAGGATTACTCGAAAGTCCTCATCCTCATAAAGTGTAGATGTTGGAATCTCTCCATTTGCAAGTTTGCAAAATATGCAATTTTCATCTTTCATATTCTCATCCTTCTTTCCTAAAAATAATAATTGATTATTTTATCCGCCGATGCTAAACTGGTACTTCAGAAAGGGCGGTAATTACTATGTTTTCAGCGACAGACTACGACAAATTACAACAGATTATGAAAGAAAGTCCGGAGAAAAATGAGCTTCTTACCAGACTATTAGAATCTCATCGGATGGAAATCAGCACCATCAGTCACGAAATCCGTAATCCATTGACACTCGTCTATAGTACCTTGCAATTAATCGAGACTCAACATCCTGAAGTAACATCCTTCCGCCACTGGGCAGAGATGCATCAGGATATTGAATATATGAAGCAACTATTGGAAGAGTTATCTTCTTATAACAATGGCGAACGCCTGCATCTGTCATCTGTAGATACTGAGAACTTCTTCCAGACAATATCCTTATCCTTTGCCGCTTCGCTTCTGGATACAGATATTGAATTTACCTCCAGAATCTCTCCTGAACTTCCTGAGACAATGTTAGACCCTACCAAGATCAAGCAGACCATTCTAAATCTCCTGGGCAATGCCAGAGATGCTGTTCTGGCTCGAACAGACAATATGCATCCTTCTATTTCTATGGATGTTGCATTGGAAGACAGCCATATTCTTATCTCCGTCTCTGACACCGGATGCGGAATCTCTTCTGAGGACATGAACTCTATCTTCGAACCTTTTGTTACTCATAAGAGAACCGGCACTGGACTTGGTCTTGCCGTTGCACAGCGAATTGTTCATGCACATCACGGAAGTATATGTGCCACATCAACGGTAGGAATAGGCTCTACTTTTACGATTACGCTTCCAGTACAGCAGGATACTCAGCAGGAATCCTGATAACACTCCGCCAATATGTGCCATATTATCTACACCTGTACTTGTGAATCCATAATACAGGCTAAGAATAATCATAAATATAATTCCTTTGCCTGAGATATCACCGATTCTCCCGCGATTGCGAATCGCTACATATAATAATGCACCGATCAGTCCAAAGATTGCGCCGGAAGCACCTGCAGACACAGCATATTCGCCCGTCTGAATATCCCACCATGCGGACAGGATATTTCCGCCCAATCCACTCAGGATATAGATAAGCAAGAACTTGATCTTTCCAATCTCAATTTCAAGATTCCACCCGATCAGAACCAGCGTCACCATATTGTTCAGCAGATGATCGAATCCAAAATGAAGAAACATGCTGGTGAACAGCCGATAATATTCGCCTTGTGCGATCATCAGTGGGACATACATTGCTCCATGCTTCAACATGAATGCTCCGTCTTCTGTCATTCCCTGAAAGGAAAGCACAAAAAATACAATCACATTGATTGCTGCTATTAAGATTGTACACGGAGCTTTCTTTACATTTTTTCCCATTATCACGCATCACTTTCTGGTAGCTTCTTCCATTTCTTTTGTTAAGTATAGCATAATTTCTTTGAGATAGTAACCAGTAACACTTTATTTCTTTTATTGAATGCTATTATTATGTCATAATAATAGTAGAATATATTTACTGTGTAAATCACAATTCCTCTTCTTCGATATGCAATCCATCCCAATCTCCCCACTTTGGTTTTTTATGACGATTCAGAAAACGTTTCACCGGTGTCCACAAGTTCTCTGTTTCTCTCATAATGGAGCTTCCAAGTTCTTGTTCTGTAATCCAGTCATGCTCTGCTGTATCATACTCTATCATCGCTTTCTCCCTCTCCCCTGTAGATTTTTCTTCCGTTTCCGGGCTGTGAATACACTCTGCCGTGAGCTTCTCCAGACTGTAATTCTCTTCCATCGTTCCTTTGTGTAACAAGAATACTAATCGGACACATTCCGCATCCTGATAGTCTGCCTGCTTTACAAAATATTCTGTCAGCGTGTGCAATGCCTCCCACAGATCCTGCCTTGCCAATGGATAATAGCAGAAAAAGAAGCTTCCTTCTTCGTAAAACAGATATTCTGGATCTAAAAGGATACAATGTATATTCAGAAGATAAGTCTCAACTTCTTTTAATACTGCATTAAGATCTGCGAGAAAGTTTTTAATGTCTTCTGCTCTTATTTTGCTTCTTTCAAACATCGCTTTCATGGATATCTTTCCACTGACGTCATAATCATAGCAACTACATCCGTTAACTCCTCTGCCTCCCATCTTCAATATTCCATTTAGATGGTTGACCTTCAACATCTGCATCTGATAATCTTCCTGATATCGTATCGGTTCTTCTATAGTAATCTTACGTTCCATCTTTCTTACTCCTATCTTTGCTTCATTCTTCTCAGCTTTCGGATATATCGCTCCGGCTCTGTAACCTTTGCACTTTCCATTACGGATATCTTCATATAGTTATGGGAAGCATTCGCTCTGACTATAATCTCTTCCTCTGTCACCGTAACCGTAGTTTGAAAGCTTCCAAACAGAATACATTTATTCTTTGTCCGTTGAAAAAAGAGGGATTCTAACTCTCCCTCTGATATACCATCCTTTTCTCTTGCCTTTGTACTTCCTGCCACTGCAGTTTCATACGCCGCCCCTGCCAGGATGTTCTTATCATGATAATAGAACACCGTCAGGATACACGCCATGATCAAGAACAGAATCATAGGCATGAGAAATGACATTTCTACCGTCATGCTTCCCTGCAATCTCTTTATCCTCATCTCTTTATCCTCATCCCTTCATCCCTCCCGCCAGCACCTGCAGCAGATATCCGATCGCCAGAAATGGAAAGAACGGAATAGATTGTTTCCGGGACATCTTTTTCCTTGCAAGAAAAAACACAGATGCCAGCGAAAGTATGAAGAACGCACCTGCAAGAACTTCCATAAGCTTCCATATTCCAAGAAAAATCCCCAGAATCAATATCGCCCAGCTATCGCCATATCCGATACCTTCACGGGTAACTTTACTGATATATAAGAACACGCCGCCTACGGCTGCACCTCCTGCAATCAGCCAGGGATCCATCTGTCCAATCATAATCTGATAGATGACAGCTGCAAGATTCGTCAATAACAGTATCTCAGCTGGTATTTTACGGAAATAAATATCCGACACCGACAGACATACCAGGATCATCTGACAAACCATCTGACTCAATGTCCACATCTGGAACATGCCCCCTTTCCTACTGCTTCAGATATCGGAACCGCATAGACCGTTCTCTTCAGTCCGCTGCATGACAGCGAACTATGATACCGGTCTCCTGTATCCGTAATATACACACCATCTCCTCCATTCCTCATACAATGTTCGCACGCATAATACTTTCCACCATCTGCATTTCGCATAGAAGATATGTCCGACGTCTGCACCATATGAATCGATAGATCCAGATGTGTACAATGATAATCTTTATGATAGACAAGCCCTGTCTCTGTGATATACACCGTCTCATCATCTTCCGATCCAAATCCTGCTTTTTCATATCCTGTCCATGCCTTGATCCGCATACTTTCCTGATACTTGACAGGGGCTACACCGAATAATGGAATCGGTAAACGTACTTTATAACAAACTTTCAGTTCACCAATTCCTGTTCTGGAAGACATTCTGGACTCAGAGCAATCGATTCCACTACTTCCTCCTTCTACAATACTCCTTTCCAGACGCTCGGCACCGACTGCATGGATAATATTACTTTCCAGACGGGACGGCATCAATACGGTAATCGGATACGCCTCTTTTGCTGCCTGCTTCCCTGCATATTGCAGACCACATCGAATAGATGTCTGGATAACCATAATCTCCATCAGGTACAGAAGACTTACCACCGCCAAAAAGAAGAGAGGCACTGCCATCGCTGCCTCCAATGTGATGCTCCCGGCAACAGAAGGTCTTTTAGAGGCAGATGCAGATGCCCTCCCAGAAAAATGGGAATAGATAGATTGTGAGGGGAGTATTGTTCTATTCATGGTACGAATCCTTCTCCTTTCTTCATATTTTATAAAACCCTTTTTCATGGGAAATTTGCTTGACAACTGAGAGGGCATCTGTATCTGCCTCTACTGGTAACCATAATAAGTCTTATATTGATAAGTAATTCCTCTGCGTAATCTGCTGGTCGTCTTTATCTCCATTCTGCTGACACAAAGATCTGCACGAAAATACGTCTGCCCATACATCTTCTGCATGTTCTGTTCTATGATCCCCAATGCTCTTTCTGCAACGGTCTCTTTGTTCTTCAGGAACAGTATCATTCGCAGATATTCCCGATAATCCAGACCATCTGCTACATCCTGCCCTTCGCTTTTGTCTTCTTCTGTCCCAAGCTTTAATAAACCTGTAAGCTGCAATTGCCAGCTTTCTTTCGACTTTGTCATAGGCACTCGATTGCCACTTAATAATGTTCTAAGATCCATAATCGTTTCTCCATATGACCATGCCAGAAGAATCCCCTGTGCTGCAGCTTCCGTTATTGCCGGAACAGCCAATAAGGAACACAATGTTGCTGCCATCGCCTCTGCCTCCGCCTTCATCTCACTGTCCGTCTGAATGTAGATATAATTAGGGACAAAACGCAATGTCATCAACCGCTTCACTACTGCTTCCAGATTCTCCCGGTCACTGTTCCTCCCGGCAAAGATATATTCCAGTTCATAATCCAGAACTCCGGTATGCTCTGTATTGGTAAACATCGAAAAATGTTCTAACAGGTATTCTCCAAAAAGCAGCGTTGATAACGTTCCCTCTCCATCTTCCACATCCGAAAATGTCCCATACCCCCTGTTCTGTTCCCGTGATGACAGCATAATGCCTTCATCTACTTGCTTTTCCGATATGATCTGCTCCTTTGGGACCACCAGCTCTAATATTGGTGACTGTTTCAGCTGACCAACATAAGTAATGGGATTCTCTTCTTCTGGTAATTCTCCATTACTGTCAGCCAGCAGACCTTCCAGATACTGTTGTTGCTCCTGTTCTTCTTCCATATAAGTATCGGCTCTTTCCTCTTGCTGTTTCCATATGGAAGACAACCCCGTCTTGTCTTTCCATGCATCGATTCCATATTTCTGCTCCATATAGGATGCCACCTGTCTGCAAAAAGAACTACATCCAGAGTCTGTCAGGAACTGTATTCTCTCCATCTGATGTTCCATGCTTCCTGCACCATAGAAATCCATCCGATCCCATAGATTCTGTTCCGCATATTGTCCTGTCTCATAACTGGCATCTAATGCAAAGATATCGTATTCTTCTAATAATTCTTTCTGATATTCCGCAAACACACATTCCATTGCACGATTTACATCCGCTCTTTGGTAGTTTTTTGCCATCTGGATAGATGCACTTTCCATAATGCTGCACACAAAGGTGACCAGAAGAATAAAAATCAAGCTTAAGTACGCAGTCACCTCTGCACGGCAGAATTTACAGTCGTATCTGAATATCATATGTATGATCAGATACCTGAACTTTCGCTGACAATTTTCTGAAAAATATTCTGTACCAGACTGGTTAACTGGGATTTGAATATAATGACCAATCCAATCAAGACAACCAATATCAAGATCACTTCCACCACTCCGATTCCATCTTCTTCCCTTAACTTCTCTCGTATATACCACAATCTCCACATATACATCCTCCTTCCTACTCCTTAAACTATATCTGCAAGGACATAAATGCTGGCACAATTACTATGATCAAAACCACTGCCAGCATTAAGAACATGGGGAACAATAACTTCGTCCCTGCTTCCTCACCCAGTTTTTTTGCCCGCGCTTTCCGCTCTTCAAATGCCTGAATGGATTCTAATTTTAGCATCTGTGTCAGACCTTTCATTCCTTTTCTCAGGTTCTGAGACAATAATGCTCCAAATCTTACGTACACTTGTACATTGCAGCGTCTCCCAAAGTTCTCATAGCTTTCTGCTTCTGTCACACCACTCTCCATCTCGTAACATGTCTTTTTCATTTCTTCGTATGCATAACGCGATCCCCAGATTGGTTTCTGTTGCTCATAATCCTCCACCACCTTTTTCCATGCTCTTTTTACTGTCATCCCCGCCCCGAGAAACAAGGTGATCTTATTCATAATCTCCGGGTAATCCAACATCATCTGCTGTTGTCTCTGCTCCGATTCTTTTGCCTGATTCTGTCTCTGAAGGGCACAGAGTAGACCTCCGATCAACAGCCCCATTAGCATAATCACGACTCCTCGCTGGTCCATCCTTTTATAATAGGTGACAGCTTGTCCTCCTATTCGGGATGGAAGAGATAGTATTTTGTCTTCTCGTTGTCTCTCTTCCTTCTTTTGCAGTACTTCTTTCACCTCTTTCGAATTCTCTTCCTCTTTGGTCAATGCTTCTGGACAGACCTTGACTACACATTGGTACATCGCCTGATCTTTTTCATTCTCTCGATAGGTAAGGACTGCACTCAATTTGACCAGTGTCTCTTCCTTTAATGCCTCTTTTTGTATCTCTCCTTTGACATTCATAACATCATAGCGATCCAGTTCCCAGGAGATATCCACCGGTTCATCCGGCACTTCTGCCAACAAATTCAGATTCTTCTCCACATGATCCAGGCTTTTATTTTCTGCAAGGATCAATGATTCCATTCTGCGGATCACTCTTGCAAATAGTTCCTGTACCTCTTCGGAAGAATAGTTTTGTTCTGATATCTCAAGCTCTACCGGGATTTTCTCCGATTCATTTTCCAACTTCACATCAAAACTTTCGATTTTGCTTCCTTTGCCATAAGAATTTCTTGTTATATGCTCTTCCATCGGTGTCATCGAAGAAAGGTAATCCACAAGAAAAATCAGACCTCCCAATAGCAGAACGCCTCCTGGCACCAATATCTTTAGACTTCGATCCTTATGATCCTTAACCCAAGATAGTATGCGGCCAAATAAATGACCAGACATATTGTCATCACTCCAATCCCCAATATATTTCCGTACAGGCATTCCATAAATTCAGGAAAACTTAACGACATATATCCGATAATTGCATAAGGCACCACCGACATTACCCGGAACTCATATCTTTTTGAAGCTAATATGGTATCTATCTCCCTCTTTACATCAATTTTATCTCCAATCTGATTTGCAGTATTTTGTATAATAGCAATCATATTACCACCACTTTTCTTTGCCGCCACAAATACAGTCACAAAGTTTCTGACATCCTCTGTCGGTGCCCTCTGCGATAGTTCTTCTAATATCTGTTCCATAGGAACATGTACCCGCAGCTGTCTTACAATCATCTGAAGTTCCTTCGATATTCTTGCTTCTTCCGGATAGATCTTCTTTAATTCCTTCTGTGCCTCCCGAAACGCATTTTCCACAGAATAGCCTATATTCATCGCAGAAGACACTGCCAGTATTGCTTCTTTAAATTGTAGCTGGAATTCCTTTTCTTTCTGATACGCCTGTTCTTGTACCAACCTCCAGAAGTTCCATCCACCCACCGGTGCCAGAAGGAAGACAGCCCAGAGGGAACGGTAGAAAAGCCATGCGGTTATCCCTATAATTGCAATAGATTTAATCGTAATCCATGAATATTCTCTCTTTGTGATATCCTGCTGCCAACAATTTTTCGGTATGTGTAATCTCATGGATCTTCCTCCATTCTCCCTGAATCCGTCCTTCTTTTTCACCAGTTTCTTCATATTGGTACAATGTCTGAAGCTGAATCTCTCCTCCTATATAACCAAGTACCTCCGTTACTTCCAATACTTTTCTGCTTTTGTCACGAAGCCTGCCCAGATGCACGATTACATCCACACCAGATGCAATCTGACGCTGGATAGCCGGAAGTGGTAATTCCATTCCCATAAGAACCATGGTCTCTAACCTGCTTAACATATCTTTGGGACTGTTCGCATGTCCGGTACTCAGACTTCCGTCATGCCCTGTATTCATAGCCTGCAGCATATCAATGGCTTCTGCCGAGCGTACTTCCCCCACGATTAACCTGTCAGGTCTCATTCGCAAGGCCGACTTAATCAAGTCCCGGATCGTTACTGCCCCTGATCCTTCGACATTGGCATTCCTAGCCTCCAGCCTCACCAGATTAGGCACATCCTGAATCTGTAATTCAGCATTGTCCTCAATGGTTATGATTCTCTCCGTTTTTGGAATAGATTGCGATAATGCATTTAAGAAAGTGGTCTTCCCTGATCCGGTTCCTCCACTTATGAATATGTTATATCCGGCAGCCACTAATGTGGCAAGAAATGCCGATACTTCTCTACTGATTGATTCCCATGCAATCAATTGCTTCATGGTAATCGCTTCTTTAGAAAACTTACGAATTGTTACAATTGGTCCGTCAATCGCAATGGGCGGCAGAACGATATTCACCCGGGATCCATCCAATAGCCTTGCATCCACAATGGGGGATGCTTCATTAACCAGCCGGTTAGATCCTGCCGCAATCTGCTGAACGACATCCTCTAACTTCTCTCGCGATACAAACCGCTTATCCGACTGATAGATTCTTCCATCTTTTTCAAAAAAGATGTTCTGGGTTCCATTGATCATGATCTCCGTAATATCTTCATCCTCCAGGAATTCCTGGAGAATATTTAATTTGCGGAATGCATTGAATAATTCTCTTCCCAGGAAAGACTTCTCAGCAAGGGAAAGATACTCTTGTGCGGATACTTCCTGCAGCACCCTATAGATTAGCTGCATCAGTTCTTCATCTTCCATCTCCCTTGTCATATCCATCTCTTCCAGAATCCTGGCATGAAGCTGTTCTGCCTGTATCATCTATCTCTTCAGCTCCTTCTTCACTATCTTACGCCGAACATCATCATATCCAAGCAGATGTAGTTCTTCTTCAAACTGTTGTAGCTTTGCTTTTGCCTGTACATCTTCTGCCTTCGGAACCGGGACATAGATCTCTGTACATATTCTCAACAGACCGTAGACTTCTCTAATTCCTTCATCAATATCCAGTATTATCACATCATAGATACTTTGTTCCGTGATCTGTCGAAGTAGATCACACCATTCTTCCAGAGAGACGGCTTTGATATCTTCTGATACTCTGACCGGCAGAAGATAATCTAAGGCTCCCAGATGCTGCACCAGTGTAGTAAGCATAAATCCCAGATTCTTACTCTCCTGCCTGGAATAATAAAGCACATCCGCCAGAGTCTTTTCTTCTTCTGGAAAATATCCTCCGATTCCACCGTAGAGTTCCAGATTCAGATACAATACATTCTCTGATATGGCCATCTCTTTTCCAAGCTCCAGACAATAAGAGGTCTTCCCAATTCGATGGACAGGCGAAAAGATTCCTATGATTTTTGTCCTTCTGGTTTTCACCGTTCGAAGAAAGAATTCTCCAGTCTCATTTTCTTCACTGCATCGATCAATGACTTCTGCCAAAATCGATTCCCCAGATTGATACTTGTACACCTTCACTTCATTAGGACCAACTTCTGTCTGTTCAGATTCTGCAAGAACAAAGACCGTTCCTGCCTGAATCTTACTCCGTTCTTCTCTTGAAAATCTTCCGCCGATCAACATAATATCAATGGAAGTATCCTGCTGAATCGCCCACACCTGCATAAGACTGTTGCACACCTGTACTTGAAAAGCAAGTTCCTTTTTCTTCATCAGAAATGCGGCAAAAGCAGCTGCATACTTCTCTTCCTGGTCGCAGATCACCAGACTTCTGCTACTCACATAATATCCCTCCTCTTACAGTTCTTTTGTCTTACTAACTGTTCCTTGAACATCTGCCGAAATGGCATAGAATAACTTGAATAACACGAATCTATAGAATGAAATCATCAGATACAAGTCACGGGATGTAACTTGTAGGACGATTATAACCTACACCTTCCGCTTTGTCCATCCCGTTTTTAGAACTTCTCAAACTTTGTGCATTATTCACAGAATTTGATAAAAAGTAATTCCATAAAGGAGTGCAACCCCAGGCGTACCAAGGATTCCAGATGTCAATACAGTGACAGGATTTAATCCTACCTGCGCAGGAATTCCCTGAGAGGTCAGAAATTCATTTACAAAAAATATGATTGCGCTTCCCACGATCGCCCGAACAATAAACGGAATCAAAAAATGTGAGTGCTGTTCTGACATACAATTCCTCCCAAACAACTTTTCTATTATTATATATTCGTCCAACACGTATTTTATTCTCATTATTTGTCTATACTAGAAAAAAGAGGATTTCTTATCTGATTACGGAGGTTGATTATGCACTTATTTGAACGTAAGAATACTGCAGAAGAGGATATCTACAAACGACTGTCCTTTGACCCACAAGCCGATACTTTGATGGAAGAGATTGCACAGACACGCCAGGAATTGGAAGATGCTTACAACCATTTTCAGAATGCTTCCGATCCCGATCTCATCGATGCTTACATTTATAGTGGAAATGCTGCGTGGATGCGCTATCGTTTTCTGCTGCGGCAGGCCAAGATCATCTAACATTTAATCTATAGCTCTATCTGGCAGCATCTTCTTCTCAATGCATACAAAAGGAGTGGAAAATGGTATCTTCTCCATTTTCCACTCCTTTTTTTGATAAATATTACAATCGAATCGTAATCTCTCTGTCACTTCTGTGATACTGATGATAATTGACGCCCGCTGCATCAAACATTCTCATAGATGCCTGTACTGCCGTCGAATTCTCATACTTATTGCTGTCGTAGATGACTTCCTTGATTCCACTCTGTATAATCGCCTTCGCACATTCATTACATGGGAATAGCGATACATATAACTTGGCTCCTTCCAGACTTCCTCCGCGATAATTCAGAATCGCATTCAACTCACTGTGAACGGTATATACATATTTCGTATCCAAAGGATCTTCCCCTTCACGATTCCACGGAAATACATCATCTGAACATCCCTTTGGCAATCCATTATATCCCATGGACAGAATCTTATTATCCTGACTTACGATACAGCATCCCACCTGCGTATTGGGATCTTTGGAGCGCATACCTGAGAGCATGGCAACCCCCATAAAATATTCATCCCAGCTAATATAATCTTTTCTTTTATTTCCCATAGCACATTCCTCCTGCGCCATCTTATTTTGTTCCGAAAATCCGATCTCCAGCATCTCCAAGTCCCGGAACAATGTATTTGTGATCGTTCAGATGATCATCCAATGCTCCAATATATATATCTACATCCGGATGTTCCTCCTGCATTCTCTTTACACCTTCCGGTGCTGCGATAATACACATGAAGCGGATATATTTTACACCCTTATCCTTCAACATCTGAATCGCTGCAACACTGGAACCGCCTGTTGCCAGCATCGGATCTACTACAAAGACTTCTCTTTCATCGCAATCTGATGGCAATTTACAATAGTATTCCACTGGTTCATATGTCTCAGGATCACGATACAGTCCAATATGTCCTACTTTTGCTGCCGGTATCATACTCAGCATGCCATCTACCATTCCAAGCCCAGCTCTTAAGATTGGTACTACTGCCAGCTTCTTTCCACTTAATTCCTTTCCAACCGTCTCACAGATCGGCGTCTTAATCTTTACATCCTGTAATTTCAGATCCCTCGTAGCTTCATAACACATTAAAGACGCAATCTCTCCTACGATTTCACGGAATTCTTTGGAACCAACTTCTTCTCTGCGGATGTAGCTGATTTTGTGCTGAATCAATGGATGATCCATAATCTGTACCTTAGACATTTTCTTTTCCTCCTCATATGATTTATATGTTACGTGTCACTTTCCATGTGAATGACATGATGTCCTGCTGCCTTCAGGAGGCGATTCATAATCGCTCTTCCGATTCCTGCTGTGGCAAATGCTTCACTATATATATAGTCTACTCCGTCATTGTCAAATTCTCTTAATATTCCATATAAATGACTGGCAATCGTTGCTTCATTCTCTCTGGTGCCGATACTTTTCACATCTCCAGCCATATATTGTCCTATCGTCTCTTCGGTGCCAATAATACCTACTTTGCAGCCGGCTTCCATCTTCTCTTTTGTCAGACGGTTAATCTCCTCAACCACTTTCTGAATTGGTCCTTCTACAATGGTAAGCTCCGCCTTCGGTGCATAATGACGATACTTCATCCCCGGAGCCTTTGGAGCCTTCTTACTGTCTGGATTAATCAGAGTCTTGTCCACAGATACTTCGCCAATTAATTCTTCCAGCATCTCTCTGGTAATCGCTCCTGGCCGAAGAATCATTGGAGGTGTGACAGTCATGTCCAAAATCGTCGATTCAACACCAATATCTACCATTCCTCCATCTACAATCATATCAATCTTTCCGTTCATGTCCTCTTCCACATGCTGCGCAGTTGTAGGACTTGGCCGCCCGGAAGTATTGGCGCTCGGAGCTGCAATATAACCTCCTCCGGCCTCAATAACTTCTCTTGCAATCTCATGACTCGGCATGCGCACTGCTACCGTATCCAGTCCTCCGGTTGTTCCAAGGGGGACAACCTCACTTTTATCAAATATCATAGTCAACGGCCCTGGCCAATATGCATCGGCAATCACTTTCGCCGCAGCTGGAATCGATGTCGTAATCTTATCCAAAGCTTCCATATTTGCAATATGCACGATCAAAGGATTATCAGATGGCCGCCCTTTCGCTGCATAGATCTTTTTCGCTGCATCCTCATTCAATGCATCAGCTCCCAGCCCATATACCGTCTCCGTCGGAAATGCCACCAGACCGCCTTCTTTTATGATCCGGCCGGCTTCTGCTATAATATCTGTATCTTTTTGATTTTTATCAATTTTTTTTATAATTGTCTGCACGTTATTCCTCGTTTTCTATGTCTATATACTTCTACTGCTTTCCTGAACAGTATACTACACTCTAGTCGGTAAGACAAGTTTCGATTCCCTGTACAATTGCCTGTGCAAGCTGTTGTTGATACTCTTCATTTACAAGTTTTTCTGCTTCTTCAGGATTACTCAGGAAACCGCATTCCACAATAATGGTCGGTACCTCCGTTCTTTTTAACAGATAATAAGTAGAATCGGCTTTTGCCTGTCTGTGATTCTCTTCATCTACTTCCAATAATGCTTTCTGCATTATTTTCGCTGCTTCCTCCCCTTCCTGAGAATGCGTATAATAGAATACTTGTGCCCCATGGATACTCTCGTCCTGATAACTGTTCTGATGGATACTGACAGTGAGTCGTGGCGCTGTATCGTTGATCAGCTGAACCCTCGCCTTCATATCCTGCACTTTTTGATTTGTTGCACCTGCTTCTGCCAATGTGGAATCATCTTCTCTGGTCATGACTACTTTGATCTTCTTTTCCTCCAGTAATGTTTTCACTTTTTTCGCAATCTGAAGATTAATCTCTTTCTCTTTCGCTCCATTTACGCCAATTTTACCGGGGTCATTTCCTCCATGCCCTGAATCAATTACCACAATATCTTCTTGCTGTTCAACCTTTTCACTGGATACATATTGCTCCAATCTTCTACTGGCGGCAATCAATCCAACCAACAACAACAGTAATAAGACAAATTCAACTTTTCTATACAAAAAAATACCTCCCGACAGTCTCTATATCTAACTATATGACTTCAAGAGGTATTTTAATCTTATTTAATTGACATATTTCAAGATCAGATTCCAGACTTCTGAACTTTCCTGTCCCAAAGCCCATGCAGCTGTTCCTGCAAGCTTATTATCTTTCATGAGTTTCAATTTTGGTTCAATAGACTGTTCATCCTCTAGCCAGATCTCATAAGTTGTGTTTTCTACTGTCCAGGTTGCATAATTCTGCTGTGTCTCTTCGTCCCAGGTAATCTCTGCACCAGCTTCTGCTACCTTTGCCTGAGCGCTGGCCATATCCAGAGCCTGACTGGTGACATTCATCGTATATTCAGCCTGATCTGTTCCTTCCTGTTCTTTCAACTCTTCGTCTGTCTTCGGAGTTTCTTCCCACAATCTTGTAAAGAATGGAATTCCACTGATAATCTTTTCTGCCGGAACTTCTTTTAATGTCTCTTCTATTCCTTCTTTTACAAAATTATATGAGGATACAGATCCAGCCTCCGGTGAGCCGGAAAAATGTTCATCATAACCCATGATTACAACATAATCTGCTACAATTCCCTGCTCTTTACGGTCATACTGCATATTATAGCCTTTTGGAACATAATTATCCACAGACAATACGATTCCATTCTGCCTACATCTTACAGACAGTTCACGGATAAACTGAATATAATGTTCTCCGCATTCTTCTGAAATCTTCTCAAAATCCACATTAATTCCATCAATTCCCACTCGCAACGCTTCAGATATTAACTGATTGATCAGATTCTCACGCTTAGAAGTATAACTTAGGACTTCATACGACTCTTCATAAGAGCTGATTCCTCCATCAAAATCACGCACCGCTGCCCACACTTCTATGTTGGATTGATGTGCATAATTAACATAATCTGCGGATGCAATGGAATCAAGATTACCGTCCGTATCCGATACATGGAACCATGTCGGCGCAATTGTCGTCAGACCCTTACTCTCTGCAATTCGCTGCAGCACGGTGCTGTTCGCATCACTGTTGGTCACGTTGTGCCATGCCATGTTTATCGTATAATCCTTGGTTATGCTACTGAACTCCTGCTCTTCAAAATCTCGGGAAATCGTTTTCGTCTCCTCTTTCTTCAGGGCATTATTCTTCACATATCCGATAAATCCATCTTTGGTACGGACTTTCTTCCAGTTCTCTTCACTTTCAATGATGGTAACTTCATCCTTTTTATTGAGTTCTGTTAATACCGGGCTCTTTACACCACCTTGATAACGGACCTGGGTGTCTCGTTTCACAGTTGCCACTGTCGTCTCTCCCCAGTCACTGATTATCATTACCCGGCTTGGATCATCATATAACTCATACTCAATATTCGTATATTGTTGTACAAAATCTAATGCGATATAAGCTGTGCTTCCTTCAGTTTTCAGAATGACGTAGTCTTCACTTTTCTTTTCTTTGGAAACGCTATAATCCTTGCTGCCTACTTCCACGGTGACCATATCGTTCGGAAGTGTATACAAGAGAACATTTTCATTAGGATCCCAGTAAAACCGGCTGTTGATATAATTTCTTACAACGTCATACTGGACATAAACTTTTCCGTCTGATACCATGCCATGAGGTTCTGCCACCTGATTATCAACAGTAATCGCTACTTGCCCTTCCTGTTCTATCCCATAATATTTATTCAAATCATATTTTTCCTTCGTCGGGCTGTATCTTTTCCATACAAATGCTGCTATAACTGCCAATACTGCTAATATGATTACTAAAGACATCTTGATGATAAGATTCCTTCTTCTTCTCCGCTTTGACTGTTTTCTTCTGGCCGGTGATTTTTTAATTCCTGGTCTGCCTGACTGGGGTCTTCTGGATTCCTGAACCCGCCGTCTTCTGACATTGTCTCTTTGAGGCTGCCGTCTCCTGGGCTCCTGGCCTCCTGATGCTACACGGCTTCTTCTTTCTCTATCTTCCATACTGTACCTCCTATTAGCCTCTATTATAGCAAAATCAGTGACCCACGTCATTATTTATTTCGACAATTATTTTGCGGGGTATTCGCATTTTACATGATTAATTATTTTTCAATACTGTCGAACCACAATTCCTTAATATCGCCTTTGTCGTTCAGCACATAGTCTCTCATATAAGCAATATCTTCCCGTATCATATGTGCCTGTACAATCTGCATAGGACTTGCCGGTATCCCATTCATTCTAAGATCGACTTTCCTTTTTTCATAACCGGTTAATTCTTTAAACATTCGTTGTAAGTCAACTTCATCCCCCAATTTCTACCCTCCTTTTTATACCAGATGATAACTACGGCTGCGACTGCATATAATATAAAAGGAGATGCCGTGATACAATTCTTTTACATGTCACAGCTATTTAACATAGAAGATAGCTCTGGTCATAGGTCTATATCTCATTGTTCCATGGTAATTTGCCGAAACGGCTGTTTTATGATTGATACTGATTGATTTCTGATGTTTATAGATTCAATGATTCATATGTTTAGAAATGAATTAGAAATAAAATTTGGAAATTCTCCCACCTTTGTTCTAAGAACGTAGTCATCCGGGAAAACTATCTTCTAGTATCGTCATTATATCCGATTCAATTTTTAAACGCAAGCACTTTTTGATTTTATACTTATTTTATTGAACATCTGACATTTTCTATGCTATACTACATTAAAAGGAAGTGATAATATGAAGATTGAAAAACTCAACGACAATCAGATCCGCTGCACTTTGACGCGTGCCGATCTCGCTGCCCGCCATCTTCAGTTAAGCGAACTGGCCTATGGAACCGAAAAAGCTAAATCACTTTTCCGCGATATGATGCAACAAGCAGCCTATGAATTTGGTTTTGAAGCAGATGATATTCCTCTTATGATCGAGGCTATTCCTGCTTCTTCTGATTCTATCGTGCTGATAATTACTAAAGTCGAGGATCCTGAAGAACTCGATACCCGTTTTTCAAAATTTGCACCTTCATCCATCAGCGAATGGGATGCAAAGAAAAAAGATATTTCAAATAAACTGGAAGGTGCAGATACCCTGTTAGATTTACTCGGTAAAATGAAGGAAAAGTTCGGCAGCGCCACTGCGTCAGATACAGATGAAAGTACGGCACCGTCAGAAACTGCAGACACGCACACATCTGAATTGCGGTTATTTTCATTTGCAACAATGGAAGGTGTCCTGAAAGCAGCTCATCTGCTTGACACCATGTACTCTGGTTCTAACACTCTGTATAAAGATCCAGGCGAGAATATATATATTCTTGCCCTGTCACAGTCAGAACACACGACCAGAGATTTCAACCGCATCTGCAATATGCTTTCAGAATATGGAACTTTGGAAGTTTCCTCCGGTGCTACTTTGGCATTTCTGGAAGAGCATTGCGAGATTCTTGTATCTGCCAATGCAGTACAGGAACTATCAAAAATCTGATCATGATAAAAAGAAGCTTTGGAATATCCCTAAGCTTCTTTTTTCATATGCTATATTATGCATTAATTGTTGCGTTGAGTTTCTCAACTAATAAATCAGGATCAATTCCATGTCCCATAGCACCCATCTCGATGGATTCCATCTGTGAATGTGGACATCCGATACATCCCATTCCTGCTTCTACAAGAACGTCAACGATCTTTGGGCATTTCTCATAGTACTGCTCAAGCAGCTCGGCAAATGTCATATCCTTTGTAACCTGTGCCATCATGACACCTCCTTTTCTCTTCAGTGTTTCCATTATAGTCGGTTTTTATCATTGTGTAAACATTTTCAACGAATTTCTTTCTAATATTTGACTTCTTGGATGTCAATATTTTTTTCGTTTTTTTTCGACAAAACATCATTTTTATTATAAGTACACAAAACATCCGTTCTTTTATTTACCCTGAGTAATCCCCAAAATTCTTTGCTTTTTATGTGGATAATGTGGATAATTTTTAAGAAACATCGTTTTTTCCACCTTTTTTGGCTATTTCGATGTGGAAAACTTGGATAAGTCCGTTTTCCATTTTTTTACATTTTTTTACATTTTTGTCTATTTTGTACACTGTCATGACAAACATTTTACATATATAAAAATCCCAGGAATAATCCCAGGATTTTTTGCTTTTTCTTAATATTCTGTATATTCTAAATTAATCTTCTGATTGTTACAATATTTGTGTAAGTGGCCGGCAGAATTCCGATTCCTTTTGCACTGTTGATTGCATTCACAATCTGACCGTTACCCATATAGATTCCTACATGTCCGTCATATAAGATAATATCGCCGGGAATTGCCTGATCATAACTGACAGCAGTTCCCACATGTTCCATATCCCATGTTGTACGAGGCAGACTGATTCCAAAATGTGCAAATACTGACTGGACAAATCCAGAACAATCCGCACCATTCGTCAGGCTTGTACCACCCCACACATAAGGATTTCCAATAAACTGACATGCATAATCAACAATTGCCTGTCCCATTCCCGCCTTCGCGGCAGCCTCTTCCTGAGCTCTCGCAGCAGCTTCTTCTGCTTCTTTTGCAAGTCTTGCTTCCTCCTCTTCTCTGGATTCCGCATAAGTAAATACGTCCTCAGGATTCTCTGTCCCGGAATTCTGTATCATATCCTGAGCCTTTTGTTCTGCATTATTTCCTATAATAATGTAGTCAGAATATACATAGCCTGTTACCGTACCTGATTGAACCTTCGTCCACTCTCCGACCGGTCCGATAATCTTAGCTGCATAATCAGGATATAACTTGCCGACCCACTCACTGTCCGTTGTCGGTTCACTTCTTATATATAGAAACGACTGGACATTGGCAAACGCCATATCTAAATACTCACCCTTCTCTGTCGGCACAAGATAATCATCTACTTCGATTTCTTTATCTGCCAGATAGCAATTACTTAGCACTTCTTCAATTCCCACTTGCGGTAATACGTTATCAGTTGCTGTATCTTCAGCATGCACCGTAGCAGGAAATGCTGTAATAGCTCCCGTTATTGTAACTAAGAACAATCCTTTTTTAAGAATAGAATCCATAAACTCCCTCCTTTATGTTTTCTTATCTTTTGTAAATATTACAGAATTGTTACATATGTTACGCAATAATTATATCATCCACAAAAGTTATGTCAAGGCTATTTATCAA
>NZ_JAFBIX010000025.1 GCF_021531895.1 Faecalicatena contorta | reverse complement strand
ATATTATAATTTATGAAACTTATCTATTATTCATATAAATATTTTATATAACCGAAATCCAGCTCCAACCATTCAGTTGATTCCAAAATATTTTTGGTTGTATTTACGTAATTTCAGCATAAAGACAACAAGCATCACACATAGAACTGCCGTCATAATTACATACAGTATGCCAACACTGCTGATATAGGAATCGTACAGATCTACACACCCATCTAACAACAGGATAATTCCCAACGCAAGAAGTGGCTTCCCGACATCTCTGCAATATCCCTCCAGGTCTTTGCAGCTTTTTTCATTTACACCCTTCGGAAGCAAGATTGTCTTCACAATCTCTTTTTTCACTTTTAACATATAATATCCATAAAGGCAGTAGATTCCAGCCCCCAGAGCAATTGCCCCAAAGAAACCATCCAACAGCATCTGTCCTCACTCCTTACACTTGCAATATACCTTTTACAGTTTCCTTCATCTTATCTGCATCACATTCCAAAGTATGAAGTATATTGGCATCCAGAATATCTTTGATTGCCTGTGGCATCTCTACACCAGATGTCTCTTCCAACACTTTCAGAAGTTCGAATTCATCTGCATCTGCATATTTTTCATCAATTGCCGTCATAACACTCTTAACGAACTTATATGGACTCGCCGTTGATGCAATCACACATTTCTTTGCATCACCGGTCTTAATCCTATACTGTTCACAGACATGCGCAGCAACAGCTGTATGCGTATCAATTACATATCCTGTCTTTTCGTAATTCTCACGGATACTTTCGGCAGTCTCTGCTTCATCTGAATATCCAGATGCAAAATCAGATAATTTTTCCTTCATATCCTCAGTAATCGTATAGCTTCCACTATCTTTTAATTCTTCCATTAATTCTCTGGTCTTCTCAGAATCTTCACCTGCAATCAGATAGATCAGACGCTCCAGATTACTGGAGATCAGAATGTCCATGGATGGTGAGGTCGTCAGCACAAACTCTCGATTCTTATCGTATGTACCCGTCTGGAAGAAATCAAACAGCACTTTGTTCTTATTTGATGCACAGATCAGTTTATCAATCGGCACTCCCATCTGCTTTGCATAGTAAGCAGCAAGAATATTTCCGAAATTGCCGGTCGGGACTACAACGTTGATCAATTCTCCCTCTGCAATCTCTTCATTTGCCAGTAATTTTGCATAAGCATTTACATAATATGCGACCTGCGGAACCAGACGTCCAATATTGATAGAATTAGCAGAAGAAAACTGGTATCCCTTTGCTGCAAGTTCCTGAGCCAGTTCTTTATCTTCGAACATTGCTTTCACACCACTTTGTGCATTATCAAAATTTCCATGGATCGCAACCACATCTACATTACTTCCTTTTTGCGTAACCATCTGAAGTTCCTGTACTTTGCTGACTCCGTTCTTCGGATAAAATACAATGATTCGGGTTCCTTCAACATCAGCAAATCCCGCCAAAGCAGCCTTACCCGTATCACCAGACGTAGCTGTAAGAATCACAATCTCATTTTCCACATGATTCTTTTTGGCCGAAGTAGTCAAAAGATGCGGCAATATAGACAATGCCATATCCTTGAACGCAATCGTTGCCCCATGGAACAATTCCAGATAATACGTATCATCTACCTTTACCAGCGGCGCGATCTCCTCAGTGTCAAACTTACTGTCATATGCTTTACGAATACAGTCCTTCAACTCCTCTTCTGTAAAGTCTGTTAAAAACTGCTTCATAACCGCATAAGCGGTCTCCTGATATGACATGTCTTTCAACTGCTCCATTGAAACATCGAGTGTCGGAAGTTTCTCCGGCACAAATAGACCACCGTCCGGAGCAAGACCTGTCAGAATCGCTTCAGAAGCTGTTACTTTCAAGTTCGAATTTCTTGTACTTTTGTAATGTAGATTCATCTTTTTCACCCTTCTATCATCCGCTATTTTTTACTATTTGTATATTTTACCAGGCCACCTGCAGCAATCAGCTTCTGCATAAATTCCGGGAAAGCCTGTCCCTGAAACTCTGTGCCTTTTGTACGGTTATAGATCTTTCCACTGTCAAAATCAACTTCCACTTCATCACCGGCATCGATTCCTCTTGCTGCCTCTGGGCATTCAATAATCGGTAATCCAATATTGATTGCATTTCTATAGAAGATTCTGGCAAATGTCTCTGCAATGACGCAGCTTACACCTGCCGTCTTGAGACACAGAGGTGCATGTTCTCTGGATGAACCACATCCAAAGTTTTTATTCGCAACAATCAGATCTCCCGGCTTCATCTTATTTACAAAATCTGGATCAATATCTACCATCGCATGGCTTGCCAGTTCCTGAGGATCATAGGAATTAAGATATCTTGCCGGAATAATAACATCCGTATCCACATTATCACCATACTTAAATACATGTCCTACTGCTTTCATTATCTGTCACCTACTTTCTCTGGATTCGCAATACATCCTGCAATCGCACTCGCTGCAGCCACTTCTGGAGACGCAAGATAGATCAGAGAATCTACATGTCCCATTCTGCCCACAAAGTTACGATTTGTTGTAGACACACACTTTTCACCTGCTGCCATAACACCCATATGACCTCCCATACATGGTCCACAGCTTGGTGTATTCACAGCACAGCCTGCATCCACAAAGATATCCAAAAGTCCCTCTGCGATACACTGTTTGTAGATCTTCTGTGTTGCAGGGATTACCATAACACGTACATCTGGATGAACTGTATGGCCTTTCAAAATTGCTGCTGCTTTTCTCATATCCTCCATACGCCCATTGGTACAAGAACCGATTACAACCTGATTGATCTTGATTGGCTCCATCGCCTCAACCTCATCAATTGTCTTAGCATTACCTGGAAGGTGTGGGAATGCAACGGTCGGACGTACCTCTGAAAGATCAATCTCAACCACTTCATCATACTCTGCATCCTCATCAGCAGTATATATCTTGTATTCCTTCTTGGAATGTTCTTTCATATAGGCTTCTGTCTGTTCATCTACCGGGAAGATTCCATTCTTGGCACCAGCTTCAATCGCCATATTCGCCATTGTAAAACGATCATCCATAGACAGATTAGCAATGCCATCTCCAACAAATTCCATAGATTTATAAAGTGCGCCATCTACCCCAATCTTACCGATAATATGGATAATGATATCTTTTCCACTGACATATGGTCCTGGCTTTCCCGTCAATACAAACTTCATTGCGCTCGGAACTTTAAACCACAACTCACCTGTTGCCATACCTGTTGCAATATCTGTGGTTCCCACACCAGTAGAAAATGCACCTAATGCGCCATATGTACAGGTGTGTGAATCTGCACCAATAATGCACTCACCACCCACAACAACACCAGCTTCTGGAAGGATTGCATGTTCCACGCCGGATTTTCCCTGTTCAAAATACCATGTTAATCCCTGTGCTCTTGCAAATTCTCTGATTGCCTTAGAGTTCTCTGCTGATTTAATGTCCTTATTCGGTGTAAAATGATCTGGTACCAGAACTACTTTATCCTTATCAAACACATTTTCTGCCATCTCCCGAAAAATCGGCAGTGCCATAGGTCCGGTGATATCATTTGCCATTACTACATCTAACTTCGCCTCTATCAATTGTCCTGCCACAACAGAATCGAGCCCTGCGTGAGCCGCCAATATCTTCTGCGTCATTGTCATTCCCATCACGACAACCTCCTATTCTTCTTCATTGACTTATCTTTTGAATACTACTTTCTCCATATTTTCCGTAGCCATGCGTTCATTTTACCACAAACAAATATAGTGGTGCAAGAAAGAATCAAGAATAGTACAAGAACCACTATATTTTCTTGATCACCAGTCTTAACGGATGCAATTTTTGCTGTCGTTTTGGATTTTGCTTCCACAAGTTTCTCAGGTTCCGTCTCTGGTTTCTCTATCTCCGGTGTTTCTTTTTCTGGTTCATCTGATTCTTTCGGTTTTTCTACCAGAATCTTCTCTTCATCTTTTTTCTCTTCCGCATTATCCGCGCAGACAACTACTTCATTATCTATTTCTTTTCCTATCACCGATTCATCCGTTATTGCCATCTGATACTCGACTATATAGCGTTCTCCAAGTTCTACACACTGTAAGAACTCTCCTGCATGAATGGTAAATGAATTTCCGTTGACAGAGATCACTGCATCTTGTATCACATTACGGGAACCATCCAGAAGAACAATGGAATTTTTCTGAAGCTGTACTCCCTCAGTAAGAATTGTATCTGTAATCACCACATTTTTTGCCACCGCATTTTGAATCTGCTGTGTTACATCCATAGTATAAGTAACAATGTCTCCCAACTGATAAGTTTTCCCCGTTTTATCTGCATGTTTCTCAACCATAAGTTCCGGGCGCTCCATCCACTTCACTTGCAGAGATACTGCTGATGGTTCCACCGTGAGCAATTGTCCAGTTCCGATATCCTGGCTTCCGCCACCAGTTTTTACAACCAGCGTTCTCCACGCTTGATTCAAAGTCCCTTTTATCTGACCACTGTCCCAACTTGTTCCGTTACCATAAGCCACATCTGATGCCAGATAGAACTGCTCTTGCCCATGCACTGTCACCTGGCCCTGCAGACGACTTTGCTGGGTTACATTTACCAGAGTCACTCCTTCGGGCAAAGAAAGCACTAATGAATTCGATGTATCCCCTTCACATGTAACAACCTCTGTTCGCTGCACGCCCTCCTCAGCACTAAAAAATGCGGTTAAATTCTCCTGAGAAAGAGCAATATCTGTATCCGGTATATTTGGCCATCCCTGAATTGCGTTCGTATACTGAATTACTGCATTACTAATATCCGCATTCAATCCCTTGAACCCATCGCTATTTGGATCACACCCATCATAAATATAAGACAATATGCAGTGCGACAGACAATAGGCTCGGTCTGGTTGATCCCACCCTCCTGTCAATGTCGGTTTCATATACACATCATACCCAGGTCCTCCATACACATAATACATTGCTTTTGCCAAAAGCTGGTCCTTATCCAACTCATCGGAGGAATAAGTTCCGTTATTCGGCGAGAGTTTACCGGGTTCCAGACAATATGCCATATTTCCATCCACATAATAATAATGTGTCGAATATCCCATATATTGGACGGATGCTCCCGTTACCAAAGAGACCTCCTTAGCTTCTGCCGTCATCGTACTAGCGGCTCCCACAATACCTAATACACTAAGGAACAACAAAACTACAGAAAAAAAGATAGATTTTTTATTTGTTTTTTTCATTTAAACACTCCTTTTTACATAAACACACTGAATAATTGAAATGATACTTCTACCCTCCTTTCCTGTATGGTTCTTTTCTCGTTTTGGAAATTGGGAACGAATCTTCCCGATGGGGATACCCCTTTGAATGATAATGATTAGATTTCTTAGACGAGTGCTCTTATCATATCTATATTTTCTTATTTTGTCAATACCACCGTTCAAAAAAGAACCGGATTACTTCCGGTTCTTTTTTACACGAAGTTTCAATTCTTCTAAAATCTCTTTGTGGTGTCTGGATTCCATCTTCGGGAATGCTTTTACCAGACGAATACTGACTCTTGTACTGCGTCCTGCCAGCTCCGCATATTTTGTTTTCAACTCTTCTATACGGGCCTTTTGTTCTGCCATGCGATTCTTCTGCTCAGTAATCCGTTCTTTTTGTTCTGCCATGCGGGTCTTCTGTTCTTCAGATACCGTCTCCAGCTTCTCACGCAGTTCCAAAGCTGCCGAATCCAGCTGTTTCTTGGCTTCTTCCTGGAATTCCATAGTTTCCATGACATTTTCGTATATATTTTCTCCAACCTTGTCGGAGAATTCTCTCAATTCTGCCGCAATCTTCTCCATTGCTTCCAGGCGTCTGTTCAGCTTCAACACTGCCGAAACAGTTACAACAATATCAACAACCAGAGTCATCCCAAGCAACACACTCAGAGCAATTCCAACCTTCACAGGAATCCACGCCAACACTTTGTGGATGAACGGATGAATCACCTTTACAATGATCACGCACGCAACACCCCAGGCAAGGGAGAACAACAGGCATACATATCCCCCGATATTCAATGGCTGATTCGTATAATCCCACCATTTATGGTGAAATAATTTATCCATCAGATAGCCGGTCAGTCCCTCAATCACTGTTACTACAATTATTGAGGTTATATAAAGGAGGAATAAGTTATTTTCAAATGGTGTCAGGAACTGAACGACCACTCCGACTCCGATTCCATAAACCGGACAGATCGGACCATTTAAAAATCCCCGGTTTACAAATTTTCTCTGTTGCGTAGCTGCGTAAGCAACTTCTGTACACCATCCGAAAAAGCCATATGTAAAGAAATAAAGTATAAAAAAATATGTCTGCATACGTCAACTCCCTTCAAATTCTTATCTAGAAAGTATACTTCACATTACAGTTTCCGTCAAATAGTAAATCTTTTAGTTTCCAAACACAAACAATCGGAAAGAATATCTGCACCCCAGATATCTTTCCGATGTTCAACATGCTTTATTATCTTCTATATCATAAGATATTACTCTGACAATCTGTTCTGAAAACGCAGATATGGAATCTCTATAGGATCTATAGGATCTACCGGATTCTCAATCTGCCCTTTTTCCTTCCGCTTACGCCGTCTCAGCAATTCACCGCCTTTATTGTAGAACCAGAATGAATAAGTCAGGATCTTATCTGCCTTTCCCATCTTATCCTTTGTCGTCTTTCCATACAGAGTTCCGCCAGCTTCTATCGGAACTTTTCTGCGTATCAGGGAAATCAACTCCGTCTCACAAGTTACATATTCCGGTAATTCTGTATAGGCAAGTCCCACACATTCCAGCTTATGTGAATCACTGCCTCCAATCCCCGGCTTTTTATACTTTTTAGCCAGCTTCATTGCACCCTCATTGGACTCTGCTGGTTCACAAGCATTAAAAGCCTCGATAAAATCAAACCGTTTTATGATCTCCGGTGATTTGTAGAAGCGCTTCGTATTCGTAAAGCTAAGATACTTTCCGCCACATGGATGAGCCGGTCCCAGGATTCCACCATGACGATGAACAAAATCAATCAGCATACTTACCGGCATACCTCGCAGTTCCAAAAGGCGCATCTTCACCCCTTCAGGCATAATACAGATAATGTGACCCGCATCACAGGTATCATATTCGATTCCTTTTAATACTACAAAATCCTCGTGAACCTTTCCTTTCATATCATACTTCCAGTGACGGTATCCTTTGTAAGTATCATGGTCGGTAATCAACATACCGTCAAAGCCTTGTTCTTTTAGCTTGGTGATATATTCATCCAATCCCACTTTACTGTCTATAGAACCCTCTTTTACATGACAATGCATATCGATCTTCATAACAAGGCCTCCTTCATTCATATTCTAAAACTATTATATCACATTTGCTTTAAAATACAATAAAACCGGATGGCTATGGATTAAATTACCTTTTTTTCATTTAATACATTTCTTACAATCAATGCACATACCAGCCATGCAATGATATAAACAACTCCTGATATCTGCATTGAAGAAAAACTATACGTCACCATCATTAATATCTGCAATACACATCCAAGTATTGCAATTATCATATTCTTCTTTTTACCCATAATAAAGCACCTCTCCTTCTATAGTCACTACTATATCAGGAGAGGTGTGTCATAATCGGGACTTATAATTCTTCCGTGTTAAATATTTCTATATCATCATCTTCTTCATCTTCTGTATCATTTTCTTTTGGTACTTTTTTCACTTCTTCTGGATCTTCAAAAACATCCTCTTCATCCTCTTCATCATCCAGCATCATTCTTGCCTTCTCAACTTCCGACTCTCTGGAGACTTCTTCTTTCACTTTTCTGGAGTACACTTTTTCTTTTTTTCCAACCTTCCTGGACTGCATCATGAACTGCACCCACATTCCAATCAATGCGATTAAAATACTGATTCCATAGCCAATCCACACATTCTGATTCAAACCTGCCAACGAGGCAATCGCCAGACCTGCTGATACTCCGCCCTCTAGTCCAGTTACAATAATAACAAGCGGTGTTGTCCAAAAAACAGACAAAACTGCCAATACCAAAGCAACAACAAAATAAATAATCAACAAAAATACAGGCTTAACACCCACAAGCGAAGCACAGACACCAAACACATAAAAGAGAATCAGGAAAAAAATCCCCAAACGACGCAGCCATGCAAACAACACCGCAACAATAACCGCACTCACTCCGATCACCGCCAAGAGTGCTGTATCATTAAGTCCGATCATCAGCGCCACGACGCCTCCAATCACCGCTCCCACAACTAAACCAACAATTGCCGTAAGGACTCTTACTATCTTCAATCCAAAGAAACAGATTGCCAAACCTATTACAATAGTCACAATCAAAGCAATCATTAACATCTGTCTGGTCCATGCCAGAAATACATTGCCGTTTTCTCCTAACATTCCCAGCAAGTCACTTCCCATCAGGTTCATCATTTCTTCCATGCCAATATCTCCTTTGTCCCCTATTACTTATTTTTACCGCTACCATTATAACATTATTTACCACTTTTATTCAATTGGGGACGTAGTATTTTGCAAAAATACTACGTCCCCAATTGAATTTTGCCCTGTACCTTTTTGTTCAAAAAAAGAAGTCCCTTCGAAATTCGAGGGACTTTCCAACATCACACTAAACTTGCTAGAATTCAACTGCGCCTGTCTCTGTTCCGTTAATTACATAGTAAACAGCATTTTCTTCAGGCTTAATATATAATTCCATTGTCTTAATATCGCCAACTTTTTTGCCGGATTTTGTCCATGATTTTTTTACGCTGGCAATGATTTCTTTTTCTTCTACCTGTTTTCCATAACACTGAACATAAGTACTTACTTTGATTTCTTTTTTCGCTGTTGTTTTTTTAGTTGTTGTTTTCTTGGCTGTTGTTGCTGCCTTTTTTGCAGGTGCTTTCTTCTCAGGTGTCTTTTTCTCTGTTGCTTTCTTTTCTGCGGGGGTCTTAGCCGGTTCAGCTTTTGCTTCCGGAGCTACCTTTGTCGCTGTGTTTGTTGCTGCAGTTTCTTTTACAGTTTCATTAGTTGCTGGTGTTACTTTCTTTGTGGCCATGATAATTCCTCCTCAATCTTCCTAAGCCTCATCACCTAGTTCAAGTTATTATAGCACACTTTTTCAAAAAAGCAATTTTCGCTCCTCACTATGCTATCCCCTTTTTCTTAGGCAAATATTTCCAAAATAACCCCTGCGATCACCGAAATAATATACAGAACTCCTACTATTTTTAGATTTTCTTTTTTCTCTCTGTTAATTTTAAACAATACGACCAGTCCAATTCCCGCCCCGGTACACAAACCTGCAATAACAGATGCAAAAGAGATTGCTCCGTTTAAATATAGCTGTGTCAGAATCACAGAAGCCGCACAATTAGGGATCAGTCCAATAACTGCAGCTATGAATGGCTGAAAGATTGTATCTCCAAGCAAAAATGTAGATAATTGTTCAATTCCGAAAATCTCTATGCAAAGATTCAGTACTCCAGTAAATACCAACAAATACACAAATATTTTGATTGTATGATGCCATGCCGGTTTTAAAATCGCAGACTCTTCTTCATGACATCCACATTCATCGCAGAGATTTCCACTTTCTTTTGGTATGGATATCTTCTTTTGAAAGAAAATGTCTATCACATATCCTGCAACAATAGCGATCACCACTTTTGCCACAAGCAATATCCCAACTTCTTGTACAGCATCAGGATTCCCCAGCATAATTAAGATTGCCTCATCTGAAGTTGCAATAAATACAGACAGAAGTGTCCCCACGGAAATAATTCCTCCTGCGTAAAGATTCGCTGCCATAACGGAGAATCCACACTGAGGGATGCATCCTGCGACCGCTCCAAAGATCGGACCTGCCTTTCCTACTTTTGCCAGAACCTTTTCTGTAAATTCACCAGAATAATGCTCCAGTGCTTCTATCAATATAAAGGCTACAAATAAATATGGCAGCATTTTCAAGCAATCCAGACCGGTATCCAGTATCACGTCCTTTATCATTTCCATATATATTGTCCTTTCTGTTTTTGACCTAATAGGACTATTTTAGATGTTGTTTTGTGAATTTACAAGGAGAAAATGAAAAAATGAGAAAATCTATCCTTTTTTGAAAAAAATCTTGTATACTAACATTAAGTTAAACTTTCGTAGGAGGGATTATTTTGAGTACATTTGAACGAATTTCATCTGGGCTTTCCGGCCTGGATTCCATCCTTGATAATATTCGTCTGGGCGACAATGTCGTATGATATCTTTGACTGTCTGTCGGACTTGCAGGCTGCATGGGCCACCGACCTGATGATGGGAAATTTTTTCCAGGTAACCTGTCCTTATCTGTTTGAACTAAATACTGTCGCTTATTTTCCAATTCTTCGCGGGCTCCACTCTTTCGATGCAATTGCCCGTATTCAGGAGACGACTCAGCTTCTTCTGGACGTCTATAGCGATGCCAACAGCTTGTATATCAATCCGCTCAAAGTATGGAATCGTTATTCACCAAATATGTTCCTTCCACACCAATACATTACAAAGGATGGTTCTTTTCTACCTCTGCGCGGAGGATATGAAGTCAGCCGATTTTACACCCTGGTGGACAACATGACTCGCATCTATGAAAATCAGAACCTGGACAGTTGGGAACGTTTCGTATCGGACGCCAGCCGCATTTACCATAAAGACCGTACTTTTTCCGCAGAGACAGAAGATACCTTCTGCCAGAATATGATGTCACGTGATCCAAAGATTCTGGAATTGTTGAAGACATATTTTGAACCAGAGGATTATTTTCATATCTATAATCGTATGATCGGAACCGGAAGTATCGGTGGAAAAGCCTGTGGCATGCTTCTCGCGAGAAAAATCGTTGCCAAAGATGCGCCAGAAGTATTTCAACACATGGAACCACATGACTCCTATTATCTTGGTTCAGATGTCTTCTATACGTATATTGTACATAATAAGTTCTGGCGTCTTCATATCAGTCAAAAGACAAAAGAAGGATACTTTCATCTGGCCCCTCAGATCGAAGAAGCATTCAAAAACGGAGTCTTTCCAGAAGCAACAAGGCAACAGTTTATTCGTATGTTAGAATATTTTGGGCAACGCCCGATCATTGTCCGCTCCAGCAGTCTTCAGGAAGACGGTTTTGGAAATGCATTTGCCGGAAAATATGAATCTGTCTTCTGCATTAACACTGGTGATATCACCGAGCGTCTGACGGAACTGGAAAATGCTGTCCGCACCGTATATGCCAGTACCATGAATCTGTCTGCACTGGAATACCGGAAACAGCGCGGGTTTGGTTATAAGGATGAACAGATGGCTCTTTTGATTCAGCGTGTATCCGGTTCCATGTACGAAGATTTTCTGATGCCCAATGCTGCCGGCGTCGGTTATTCCTACAGTTCCTATCGCTGGAGCGATTCTCTGGATGCTTCCTGCGGAATGCTGCGACTTGTCATGGGGCTCGGAACCCGTGCGGTCGACCGTACCGAAGGAGATTATCCACGAATTGTCAATCTGGCTCAGCCAGAAAGTTCTACCCTGACCGACAGTTGGGCAAAGCATCAATACTCCCAGCGTTATGTAGATCTGATTGACTACCGGAATAAGGCACTTGCCACCCGTTCGGTCAAAGAGGTTACTCCTTATATGGATCCATGGTATAAACGAATGGTTCTGGAACATGATTTTGATGCAGAACGAACCTTCCGGGAACGAGGACAGCATCGTGAGATCCTCTTCGCAAGTTGTGAAGGTCTTGTTCGGAATAAAGCATTTACCGAATGTATGAAGTCTCTTCTTCGCACATTGCAAAACGCATATAATTATCCGGTGGATATTGAATTTACGATCAACAGCAATGCTTCCGGTGAATTCGTCTTCAACCTGCTTCAATGCCGTCCGCTTCAGATCGGTACATCACGGGACGCAGTCACCGTTCCAGATTTTCCAAAGGAACAGACCGTCTTCTCTGTGACCAATTCCTCCATGGGAGGATCCCAGTCTGAACGGATTGACTACATTGTATGGGTAGACTCCAAGGGCTACTATCAATGTCCATATAAGCAAAAACCGGACATTGCTCGTATTATCGGTGACATCAATCATTATTTCCGAAAAAGCAACGAGAAACTTATGCTCTTCGTTCCGGGAAGAATCGGCACATCCTCACCAGAACTTGGCGTTCCAGTAACATTTGCGGAGATTCATCATTTCCATGCCATCTGCGAGATGTCTGACAGTGAAGTCGGTTACATGCCAGAACTTTCTTACGGTAGCCATATGTTTCAGGATCTGGTAGAAGCAGAGATTTTTTATACCGCCATCTTTGACAATAATAGAACAATCCATTTCAATAAGGACTTCTTCAAAGATGAACCAAATGTATTGACCAACATTCTTCCCGACTGCAGAGAATATACGGATATCATCCGAGTCTACAACCTGCATGGAAAAGGAATACATCTATACTCTGATGTAAGAAACGAAAAGACAGTGCTGGGATAAAGCACTGTCTTACGTTTTTATTAAAAACTTTTTCTCTTTTAAGGTGTTCTCTATCATATCTAGAGTATCTTCGCTGTCTGCAGTAACCTTATGATAATGATAGTTAGATGTTATATTCTTCAACGGACTGGACTTGCCACTTCGGATATCTTCCATAAATTCTCCCACTTTTCTTCTGGAATTAATATGAAGTTCTGCCTCGATATGACCATATACCCGGTGATTGACCATAACATTTTCTACACAGCCCCCCAGATCAACGATGGCGCACAATTCTTCTTCCAATTGATCATCGGTATGCTGTACTTTAAATACTCTGCTGACCGTCTTCGGAGTATTCAAGATATATCCCCGGTTTGTGGAGATGATATCGTAACCCGCCGCACGAATCAATGCAATGTCCTGCACAATGACCTGGCGGCTTACTTCATATGTGGAAGCCAGCCTGCTTCCTGACACCGGCACTGCACTTGCTTGTATCTGCCGGATAATCTCTGTTCTTCTTTCAGAACCAGTCATAAATGCTTCTCACCTCCCTGATCATATACGAACTCTTTTGCTGGTTTTCCTTGCAGCACTCATTGTCTGCACAGCTATTATACCACATGAAGATTCTTTAGGGAAATATCTAATATTGGTGCAGAATGAGTCAAAGCTCCGCTGGAAATATAATCCACGCCCAAGGATGTCAGACGTCCGATATTCTCTCTGGTAACATTTCCTGAACATTCTGTCTTGGCGCGTCCATCTATGATACGGATTGCCTCTTGCATCTCTTCTGTAGACATATTATCAAGCATGATGATATCTGCGCCTGCTTCAACCGCTTCTCTCACCATATCCAGATTCTCCACTTCCACTTCAATCTTTCTCACAAAAGGAGCATATTCCTTTGCCATCTGAACCGCTTTCGTCACACTGCCGGCTGCACCAATATGATTATCCTTCAGCAATACTCCATCCGACAGATTATACCGATGATTATATCCTCCGCCTACGCGAACTGCATATTTTTCAAAAATCCTCATGTTCGGCGTTGTCTTACGAGTATCCAACAGTTTCGTATGACTGCCTTCTAACAGTGATGCGACCGAATGCGTATAGGTCGCAATTCCGCTCATACGCTGAAGATAATTCAAGGCAACCCGCTCACCAGATAACAGGACACGGATATCACCAAGAACCTTTCCCATCAGCTGTCCATTTTTCACTTCGTCTCCATCTTTACAATACAACTGAACCTCTGTATCTGCATCCAGCAACTGGAACACTCTGGCAAATACCTCAAGCCCGGCGATAATTCCATCCTGTTTGCAGATTAGATCCACTTCGCCTTTCACCGCTTTTTTCATCACAGAATTCGTGGTTACATCCTCACTGGAAATATCTTCTTTCAACGCTTCCAGAATCAGATGATCCGCCTGTAAAGTCATTGTAATCTTATTCATAATCTAATGTCTCCTTCTCTTCACATTATGAGCGTCCAATCTTTTGTGCTGCCCGTTTTGCAAATACCATACTCTCCAGCAGCGAATTACTTGCCAGACGATTCGCCCCATGTACACCATTGCAGCTCGTCTCACCAACAGCATACAGATGATCCATAGAAGTCCGGCTGTCAGAATCCACCCAGATTCCACCCATAAAATAATGCTGCGCCGGCACTACCGGAATACATTCCTTCGTTACATCGTACCCTTCTTCGAGACAATGCTGGTATATATTCGGAAAATGCTTCATAATCTCCTCTTTCGAGATATGCTCCATAGAAAGCCATACATATTCGGAACCGTCTTTCTCCATCTGTTCACGAATAGCCTTTGTCACCACATCCCGCGGCAACAGCTCATCAACAAAACGCTCTTTCTTCTTATTATATAACACAGCACCCTCTCCTCGCACAGATTCCGATATTAAGAATCGTCGTCCCGGCTTTTCAGAATAAAGTGTCGTCGGGTGAATCTGCACATAGTCCAGATGTTCCAGGCGAATGCCGTGTTTTTTCGAAATATCAAGTGCATCACCTGTCAAATGTGGGAAATTCGTAGAATGCTTATATTTTCCGCCAATACCGCCACTTGCCAGAATCGTATTCTCTGCATATACAGTCAGCTTACCATGTTCATTTTCTGCCAGAATACCGATACATCTTCCATCTTCTTCAATAATATCCGTCATAGCTGTATATTCATAAATAGTCACATTGTCAAGTTTCTTGACCTGTGCCAACAGCTTACTTGTAATCTCCTTTCCCGTAATATCCTCGTGAAATAAAATTCGTGGTTTTGAATGAGCACCTTCTCGTGTATACTCAAACTCTCCATCCTTTTTTTCAAATTCCACTCCATATCCAACCAACTCGTTGATAATATCTCTGGAACTTCGAATCATAATATCTACAGATTCTCTGCGGTTTTCATAGTGCCCCGCCTTCATTGTATCTTCAAAATAGCTGTCATAGTCAGATTCATCTCTCAAAACGCATATTCCTCCCTGAGCCAGAAAAGAGTCACTGCTCTCCAGATCTGATTTTGTAATCATAAGAATCTTCTTGTCCGAGGGCAGATGAAGTGCACTGAACAGACCAGCCACTCCTGTACCAACAATAACAACATCGGTATATATCTTCATCTTTCAATCCTTCCCGGTGCCAAATGCCCCATTTATTCGCAGATACTTTTGTTCTGCATCATCTTTACTTCGCAAGCTCCAGCATTCTCTCCAATGGTTTCACAGAAGCTTCGCGAAGCTCTTCCGTAATCTGGACTTCATTCTCTCCTGTCTCCAGAACATGCAATATCTTTTCCAAAGAATTCTTCTTCATATTTGGACAGGTCGGAACTGACTTCGGAAAATAAAACTTCTTTTCCGGATTGTTCTGACAAAGCTTATAAGAAACTCCTTCTTCCGTACAGATAATAAATTCTTTTTCTTCGCTTTCAGTCGCGTATCTAATAATCCCGGAAGTGCTTCCAATATAATCAGAAATCTCCAGAATCTCTGTCCTGCATTCTGGATGAGATAATACTTTTGCCTCTGGATGTTCTTTTTTTACTTCCAGAACTTCCTCTGCCTGCATTCTTTCATGCGTCGGACAGAATCCTTCGTTATACACAAAATTCTTCTCCGGCACAAGCCCTGCAATATAATGAGCCAGATTACGGTCCGGAATAAAGAAAATATTTTTATTAGGAAGTGCTTTTACAATCTTCACTGCATTTGCTGAAGTTACACATACATCAGAATATTTCTTCAATTCTGCTGTAGAATTGATATAACACACAACCGCCAGATCTTCATATGTATCACGCATCTTCTGAATAATCTCAGGATCTGCCATATGCGCCATCGGACAATCTGCACTCAGATCCGGCATAAGTACCGTCTTCTGGGGATTCAATGCCTTGGCGCTCTCTCCCATAAATTCAACACCGCAGAATACAATGGTCTGTTCTTTAAGCCCAACGGCCACCTTACTCAGATAATAGGAGTCTCCTATATAATCTGCAACTTCCTGTACTTCCGGCTTCACATAATAATGTGCCAGAATCACTGCGTTCTTCTCTTTTTTCAACTTTTCAATTTTATCTACGATAGTCATAACTTTTTCTCTCCTTTTTCAGACTCAGACCATTATACCACTGTAATTTACATGTGACAAGACAGTTGTATTTACAAATATTAATTTTTAAATATTTTCAATCACAGATATGCGAAAGTAATAAAAAAGAATGGGAAAAGATATCATAACCTTTTCCCATTCTTTTAATCTACAGATTTTAGTGATTCTGCCATGCTGATGCGTTTTAATTTGCCATTCATGACAAGATCTACGAACCAGGCAAATGCAAAAGTCAACAGTATACTATACACATAACTGATCGGTGCAATCCGGACATCAAATGCCACCTGATCTACCTTTACCTGCGACATCACAAACATGTGAAAATATTTTCCAAGAACGAGTCCTGCCATCGTTCCTATAAATGTCAGTATCATGTTTTCACGGAATACATAACTTGCAGTTTCATTCCTATAAAAGCCCAGTACCTTAATCGTTGCGATTTCTTTTATGCGTTCCGTGATATTGATATTGGTAAGGTTATACAATACAATAAATGCCAGTCCGGCCGCACATACAATAATTACCACTACTACCAGATTCATACTGTTCATCATGCTGGCGAAGCGAGTCTTGGTATCTTCAGATACCGTTACATTCGTCACTTCATCCATCTTCATCAGATCTGCAGAAAGCTGATGCACATCTGCTTTTTCTGAGGCGTTGATATAGACAGCATTCAGAGATGCATCCTCTCCCATATATTTCTCATAAGTCTGCGTCGTCATGTATACATAATTTCTAATGTGATTTTCAAAGATACCACTGACTTTAAGTTCCATGGTCTCATGGTTCTCATCCTGTAGTGTAATGGTATCTCCTACTTCTATCTCATAGTTCTCTGCAATCGCTTCGGAAAGAATACACTCTCCCTCTCCCGGATAAGATATTTTCTTACCATCCGGATCTTTCAGATGTACAAATGGAGCAATATCTTCCTTCTCATCCACTGCAACCAGATTGATACCCTTCAATTGGTCTCCATGAACAAGATCCATACTCTTTTCCATCACATAGACAGACTCCGATACCTCTTTTCCCAGTGACTTCTTAATCTCAGCCTTTGTACTTTCCTCTGCTTCATCTGCCAATGTTACACTCATATCATAAATCTGGATATTATCATATTGATCGCTTGCTATGTTCGTCACTGAATCATTGATTCCGAATCCCGTCACAAGTAATGCTGTACATCCGCTGATACCGATTACCATCATCAGGAACCGTTTCTTATAACGAAATACATTCCGATAGGACACTTTATATAAGAATTTCAGGCGTTTCCAGATAAATGGCACTCGCTCAAGAAGCACTCGCTTTCCGGCCTTTGGCGCTTTTGGTCTCATCAGCTCCGCTGCCACCTCACCAAGTTCCTTGCGGCAAGTCAGGAACGTAGTTCCGGCAGAACATGCTACAGACACAATCAATGAGATCAGACCAAGCTGCCAATCCAATACATATGACAATTTCCCCACATCGTACATCATTCCATAGGCATACCAGATGACATTCGGGAACAGCCAGGTTCCACCAAAGAATCCAATCAAACAACCTAACACTGCTGCTGTGCTTGAATAGAACAGATACTTGCCCATAATCGATGACTTACTATAACCCAGTGCTTTTAACACACCGATCTGCGTTCTCTGTTCTTCAATCATCCGGCTCATCGTAGTAATACATACCAGTGCCGCTACAGCGAAGAAGAATACCGGGAATACATTGGCAATTCCATTGATGATTGCCGAATCACTCTCGAAACATGCATATCCAACATTCGTATTTCGATCCAACAGATAGCTTTCCGGTGATGCAAGATCTTCGATCTCTTCTCTTGCATCCGCAATCTTCTTCTCTGCATCTGCAATCTCATCTACAAATTCCTGATAGCCTTCCGCATACTCTGCCAGACCATCGTTATATTCCTGCCATCCATCCTGAAGCTCTGCTTCATTCTTTGCGATCTCAGCTTTTCCACTCTCAATCTCAGCCTCTCCTGCAAAGAACGCATTCCAGCTTTCTGCTATCTGCTTCTTTCCAGACTCAATCTGGGCTTTGCCGGAATCCAATTCCTTCTGGGCAGCCTCCAGTTGGGCTCTTACTGCTGCAAGCTGGGCATCTGCATCATCTAAGTTCTGTCTCTGGGCATCGATTGTTTCCTGCGCTGTCTGAATCTGTTCCAGATGATTCGTAATCTCTTTCTGTTTTTGAACAATCGCAGCGGAAGCACCTGCAAGTTTTCCATTCATAATGGCTATTCTTTGTGCAGCAGACAGGGTGCTTGTGTCAGTTCCTTCTCCGGTACTCCCTTCCGACAATCCTGAAAGTAATTCATCCACCGCCTCTTCCAATGGCGCAAGAATCGCTTCTTTTTGTTCTGGCGGAAAAGAATCCAATGTGGCCGCATCTAATAAATCAACCTGTTGTTGCAGCTTTGAGACTTGATTCTGTGCCTCATTTAGCTGATTTTGTCCAGCTTCTAATGCCGCTTTATTCTCATTCAACTGCGTCTGACTGCTTTCCAGCTGTTGTCTTCCTTCTGCTGCCTGCGCTTCTTTTTCCACTAATAGTGCCCAGTTACTTTCCAGTTCTGCCGCACTACTATTTAATACAACTTCATTCTGAGCAAGTTCTGATTCCGCATTCTGTAGCTGTGAACGGCTGGCATCCAGCTCCTTCTGGCCATCAGCCAGTTCTTTTTTTGCATCAGCGATCTTGCGGTCCGCGTCTTCCAGCTTCGCTTTCGCCTCCTCAAGTTCTGCTCTTGCATCGGCAAGCTCTGCTTCTCCTTCCGCTCTTCCATCAGCCAGTTCCTGTTCCGCATCATTCAACTTCTCTTCTGCATCTGCCAGAATTCTTGTATAGTGATGTTCTGCTACCTCTTTCGCCAGGTCTTCCCATTCCACTTCCTTATCATCTATATAAGCATCATATTCATCACTGTATATCTCATAATCCTGATCAAACTTCACCAGAATCTCTGTATAATAGTCTGTATCAAAGCTCTCCCATGGCAGGTACATGAAGCCACTGATACGTCCATTTCCAAGAGAAGTATTGCCTCGTTCAAACTGTATGTAATTGGAGGATTGCGCCAGTCCTACAATGGTATATTCTGTTTTTGTAAAGTATTCCAGATCATCTTCATCGTTCGTATCCGAAAGCACCAGCGTCTGCCCGATATCTTTCTTGGTAAAACAAGAAGAATCCACAAGACACTCTCCGGCATTCTTCGGCATACGGCCTTCCATAAGTTCAATTCCATTCATATCTTCCGGGAGATTATAGGCCTTTAACACCATTTCATTCTCTCCGGCAATATTGCACAGAACATCCATATTGAAGACACCTTCTGCGTACCTTACATCCTTCTGCTTAGCAAGGAATTCCACATCCTCTTGTTCAAAGCCAAGGGTAGACAATATCCGATAATCATAGAATTGCTTCTCCGTCAGATACTGGTTGACAGTCTTTACCATAGCCGGCTGTGTCACTTTCAGGCCTGAAAAAAGGCCAACTCCCAAAGCAACAATTGCAAGAATCGCAAGAAATCGGCCTATACTTTGTTTAATTTCCCGTGTAGTAGATTTCCACATATTCGACTTCATTATTCACCTGTCCAAAAATGCATAAATTGCAAATATTTTTCGATAATATAGAATTATTTTAACATCTTTTGACACAAGATTCTATTAAATATCTGTGAAAAATAAATGAATCACTTGGGCGGGGTATTCACTATGTCAGATCTTTCTCATGATAGATCTCGTATAGTCTTTCGTACAGTCCCGAAAGCTTTCCATAAATATTCTTAAACACTTCCTCATAGAGCCTCTCGTAGATCTTGTGCTGCTCAAGATTCGGTTCAAAGACATCCTTTTTATGCACCATGGATTCCACGGCTTCCTCATAACTTGAGAACACACCAAGCCCTACAAATGCTGCCATCGCACATCCGATTCCGGTCACTTCATAGCTCTGGGTCCTGATTGCAGGAATTCCGAACATATCGGCGGTAATCTGGCAGATCTCCCGGCTCTGCGAGCCTCCTCCGCCAAGATACAATTCCTGAAATTTATGGCCAGATCTTCGCTCCATCAGCTTCATTCCATCCATCAATGCAAAGTTAATACCTTCTATGATTGCCCGGTATATATGAATCCTCGTATGCTGGTCTGAGAATCCAATCACTGCCCCTCTTGCGTTCGGCATGGTAATATTCGGTGTGAAATACGGCTGGAACAAAAGCCCCTCACATCCTGCCGGAATCTCTCCTAGTCGCTGATTCAGGAGTTCTTCTGCCGACAGGCCAAGCTTCTTCGCCTGCTCAACTTCCTTTTCTGCAAACTCTTTCTTAAACCAGGAGATGAGCCAGTATCCCCGGAATATCTCGATCTCCGGAGTAAATCGCCCCTGGATGATCGAATCATATGGCGGGATAAAGCGTTCTGGCTCCAGATATTTATCAATGGTAAATGTTATCGTTGCGGTTGTTCCCAGACCAATGGCTGCTTTCTCCCTGCTGACACATCCAAGTCCCAGGATCTCACAGGCTTTATCCGAACCTGTTGCGATCAATTTCATTCCTTCTGGAAGGCCTGTCTCCTCCGAAGCCTGAGCGGTAATCGTACCAAGTACTTCTCCAGATTCTTTGATCTCACACAGCTTCTCTTCTTCTACATCGAATACCGGACGGGTCAGTGCTCCTTTTCTCTGCCAGTTTCTGGACTGACTGTCGAACGGAATATGCCCTACCTGGCTTGCTGCCGCATCCACCATCTGACCAGTCAATCTGAAAATAAGATATCCACTTAGCAGCAAGTATTTGTATGTCTTTTCCCACACTTTTGGCTCATTCTGCCTGATCCAGTTACAATGAGACTTCTGATACTGCACATTGGCAGTCTCCTCCATCCCCACTGCTTTAAAGAGCATACGAGTGACCTGAGAAAACTTCGGTTTTCCCTCGGCTTTTCGCTTATCCAGCCACAGAATCGCCGGGCGAAGCGGTTTTCCATCCCGATCAACACATACAACAGTATCACGGATCGTAGTGATAGCTGCCGCCTCAATCTTTTCAAATATCTCTGGATACCTCTTTTTTAAATCCTGCGATGCCTGACAGATATTCTGATAATAAAAATCGGCATCCTTTTCTGCCCAGTCCGGGTTCGGAGATTCATACGGTTCCTGGTGCTTCACCTGGCTTTTTGCCAGGATTTCGCCTCTCTGATTGATCAAAAGTGCTCTTGAACTCTGCGTTCCTACATCATACGCAAGCACGATTCTATCTTCCATTGCAGTCCCCCCTTTCACTGCTACTGGATATCTTCCCGTAAGAATCGTTTTTCCTCTTCTTTCAGATCCAGACCAAGCGTACCGCCTGGATTCATCATATTATCTGGATCAAAATATTCTTTTAACACTTTAAATACGCCATACTCTTTTCTTCCCAGCTGACCTTCCAGCCATGGTGCAAACATCTTTCCAATCCCATGGTGATGGCTCATGGACGCACCAGACTTCTGGATCGCATCCAGAATTGTGGCATGATATGCCTTGAATTCCTCAGCATCCGACATTCTTGTGATAAAGATAAAGTACAGATTCGCTCCCTGTGGATAACAGTGGGACATATGTGTAGTAACAATGGTATTCGGAAGTGCATGACATACCTTTCTCACTTCCTGATGCACTTTCGCCATATTCGACCAATTCACCGTACACTCTAACGTATCCGTCATAATTCCAAAGTCCAACAAGGTATCTCTCAGATATGGGTCGTTGAATCTTCCCTTTTCCCAACTCTTGGTCACGAAAGATGTCAGGCTCATTCCGCCGTATTTGTGGGCAATCCGCTTAATATTCTTCGCTACATTTTTAGAAAATCCTTTCTCTCCGTCAGTAAATCCCAGGAACAGGCATCTCTGCATATCCACATATCCACGCATATCCAGAAGATTCCAAAGAGGGGTCTCATCTACATTATAAAGGCGAAGCATCAGATTGGTCTCTTCCGGGTCAGACAGGCGGAATACGGATGCATTGCCGGCCTCGCACTGCATCATTTCCCGTGCTGCCGCCCGGGCAACCTTCCAGTTCTTAAAGATAAAGGAGAAGCGCTTTCTGTTCTCCGGCATATAGCGGAATACCTTTAATGTTACCTCCGTCAACACTCCAAATGCTCCTTCACTTCCCATCATAATCTGATTCAGATTCGGACCGGTGGCCTCTCTTGGATAATGACTGGTCTGGATTGTTCCGATTGGCGTTGCATACTTCTGTGATAATACGATATCGGTGATACATCCATAATAAGTACTGTTCTGTCCGGCACCTCTGGTCACTACCCAGCCGCCCACACTGCTGTATTCAAAGGACTGTGGGAAATGTCCACAGGTATACGCTCTTTTGGCTCCGTATAGCTGCGGTGCATTGTTCAAAGCTTCTTCCAGCTGTGGCCCTGAGATTCCACTCTGTACGGTAATCGTCTGGTCCACTTCGTTGAAACTAAGTACTTTATTGAATCTCTTTCGCATATCCAGAGAGACACCGCCCTTCGTCGGCTCCACACCTCTGGTCACACTGCTGCCGCCGCCATATACATACAATGGAATCTTCTGTTCCGTACAATATGCTACGATTTTCTCCACTTCTTCTGTTGTTCCAGGATACAGAACTGCATCCGGCAGGCTGTCAATCTGACGCTGACGCAGTCTTGCAGCATCATACCCGGTCTTTCCATAGGCAACTGCAAGTCTTGGATAATCTTTTGTTGTTACATTGTCTTTTCCCAGAATCTCCACAAATGCATCCAGATGCTTCTGCTCCAGATTGCATGGTGCATCCAGCTTGACTGGATCCATCCCGATATCACCTGCATAAGACTTAAAATCATCGTCCGTCATCTTGAACTTTTCCTTCATCATTTTATACAAAGATTCTTTCGGATACTTTACAAACTCTGGGTCTCCCCATCGGAAAATAGACCGATAGCTGTCCTTTGGAGCAGCCTCCTTTACCCATTTTGGTTCAAATCCTTTATACGGTTTCGCACTCATTTTCATTCTCCTCTCTACTCAGTCGATTACTCGTCACAATAATATCTACACCTAATCCAAGAACATTTTCCAGCAACACATCCCCCCGTCTGACATGCCGGTCCACCAGGATATGATTGATCTCCTTCATAACATCAAAGATTCTCTCTTTTGGAATCTCGCCGGACACCCGAACCGGCAATACCGGTACTTCCGGATAGATGGTCCGGACTGTGCTGCAGATGGTTCTCATCGGATGTGTCAGCTCTGCAATGGCAAATGCTTCTCCTCTCTTACATTTATTGCCTGTAACATGGAGTGTTCCTTCTACTTCTTCAATCTGCAGCGTACATCCATTGGGGCAGGTAATACACGTCATCTCTCTCATCTCTTCCCGCCTCCTTTTGCTTCCTTTCGAACGGATATCTTCACCTTAGAAGATTCTGTCAGGCGGAATCTCTGGAAATCCAGTTCCAGATGCTCCATCTCTGGCGGTTTCAGATTCGTATACTTCTTCTCGAATACATTCTTCCCATCTATCTCAATACATAACGTACCATATGGTATCGTCTCTCTGCTTCGAAAATACATCACAACATGTTCCAGTCCCTGCTCCAGATTCAGGCTCTGTGGTACCAGATACTGTAAGGATACATCTGTTTCCAGCTGTACCTTCTTCCTGCCTGGTTTCCAGTTCTTCTGATAGCCTGCCGCCGCCTTCCCGGCAAGTTCACCACTTTCAGATACATAATCCACCAGGTCATTGACATGGAGTGCATTTCCACAGGAGAACACTCCTTCTACATTGGTCATAAACAGATTATCACAGGCAGGCCCTTTGGTATGTCCATCCAGTAAGACCCCCAGATTCTCCGCAATCTCATTTTCCGGAATCAGGCCGACCGACAGAATCAAAGCATCACACTCTACCAGCCTCTGTGTCCCCGGAATCGGCTGCATCTTCTCATCTACCTTTGATATCTCTACAGCCGTCAGTCTGTCCTCTCCAAATACTCGTGTCACCGTATGGGACAGATGTAATGGGATGTTGTAATCCTCCAGACATTGAACAATATTTCTCGTAAGCCCGGATGGTTCTGGTTTCACTTCATAGACGCCTTCAACCTCTGCACCTTCTAACGTCAGGCGACGTGCCATGATCAGGCCAATATCGCCACTTCCCAGAATGACACATTTCTTTGCAGGCATCTCTCCCATCAGATTAACAAAATGCTGTGCTGTTCCTGCGGTAAAGACTCCTGATGGTCTGGTTCCATGGATGAACACCTGCTTTGCCGTCCGTTCCCGGCATCCCGTAGCCAGAATGATCGTCCTGGTCTGATACTTCTGTACACCCTTTCGGTTGACCGCTGTTATCCGGAAGTCTTCCTCTTTCTTGCAGATATCCGTAACAAAGGTCTGTACTTCATACTCTATGTGCAGTTCGTGGAATTCATCTTCGAACCGTTCCACATATTCTGGTCCTGATAGCTTCTCTCCAAAACGAAGGAGACCAAATCCATCATGGATACACTGCTTAAGGATTCCTCCCAAATGCTCTTCCCGCTCAATCAAAAGCACTCTTGCTCCTTCTTTTCTGGCAGAGATTGCTGCGGAAAGTCCTGCGGGGCCTCCGCCAATTACAAGTACATCGCAACTTTGCATCATTGTACCCCCTTTGTCTTTCCATAGCATATTATGGAATTTTCCCCGGATTTTCTAACTTGTTCGACTGGAATATTCTGGTGTTCACTGATAATTCTGGTTACCAGAGGCATACAGAATCCACCCTGACACCTTCCCATTCCCGGGCGGACACGCTTCTTAATTCCATCTACCGTTGCTACCGGGATTGGGGAATTCAATGCATCCAGAATCTCTCCCTTACTGATCTCTTCACACCGGCAGACTATGACTCCATAATCTGGATTTTCCTGAATCAATCGGTCTCTTTCTTCCTCCGGGAGATTCTTCACCTGTGGAATTCCCTTTCTTTTTGGCTGGAATTCTCGATTCACTTCAACCTTTTGCGACTGTTTTAACTCATGAACCGCCATCTCTGCCACATCGACTGCAACCGCAGGCGCAGTTGTCAGTCCTGGCGACTGTATTCCGGCACAATGAATCAGGTTCTTCGTCTTACGCCCTTTTTCTATCACAAAATCTTCTTCAAACGTTGCCGGTCGGACACCCGTAAAATATGTAATGATATCTTTCTTCGAGAGCTTTTCCGACGTCATCTTCTGCTTTTCAAACACTGCATCAATGCTGGACTGTTCCGTTGCAAAGTTCTCTTTTTCATAGGTTTCAATAGCATTCGGCCCCACCAGCAGATTGTCATGGGCAGTATGGACAATGCCGCCTCCCTTGGTATGTGCTGCGTTATGGGTCAATTTCTTTATCGAAGAGATTCCCTTCACAAGGCTTCCGGTCTTTTTGTCCAGAATCGAATTGGTTCCTTTTCTGGGATGAATCGAAAAGAATCTGTCCCCTGCCATCTCAGCCACATCCTCGGCAAATACTCCGGCCGCATTGATCACCAGCTTCGGGTATATGGTTCCGCGATTGGTCTTAACACTTTGAATCCTTCCTTTTGATACTTTCATTCCAAGCACGACCGTATTCAGACTTACTTTTGCTCCATTACTCACTGCATTTTCCCCATATGCAATCGTCAATCCATAAGGGCAGACACATCCGGCACTTGGATTGTAAAGTGCAAACTGAAACTCCGGATTCAGATTCGGTTCTCTTCGGTGAAGCTCCTTTCCCGACAGAATCTGTGTGTCCGTCACCTTGCAGATGTGCTTACGCTGCCACGCATACAACCAGATAAATGGATACACGATCTTATCTGTGAAGCCAACGTACTGTCCGCATCTCTGAAATGGCACATCCAGATCTTCGCAGACCTGATCAAACATACGATTGCCCCGCACCACGTACTTCTGCTTCAATGTTCCACGTCCCAGATCCACTCCGGGATGCACTTCTCCATCATTCCTGCCTGATGCCTGCACAGCAAGATCTGCCTCTTTATCCACCAGCAGGACACCCAGCTTCCACTTCATTAATTCTCTCGCAATACTACACCCGGAGATGCCTCCGCCGATAATCAGGACATCCGGCTTCGCCCCTTCCAGCTCTTCATCCCTGAGTGAAGGAACTCTCATCGACGGCATCTGCACACCATCCAGCACTACATCATTGACCACATGGACTCCCGGCTGCTTCACCACACACATGCTGCAGGCTTCTACAATATCCTCCCACCTGGACATATGACCAGATACACGAATGATTCTTCCTTCCACCGACACCCTGACACTGTCTCCAAACCGCTTTCGCAATTTATGATTCAGTTTTTCTTCCAATGCTTCTTTTTTCATCCACTCACTTCTTTCTATAAGTCGTCCACGCGACCGACTCTAAGTTTATATTAGCAAATCTGTACATTAAAGTCAACATTTCGCTCTATTTTCTCGACATTTCACACAAAAGAAGCTATACTGTATACATACAAAATGCGTGAGCATCTTTCATTAATATCATCAAAAGGGGACACTATGGCTGCACCAAGAAAAGATAATGTAAAAGAATTAATTCTAACCGCTACAGAAGAATTATTAGAACATAAAAAATTATCCGACATCTCCCTGGCTGAGATTGCCAGAGAGGCCGGAATATCAAAAGGAACACTTTATTATCATTATAAGAATAAGAACGATATCTTATTCGATATTACAGACAAGTATCTGGATCAGCAATATCAGGACCTGATCACATGGACGGAAGACGAGACGAAGGACACGTCTCTTCACCGGCTGGTCAAGTATGTATTGGAACGAGATGTTGCAACTGCAGATATGCGGCTTCATCTTTTCTATGATGCGATGATGGGAAATGAACAGATCCGTCAGAAGCTTCTGAGCCGGTACTGTGAATTTGCTGAGATCATCTCAAAAAAAATCGGAGAACGAACGGATTCCGTGTCCTCCGATTATCTTGCATGGCTGCTTCTGCTCCTTTCCGATGGTCTGTTCATCCATAAGACTTTGGATAATCCCAAGCTGGACATTGCAGACTTTATCAAACGGTCGGAAGGGTATCTGAGCAGATAAATAGAAATCCATATTCCTCAGATATCTGACTGTTGCTTCTGAAAGTGCCCGGCAACGGAAGCTCCTTCCTCATCACACTTCCGAAGCATTTTCCGTTGCCGAAAAACATATGATTACTTCAACATATCCAATATCGGCTCAATATACTTTTGATCTGTCCAGTCACAGCTGTCATCTCCAGCAGCAACCAACGCCTTCTCCCAGACCTCATATTCGGCTGGCTGCTTTTTTGCGACTGCTTTTCTTAACATTTTGCACAAATTTCTATCCACAACATTCATTGCTTCCATATCCCATGCTCCTCTGCAATAGAAGCAAGGAATGTCCGTTAGTCTATCTTTCATATTATGTTGTACAATCTCTTGAAATGCAGTTTCATCATAAGGAGATGCGCCAACACAAAATACTATGATTTTCTTTTCCTGCAGTATATCAATATTCTTTTTCAAAAAGGAGATACCTGCAATTCCAGATGCATAAATGCCTCCTCCAAGGATTATAATATCATACTTTTTAATATCTCCTATCTTTGCTTTCTTCGTCTCAATCACAGGAAATCCTGTTTTCTCCGAAATCCACTCTGCATATTTCTTCGTTGCCCCATATTTTGATTGATACAATACTACACCATTCATAAAGCTTCTCCTTAAATTTTGATTCATCTCATTCTAACATGCTTCTTTGCAAAATGCTATGGATTACAGACTCTTCGGAGTTTATTTTTTATTATTGGATATCTATACTACAAATGAATCCTTCTTGTATAAAAGAGGTCAAAAACTGGATTAATACTGTACAATAGCACAAGAGATGCCGAACAGTTAACAGCTGACAGACACCCGTTTTTAATAGATTATAGCACGAAGAAAAACAGCAGGAAAGGAGCCAGCCCACGCCTTTCGGATTTTCTTTACTGTCCATCCACTCTACATAAGATGAAGAACCGCGCGTTACATACTTGAAGCGCAGATCAATGCAGATATTTGCCAGCGCATCCGTGGAAGTATAGGCTTTCAGATGTTGGATTTGAGCCCGAATACCGAGCAATGCCGCCACGGAAGGATTAACACCTAAACTGGTCAGAATCTTGTGCCACTGTTATAGAGATTGTCTTCTACCGTTATCTTATAATCCTGAAGTGTTCTACCCCCACAGAGACTTTCGCTGCATATCATCCCGTAATTATAAGGGCATCTATCCTCTCTCAATCCGCTTTATCCCCAATAATCAACTAACATGGATCTATATGTTGTGATTTTAGATAAAGAATCAGTAAAATTACCGCCAGCAGAAATAGATGCCCCTTCATAAGAGAAACTTATCGATGAAATTCCCGGCATATTTTCATGTACATACTCTAACCTCAAATCCGTTACCACATTATCATTTACATGAAACATATAACTTGGTTCAAAAGATACAAAAGCCCATCCACCTGGATTTATTTGAATCTTAGGCGAAATGTTAGGGCTTTGCAACTGAGCATACCTTTTTCACACAAATATTCCTTTTTTTCTTCAATTGTTATACATTCTTTTTGAGTTTCCGCCTTTACGCCATTGCTGCAAAACAGAAAAAGCGTCAGTGTAGCTGCTATTATTTTGATAACATTTTTCTTCATCAACTTCCCCCTTGTATAATTAATGCTTTTTAACATGTACTTTATGAATGAAATTAATTTGTAATATACAGACAATAATATTTGTCGTTTCCCAACGTGACCCGAAAGATTCCCCAATTTCCTTCTGGAATATTCCAACGATATAGAAACGGAGCAACTTTTCGCACATTAACATCGATAAGACTGTCCACAGTTTCATCTTGTACCTCCACGGCTTCATTTCCAATATAAAACATATAGACGTTCTTTATGCTCTTATCATTCGCATCAAACTTTCTCGCAGCACCCAGATCATACTGCTTTTCATACTGATCCACCTTCTCTTTTGTCAGAATTCCAGTTTTTATAAATGCAATTGGATGCACCCACAACAATAAAGCAATAAGTGCTGCAACCCCGACCAAAATATATACATATCGTCTGGATATCTTTTTCTTCATTCATCTACCTCGCAGTTATCTGAAAGAGCCATGTGTTGATATGGCAGTCCGCACATGGCTCTTTCAGATGAACTCTACTTTTTTACTTTTCTAACCCTTACTTCTTTTTTTGACTATAAGATAAACACAATTATATACGACAACCTGGTCCTATGTCAAGATTTAGTACAAGTTAAAATGAGGTTTTCCTCATCTTAACTTGCCATCAGCAATTCGTCTTTCTGGATTCTACGATACAGTTCTTCATAATCATTTGGAGACATATAGTCACAATGGCTATGAATACGTTTTGTATTGTAGAATGCTTCCAGATATTCGAAGACCAATCGGTACGCATGATCATAATCGCGGATTTTGAAGCGGTTCAGCCATTCACGTTTGATCAATGAATGGAATGATTCAATACATGCGTTGTCCCAAGGATAAGCTTTTTTCGAATAGCTACACTGTATACCGGCAGTTATCCTCTTGTATTCTTTGGATACATACTGGCTGCCACGATCGGAATGCAGAATCAATGGTTCTTCGATTTTACGTCTTGCTTTAGCTTTATTTATTGTTTCAATCACGCAGGATACTTCCAGTGTTTTAGAAAGTGTCCAGGCAATGATTTTTCTGGAATATAAATCCATAATACTGGTTAGATAAACAAATCCGTCTATCGTCCAGATATATGTGATATCAGAACACCAGACAGCATTTGGGCGTTCCGGATTAAACTGTTCATCAAGGATATTTTGCAATTCGCTACTGAAGTCAGAATCTTTTGTGGTAATAGTCCATGGTTTTACCCATTGTGCTTTGATTCCCATTTGCCTCATGTATTTACCAACTGTACGTTCAGAGATTATTTCCCCTGATTTTCGCAGTTCTTTGGTAATCTTTGGGGCACCGTAATTCTGTTTTGATTCATCATAAATATCCTTGATTTTGGCTTTTACCGTTTCACGACGCTGTTCAGCGTTTGAAGGAACATGTTTTAGCCATGCACGGTAACCAGAACGGGAAACGCCGAGATATTTCAACATTCCGGAGACAGAAACCCGGCGTCCAGCCTTATGGGCAGTTTCTGACTTCTCAGCAACTTCGAGATAAATGGCTTCCGTCATTTTCCCAGAATGTTGATTGCTTTTTTTAGTACATCAAGAGCGTCCTGTGCATCACGAAGTTCACGTTTTAATCGTGCGATTTCTTTTGCTTCATCAGAAGCATAATTACCGGAACCACGGCATTCAATATCACCTGTCTCACGTAGCTCCTTTTGCCAACGTGATAATGTTTGTTGACTGATTCCTAAATTTGATGCACAGCCCTGCAGTCCTAAGTCTCTGTGATCATGATAATACTGGACTGCATCCAGTTTAAACTGTTTGTCATAGTGCTTTGCCATAATGAGATCCTCCTTCAGTGCGGTACCTACATTGTACCATGAAATATTAGATTAGGAATTCTCATTTTGACTTGTACTATTTATATTCTAGCACCAAATTTTTAAACATACGTCCTTTTATTTTTGGAAATGGGTACATATAACACTCATCTATGCCTTTGACTGGAACATACTGATGTCCCCACTCAGCGAAATCTTCCTCATAATATCCGCTCACTGATACATTTTTCGCACCTTCTATTTTCATATCCAAGAAATCATCACTAAACCAATCAATCTGAACAGCTCTGTCCATGTTTTCAAATGTCGTAAAATGAATTACCTGATCTACAGACCTTATGTTTGCCAAACAAAATGCCGGCAATAAAAGACCTAAATAGAAAGAAATAATATACATAACATATTCTTTCTTTCGATATGTAATTTTAAATAATATTTGTCGAAGCTGATAATTGATTCTATTCATATTTTGTTCATACTCCTACTTATAGCAACGATAAATTTTTTTAGCATTTGGCATTACAATATAAACGCTTTCTTGATCATCAACTGCCATTTGCGTCGCCTCTTCATCCTGAAGTCCCGGCAAACACGCAATAGTCTCTTCATATACGCCATCCTTATTCAAACGATATACTGCACCACCTGATACGGAAACACATAGAATGCCTTTTTCATCTACACAAAAAGAAGTAATATTGAATCCATATGGCAATTCACATATTTTTTCCATTTTTTTATCTTTGGCAACCAGAAGCCATTCTGGCGCTATACTCACTGCTCCAAAACTATCGTTTTCTTTATCATAATATCGAACCATAGAATTTATAAAATACATCTGATTATCATATGTACTCATACTTCCAATAAAATTGGAACCAATTTCATCTACTTCTTCTGTATATCGATCTACCACAGGATTTTCTAATGACACCCCGGTAACAAATACTCCCTCCTGATTCACAGCTATATTTTGAGGAATATAATTCGGGTCTTCTGTTTTTGTATCTTTCAATTTTATTTCTCTATCATAAACTAGATCCTCATCCAATATCTGTATTCTATTATTACCTTGATCCAGCACATAAATTTCATGATTATAAACTGCAAGTGCAGACGGTTTTAAGAACTCACCATTCCCGCTTCCTGTTTGCCCGATTTCATCAATTATATTTCCATTATTATCCACTTTGAAAATACAATCATTTTCTCTATCTGATACAAGAAAGGCTTCCTCTAATGCAAGGATACCTCCGGGTTCTTCTACACCTTCTATTAGCCATTCCTCAAATTTGTATCCTGATTTATATACATCTTGTAATATTTGAAGTTCAGATACTCCTTGTAACTCTTCAGCATTTTGTTCATAAATGGGAAGCACATCATTTTTTGACGCCTTTGTCATTTTATAGTTTTCACTTTTTTGACACCCGGTCACAGATATTAAAATCATACAAAAAATAGTCAAAACAAATTTTTTCTTTTTCATCCTTCCCACCTCATATCATTAAATTATTAATTTCTGCACGTTATTTACTGTTTGTTTTATATAATTTATAATATGTCTTTTCAGTCATCAACACTCTGACCATGACTTAATATTATTCAGGACACCAGTTTTTATAAATAAATAGTTATTGGTTGAATCGGTTAATTGGTTTTGAATAAAAAGAAATGTGCCCCTTCACTAATCACATGTTAGAAGGGGCAAAAATTAACCTGTTTTCAATTTTTTTCAGACTGTGTATACATCATTTATGACTATAAAAATAATATTGATGATTATCAAAAAAATATATATGAACTAATGGGAATTGCTTGTTATAACACGGAGAAAGTCTTATATAAATTTGGGAATCGATATAGAATAGGGTTTACCACCTACAAGCTTCTTCTTATCTTAATTGTGTGTACTCTTCCTCTGATACTGCCTCACACCACTCATTGGAGCCATCCACTCCCGGCACCTCAATAGCCAGGTGTGAAAACCACTCATCAAGTGCTGCCCCATGCCAGTGCTTCACTTCCGTCGGAATATTGATACAATCACCTGGTTTCATCTCTACTGCTTCCTTGCCTTCTTCCTGACAAAATCCACGTCCGGCTACGCATACCAGAATCTGTCCACCGCCACTTTTTGCATGATGAATATGCCAGTTATTTCTGCATCCGGGTTCAAATGTGACGTTGAAAATACCAACCTTCTCTTTCTTAATATTATCTTGAGTAAGAAATCTCTTCATCTATTACAGCCCTTTTCCAAGCTCATAGGCTTTTTGCATAGTGTCTTTATGATTACTTGCATCATTAGAATCAGTTATTCCACTATCGGTCACAAGACTTGTTGAAACAATCAATACTTTCTTTGCCATAATTAACACACTCCGTTCTCTTCAAAAAATTTCTGCATCTTATCGAAAGGAATTACATCCAGGTTGTCATAGAGATCTGTATGGACTGCATCAGGAATAGTAAGAAGCTCCTTATTTGCAGCATACTTACTGTTCTTAACCATAGCCTCATATGCATCTTTTCCGAAATAATAGCTGTGTGCTTTCTCTCCATGTATGATAAGAACAGCACTTCTGATCTCATTACTATATTTCAGAATCGGCTGGTTCATAAACGACTGACAACCGATGCTATTCCATCCTTCATTGGAATTAAGGCTTCTTTTATGATAACATCTTCCCTTATAATACTCGCTGTAATCCTTTACAAAAAATGGTGCGTCATCAGGGACCGGGAGTGGCATACATCCACCTGCTCGTGAATACTCACCCTTTTTATATTCCTCAGTTCTAAGAGCATTCATAGCCTGTTTCTTTGCAAATCGGGCTTCTTCACTGTCCTCTGAATCAAAATATCCGTTAGCATTCACTCTTGTCATATCATACATAGTGGAAGCAACCGTTGCCTTGATTCGTGTATCAAGTATAGCTGCATTAATTGCCATACCTCCCCAGCCACAAATACCAATAATACCAATCTTGTCGGCATCTACGTTATCCTGTACGGAAAGGAAGTCAACGGCAGCCATAAAATCCTCCGTATTAATATCAGGCGATGCCATATATCTTGGCAATCCACCACTCTCTCCGGTAAAAGATGGATCAAATGCGATTGTAAGAAATCCTCTCTCTGCCATTGTCTGTGCGTACAATCCAGCACACTGCTCCTTTACCGCACCGAATGGACCACTTACTGCAATTGCCGGAAGCTTACCCTCTGCATTCTTTGGAATATACATGTCTGCTACAAGAGTAATTCCATATCGATTCATGAATGTAATCTTCTTGTGATCCACCTTTTCGCTCTTAGGAAAAGTCTTATCCCACGCTGTAACCATCTTAAGCTCTTCTGTCTTCATAATATCAAATACCTCCGTATAAAAAATTCTATTGAAATGAAAGCCTTTTTGCTTTATGATATTATCATAAGACCTAAACTTAACTTTAGGTCAAGTATTATTTTCAAATTTTGAAAGAAGGTATTTTTATGTACACAATTGGTCAGGTATCCGAGATGTTTCATCTCCCTATTTCTACCTTGAGATATTACGATAAAGAAGGATTTTTTCCTAATCTTGAGCGCAAAGGCAATATCCGATACTTTAGCGAGAACGAACTTGAAGCAATCCGAGTAATCGAATGCTTAAAACGATCAGGTCTTGAAATAAAAGATATAAAACAATTCTTTGAATGGGTTACAGAAGGCGCCTCCAGCTATACAAAACGAAGAGAATTATTTGAGCATCGAAAAGCTGCCGTCAAAGAGGAAATAAAGCAGCTTGAAAAAACTCTCGCTATGTTGGAATTCAAATGTTGGTATTATGACACCGCTATAGCCGATGGCAACGAAGATAAGATTAATGCCATGCTCCCCGATAATCTCCCAAAGGACATTCAAAAACTTTATAACAAAGCCCACAAATAAAATTTGCCAGGCGTAATTGCCTGGCATTTACATTCTGCCGCCATCTTCAAAATATTTGTATAGTATTACATAACCAAAGCAATTCTGAGCAATCCAGTAGGGGAGATTTCCTCTCCCCTCTCACACCACCGTACATCAGACTGTCTAACGATTTCCGTACGTTAGTCTGATGTACGGTATTTTTTGTTACCGTTGATATTTTTGATATTTAATGTGAGTTTAAATTGAAACGATTTGTTTTTTATTAGATACTTATCCAAATTTCTCTATTAATTCCAGTGTTGAAAACATGCTTAATAATCGCTTAAAATTATAAGCGATAAACATAGAAGAGGCTTCTGCATCGACATTATCTATTTTACGGCGTAAAAAAACTGTACCCTAGTGTCCTTTTGATTGTGCCAAATGGATGCTCTACAATAGATCTGCGTTGTTTGTATATGTCATTATTATCCAAAGTATCATGACGAACATAGTCTAAAACATCCTCATGTTGAAGACCTTATTTCGTTCAAGGATTTCTATTAAAACATTATCTGATAAACGTAAAAACGAATGTCAGCAATGCCAGAATGAACATTCCAAAGGCCATCAAATAGGTCAGCCACCCTATAACACGGTTGTTCTACTGGTAGTGTAACATAATCATCTTTACTATTCAACGTCTTGCCGCCAGGACTTTGAAGATTCTTATAAAGTGTTCACTGTCACTGACACTTTCTCACTTCTTTGTTGGCTCACATTTATTCTTTCCAAACATAATTACTCCTTTTTGGTCATAAAAAAAGCCGCCAGACCTTCAAATTGAAAGCCTGGCAGCCATATAATGACTTATTTAGTTGTTCTTTTTCTTCTGGAGTAAACAGTTACGCCGATTATGCCCATAGCGCTGAGAAGCATAAGTACAATCCACAGGACCAGATTGGTGTTGTCGCCGGTATTTACAGAATCTTTAACATCTGTGACATCTCCATTAACTTCCGTATCTGTCTTTGAATCATTGTCTTTGTTGCTGTTATCCGAAGTTGCCGGTGCTGCCTTGATTGTGATGGTAATGGTTGTTATTGCAGGTCCATCCGGATTATGTTCAAAGGCATCGGGCAGTTGCAAGGAACCGTATAATGTCACCGTCTGCTCTGTCTTAATGTCTGGGTCATAGCTGCCCTCTTTTGGTGTAGCTGTATCCCATACAACCGGCAGTTTTGTTAGTGAATTTTCTGCCGTCACAACTTGAACCGTTTCAGGCAGATTCATGTTTTCATAAGCAGTTCCATTGTCTACTGTTATAGGAGCTGGAGGCGTGATGCTTATAAGATTATCACTTGTGATTGGATCAACTGCATAAATCATTCCATCTGCAGCATCTGTAGTTTCCAGCCAGATTTTGGCAGTTAATAAATCTATATCTGCTGACAAACCAAGTTCTGACTTGATATCTGATACATTCACAATCTCTGTTTCAGTTCCTGTAATCTGCTTGCTGTAATACCAGTCCTTGTTTCCCTCTTTGCCCTGCACCACAAGTGCTACATCACCTGTAGTACTTCCTTTCGTTGCAAAAATATCACCTGTTGCAGTTCTATATGCCACTGCACCGATATTCTTACTGCTTCCGTCCAGCCTCAGGGTCATCGCCGTACCATCTGCTATCGTTCCTGATACTGTATCAGATGATGATGCTGTTGCAGCAGATGCAAAGAGCACATTTGACAGATTTAAATTGGAAGCGGGACGCACCCCGAAACTACTGCTGACACTGGAGTGGTTAACTTTTTTGCCCGGTTCCGCCTGTAGTGCATCACCACTAACACTAGTACTACTATTATCGTAAGGCAAACGCAGCCAGAACGATCTATTACCGCTGTTCCAATAACTATTTGCTGCAAGTGCTATTTGATTATTGCTTCCTGCTTTTATGGTTGATTCATCAGACCCGTCTGCCGCCAGTGCATACAGTTTGTCTGTTGTGGTATAGGTTTTATCATTCCTTGTATCATTCGTTGTCACTGTGGTAGTATTCATCAAGCCCTTCTCGGCTGCGGTAAAATAGGTTGTATTCGAACTATCCACCATATTATTCAGTGCCGCACGAAGTTGACTTACCCCGTAGTGGTTTCTATATACTTCTATACTGCCACTATAATCCCCATAGCCTGTTCCTGCCATATAATTATATGTATATTGACGAGACGGATCGCTTGAATTAAACTGTTGATTTATTTTTATCGGGTTTGCAGCAAAGATTATGGTATTATCGACTAATACTTTGTTATCTTCTCCCAAGATATACCATTCCGCTGGTGAATAGATTTCTGGATTACCCTCTTCATCCAAAGTTTCTTCTTTCTTACCAAATACCAGTTTGCCGATATTCGTTGCATTTCCGTTTGAATCCGGAGCAAATGTAACACCCTTTAACTGATCCTTTGTGGCATAGGCTGATACGCTTGGTGTGCTACCTGTTCCTTCATCTGCAAATGCCGTTGTCGGTACTAATGTCAGCACCATGCATAGCGTAAGCAACGTGCTTAATATTTTTCTTTTCATTAAATCTGCCTCCTCGATTATATTTTTCAATTTTACTAATCCTGTCCTTTGTTTGCTTCTATCCCTGTGGAAGAAGTCCGTCCAGGGAAAATTCATATTGCATCGCAAGCCGGCGGAACAATTCTTCCATGACCGACTGGGCAATGCCTCGCATATCCAGCCCCGCGAGGAATGTAAGCACCTTCTGCAGTTCTTCCTCCGGCACCTTATAGCCACGAAGCGCCAGCGTCACGAATTTGTTCAGTTTCCGCTCCAGAGTGAAATCTTCTGTGCAGGGATTTGCCATATAGCCGCGCATCAGTCCTGCCGAGCCAAATTCCAGCTCGTAGAAATCCTGCTCCGTAAGTTCCGGCTGATAAGGACCAAAGATACGGTACAGCTCCTTTGCCGTGGCCCGCTGGATGTAGTCCAGTACGCGTTCCTGCGTATAGGCTTCCAGATAGATCTCCCGCAGATTTTCATTGAGCTCCGTCAGCGTGATCTGGAGCGCGGTTTCTGCCGCGTAGACATACACCGGCGGGAGCGCCTCGCCCGCAACACTTCTGGCCATGCCGAACTGATTTTCATACATGAATCCCACCAGCTCCATCAGAACGCCGTCCTTGCTGTGAAAAAGATTCTGAAAACTGCTGGAGGAGACTTTCGCTTCCCTGAGAATCTGCAGCATGGTCGTCTGATGGTATCCGTTTTCCAGGAACAGCCTGACACATGCCTGCAGGATCCGCTTTTTCGTCTGTAGCCCGTCACTTCGTACTGCCACTCGATCACCCCCTGCCATACATCTTGGCTTGCAAGCCAATTTTAACAGATGTGCGTCCGTTTTTCAAGAGACAAATAACACTTTAGTATATTATCAAGAAGTCTTGCGGATTCCCTCTTGTCTTTTCTTGTGGAGTAGGCATAGACATTCATGGTGGAAATGAAATTCCTCGAAGGCATCCAGATGATAATCGTGTGACTCCTTTCGCTATCAGCCATTTCACCTCTAACACAATACTATCCCACCACGTCCAGCATGTTCTCAATAAAAATTCCATACCCCTTCGTTGGGTCATTCACCAGCACATGGGTCACCGCGCCCACCAGCTTGCCGTCCTGGATAATCGGGCTCCCGCTCACGAGTGATTGTCATTAGGGACAACACTTATGATTGTTAAATGAGTTGGTGGTACTATAATGATTGCAAAACAACAAAGGACAGGTTATCATCTTGATTTATTCAAACAAACCGGATACTTCACACTTTGCATAGAGCCTTTGCAAGTCGCATAATAATAATTTGATATAACTCATTTAGAAAACAGAACTTATTTGCTGGTAATCTATACTCATTTCACATTTATACGCAAAGTTTTTAACTTTCTTCTTTATTATGATTTCCATACTGCTCTAATGCTGTTTCTAATTTCTTGAAATCACAGCATGTCTTTTTCAAAAAAACAAAATTGTGAGATTTTGTATCATATCTCTGATTGAAAACATTTGTCGCTTTTTCCTCTATACTCTCCCAATTTTTTTCTTAAATATCGTATCTCATTAGATTCATATGTATCAACTTTTGGATCAATTTCTAATGCGGTTATAATTTCTTCGTTAACAGGAATCATATTATTATAAAGAAGATTTGCTATTTCTTTCCCTGAAGTTTCTGTAACAAATGTAGTAATAAGAGCACTTCTCTTATTCTTTCCTTCTTTCTTGCGCTCCTCTGTTGTCTGTGATGTTAGCGGAATCATATACTTCTTATCACCTACTGATGTAACAATTCCAGCAAACGGTCTATTATTAAATTTAACACTTACTCTATAATCCTCTTTATGCAGATATTTTAGGTATTCCTTATCCACATAGTAAAGAACGGGCCTTTCTTTCTCCATCTTTCTCCTTTAAAAAAAGCTGTTTGTCATAAAACAAACAGCTTTCTTGTCCACTATAGCAGGACCTCTCTCATTTTGAATCGTCCACTGAAGCAGGACCTCTCTCATTTTGAATCGTCCACTATAGCAGGACCTCTCTCAAAACAAGTTGCCTTGTTTATTTACATTATATGCCGTATTATTAAAACATATACAGATTTTAACAGTATACCAAAGGTATTATGCTGTGTCAATCTTTTCTTTTTGTACTTTAATATTACTCTAGTCTCACAGCAATGTCAACCATATTTCTGTGAACTATCCATTAACTTCAGTTCAATTTTAACTGTGATTATCCTTGAAATCCCTTACTTTTCTGCTCTCCGATTCATTACTCGTAAAGCCAAGACTCAATGCTCCAGCATATATATATACAAGGAACCATATCCTCTTGACAATATCACAATATCACGATATCGTGATACCGTATTCACAGAAGAGGGAGGCTGAGATACTATGCCGGTGTTGTCAAGATTTTATGGAATCGTTATCAGAATGTACTTTTTGCAAAGTGAACACAACCCGCCGCACATCCACGCAATTTATAATGATGACGTTGCTGCAATCGACTTTATGACAGGGGATGTGCTAGAGGGGCATCTTCCCCCGAAAGCGTTAACGATGGTGCGGGAATGGCTGTCTATTCACAAAGATTCTTTACAAGACGCAAGAGTTTCGGAAGCTCCCTCCGTTGGAATAAGGAGGTGTATGTATGTTCCACAAGGTCAAAAATGTTTTTCCCATTTCCGACTTCAAACTGAATGTCCAGTTCAGCGAAGGCGTCACCAAGGTGTATGATATGAAACCGCTGTTTGAGAAACTTCCGGTTTTCAGGCGGCTTCAACAGGATCCGGCTTTGTTCGCCTGCGCAAGTGTGGATACAGGCGGCTATGGGATCCTTTGGGACGATGAACTGGATTTGTCCTGTGACGAGCTGTGGGAAAACGGTACCGTTGTCAAAACACCTTTTGACGGGTTGATGGCATTCAGCGATGCGACAGAGCTGTGGGGGCTGAACGAAAGCACCCTGAGAAAAGCGATTTCCTACGGAAAACTGGTCAATGGTATAGATGTTTGTAAATTTGGCAAGCAATGGGTGGTTTCCATTGATGCCATGGAGCGAGAATATGGAGTGGCTTCAAAAAGATAAGCTGTAAATATGCCGGAGGCTCCGCCTCCGGCATCGCATTTACCCCGCTGCATCCAGCATATTTTCGATAAATATCCCATATCCCCGTGTCGGGTCATTGACCAGCACATGGGTAACCGCCCCCACTAGCTTTCCATCCTGGATGATCGGACTTCCCGACATTTCTTTTTCTTCAGGACTTGATTCAGCAATCATGATCGTAAGGGCAACCAATGTTGAATCCTCCATTTTCTTTTTCCCGTCTACAAACAACGCATTATTCTTATCCAGAAAATACAAAAATATGGTTGCTGCAATTCTTTTATTTCCATCAAAAAAACTATGATTCTTCGTTACAAAGTATAAAAGATTGGCTGCCTTTTCTTCCAGTGATTCATAAATATCTACTCCACCAAAAGACTGATAAATATTGCCGATACTTCCTTTGAAGGAATCGTCCTTTTCTTTGCCGAACAGATCTGATTCATCACCAAAGCGCATGCTCTGAATCACCTCCATGCATTCTTCATATTAAAGAACATATGTTGCTTCACTCCCTTTCGGGCGAGTCATATTCTGATGATCGTAGGAATCCAGCAAATCAAGTGCATTGCTGTACTTTTCTATTACGGAAAGCACCTGTTTGCTGTCCAGTTCATTCTCCGTCCTTTTCATAATCCGTATCACTTCTCCCAGTTGTTTGATACGACTATCATTCACCGCATAACCTTTCAATATGTATTGTTTTAATACGGAATTTGCCCAGCGGCGAAATTCCACACCACGTTCTGATTTCACACGATAACCAACGGAGATGATTACATCGAGGCTATAAAAGGCTACCGGTTTATCTGAATTTGGAATTTGCAAAAATGCAAATTGCTTTTTTCTTCTACTTCATCTTCATTATTTTTCTGCATTCTGCTCCTCCCTTTGCACCTTCCTGATCAATTCTTCATACTTCAGCTGATACTCGATCAGCCGTGGTATATACTCCGGCGGTTTCCTGCGTCCTGCCTCCCAATCCTCTATCGTTCGCAGAGGGATTCCAATATGTATTGAAAAATCTTTCCTGGTCATTCCTGTTTGTTCCCTGAGTTTCCGTATTTTATCTGCAGATTCCATTATTTCTGAACACCTCCATGTAGTATTTCATTTATCATATCACATTACTTGGAATTACGCAATGCGTGGTTTATGTAAAATAATTCTTTCTTTTTTATACATAAAAAACAGGCAATACAATGAGATACTCATTGCATTACCTGCCCAGGATTATTCTGCTGCATCTAACATATTCTCAATAAAGATGCCGTACCCTCTCGTGGGATCATTTACCAGCACATGGGTCACTGCTCCCACCAGCTTTCCATCCTGGATGATCGGACTTCCTGACACGAGTGATTGTCATTAGGGACAACATTTTTATTGCATACAATTCATTACCACACTGATCATCATTTCTTTTTCTTCCGGCCTTGATTCAGCAATCATGATTGTAAGGGCAACCAATGTTGAATCCTCCATTTTCTTTTTCCCGTCTACAAACAACGCATTATTCTTATCCAGAAAATACAAAAACATGGTTGCTGCGATTCTTTTGTTTCCATCAAAAAAGCTATGATTCTTCGTTACAAAGTATAAAAGATTGGCTGCTTTTTCTTCCAGAGATTCGTAAATATCCACTCCTCCGAAAGACTGATAAATATTTCCGATACTGCCTTTGAAGGAATCATCCTTCTCTTTGCCGAACAGATCTGATTCATCCCCAAATCGCATACTCTGAATCACGTCCATACATTCTTCATATTGAAGAACATATGTTGCTTCATTTCCTTTTGGACGAGTCATGTTCTGGTGATCGTAGGAATCCAGCAAATCGAGTGCATTGCTGTACTTTTCGATTACAGAAAGTACCTGTTTGCTGTCCAGTTCATTCTCCGTTCTTTTCATAATCCGTATCACTTCTCCCAGTTGTTTGATACGACTATCATTCACCGCATAACCTTCCAATATGTACTGTTTTAATACGGAATTGGCCCAACGGCGAAATTCCACACCACGTTTTGATTTCACACGATAACCAACGGAGATGATGACATCTAATGTATAAAATGGAACTAATTGCTTTACACCTTCAACACGCATTTTTTGCGTGTTGTTAATTTTATCCACTTCTGATTCCGAAAAAACATTATTTATATGTTTTCGAATTGTTTTTTCATCTCGCTCAAATAGTAACGCCATTTGATTAGCGCTCAGCCACACCGTTTCACTTTCTACATTAACCTCTAACTTTATCTGATGATCTTCTGTTTCAAAAATTATGATTTCATTCCTGTTCATTAAATACCTTCCTTTCCATTTCTTCTTTCAGCCCATTTTTCTCCAGATATTGATTCATTTTTACATAATATATCAACATCCTAAGCAAATACTCAGGCATTTTCCTTCTGCCTGCTTCCCATTCTTCCAAATTGCGAAGTGGGATACCTATATACTCTGAAAATGCTTTTCTGCTCAAGCCTAAACCGGCTCTGATTCTCTTTAACTTATCTGCCTGTTCTTGTAATTCTTCTCTTTTTTCCATGATAAAACCTCATTTTGCGCAAAATAAAACCACCTTTTCGGTGGTTTCATTCTAAAATATCTGAACCATTTTGTCAATGCTCCAGCAAATGCCTCTCATTTTAGTGGAAAACAAATGTCGATTTCCATATATCCATCATCACCTACGTTTCGATATATATCAAGTATCGGTCTTTCATCAAGCTGATTTCCGGTCTTTGAAAGCCATCTGCAGAACATCTCCTGATATACCATAAAAAGAAATTGTGGAAATCCCTTAAAATGATAAACTGCATATTTGCCGCCATCAAAGGTATGAGTCAAGATACTGGTATCCTCTTTCAGCACCGGGTTCCCCGGTGAAATTGTCTGGCACAGTTCATACATGCATCTGTCTTCATCCGTAATTGACGGATCATCAATGGTACATTCAATATAAAGCGTATCTTCTGAAGACAAATGTTCATACTTTTTAATAAACTTACACCATTCTTCCGGCAGATTATGATAATTGCCTTTCTTACGCTCATACACAACCATAAAGCTGTTAAGATACTCGACCGTAATCAGTTTTTCCGACTCTTCTAATTCGTCAAGTGATATCCCATGTGCAAAAGAACTCCGTTCCACCATTTGTTCACTGAGCTTCCTGAAATCAGCCGGAGTTACATTCAGATGTTTCTTAAATGCCGTTGCAAAATTAGAAGACGAATATCCATAATCTACGCCAATTTCTGTAATGCTTTTATCCTTCTCCACTTTAAGTCTCCAGGCACTTCTTTCAAGCCGGACACGTTTGATAAACTGATACAGTGCTTCATCGGTATCTTCTTTAAACATTCGCATAAGATGATATTTTGAATAAGAACAATGTCTGGCCACATCATCCACCGTAATTTCTTCATCTATATTTTCAAATATATAACTAATCGCTTTGTTGATCACTGCACTTCGAATCGTAGTGCTGTCTTTCTCATCCACTGCAGATCACCTGCTTTCCATCATCTTCTTTTGTTTCGTGATCAGCCATGCCGAAACGATCGCTGTCAAAGCTTCTGTAGCCGGAGCCGCCATCCATACTCCTGTCATTCCCCATATAGCCGGGAAGATAAATGTAAATGAAAGAAGAAGAATCATTCCTCTTAGAGACGATATCAGAGCAGAGCTTAACGCATCACCGCAGCTGGTAAAATACATCGAATTTATCACATCATATCCCATAATCAGAAATGTAACAGCGTAAAACCGAAATCCTGCGGATACCATATCTGCCACACTGCTACTGCATCCAAACATACCTGCGTATCTTCTTCCTAATACGAAAAAGCATACTGCAAACAAAGCGCCTATTCCAAATAATATCTTATTCGTCAGAATGCGCAGCTGCATTGCTGTTTTCTGTTCCTTCGCGCCCCAGCAAACACTTACAAGAGTCGTCAGCCCCTGTCCGAAACCAATAGCAATCATGCTGTATCCGTATACTGTAAACCCAAGAATCGTGAACGCGGCAACTCCCTCTGCTCCAACATATTTCATCAACACATAGTTAAATGCAAACATAGATATTGCACTTGCCATCTCCCCGATAAATTCAGAGGAACCATTAAAAATGGTTTCTTTATTCACTGCTCTGTCAAATCTGTAATGTCTAAAACGTATGCCTGCTGACAGTCTAATGAAATACATAAACTGAACAATGACTGCAATCACCTGCACGATAAGTGATGCTATGGCACTTCCCTGTACTCCCACCGCTAATCTGCCTACCAGAATATCATCAAGGATTGCATTTAGAATACAACTTATGATACTTACAAGCATGCACACCTGAGGTTTCCCATCCACGCGGATAAACATTCCAAATATGGTTCCAATAACCATCAGCGGATAATTGAAAAGCATGATCCTATAGTACCCGGTAAAGTATGCGGACAGATTCCCGTCTGCTCTCAATACCTTTAGGATAGGAGTGAACAGCCCTAATATTACTAGTGATGCTAATATACATATCACCGTGGCCGTTACAATCGTCTGTGAAAACACTTCGGAGGCCTTGCGTTCATCCTTTGCTCCAAGCAGTCTTCCACAGATTACCGTTCCACCAACACCGATGCATAACCCTACGCCCAGGTAAAAGTAAAGAATCGGTAATCCCAGATTAATGGCTGCCAGCGCATCTTCACCTACATAATTGCCAGTGAAATAACCGTCAGTTATTGTGATTACCGTTTCCAAAAGCATTGCTATGATACTTGGGATTGAAAACCGAAGGATAGTCTTAAGTTTATTTTCTTTGATTTGATTAATATCCATAATTACATCTCTCCTTTACAGAATTCCATTATAGAGATGTAATAATTACTATACTTCTGAATTCGTGCTATCTGCATCCATAATGTCAACATTAGCGATGGATGTATATCACTTTCTTTTCAATATATTCCTGTTTTCGTTGCTCTACTGCGTCTTTGCAGTTTTCAATCCCATGTTTATATATAATTGCAGTATCTTCTTTATTTTCAATTTCTTTTGCAAATGCATGGCAATCTAATATTTTCCGTTGTGCTAATCGCATTTTAATTTTTCCAGATGCCCAGTCTTTGACTACTCCCAATGCTTCTGTCACATCGGTGGAACCATTCGTTTCCATAGGGAAGTGTTCTGTACTCCATCATCTCCTATTATGTAAGAAACCGGTTAAACTTGGTTAAGTTCATAACGCGGTATTTATACTTTCTTCCGTGCCAAGAAGATTCCAACAATTGCCCCTATAAGAATTATCGGTGCCAATCTGACAAACAGCCATTCAAATGCATGAAAAGCCACTCCAACAACAGCAGTTTCAGGATCACTATAGTCCCAGCCTAAGTAAGGACTATTTAATACTATTAAGGCCACAGAAATTGTTACTATGACCGCACATAATGAAATAAGCAGCCAATGAAGTATTTTTCGTCTTATGGTCTTCCTTTGTGCAAGCTGTAAGTTGATAATCTCCAGTTTTTCGGAAATCGCTGTTAAGTCATCAACTTTTGACTCAATAACAGTTTCTCCAAGCAAAGTGCTTACAGGTGTTTCAAGCACTTCCGATATGGAGATTAACATGTCAGAATCAGGAACTGACAATCCTCTCTCCCATTTCGAAATTGTTTGTCGCACCACATTCAGCTTGATAGCAAGTTCTTCCTGCGAAAGTCCTTTTGATTTTCTAATTGCTCTAATATTTTCGTTTAACATTAGGGATAATCTCCTTTCTTTCATACGTTACCACTATCGTATGAGAACCTGCCCGTTGCCACAAGCAACGCATATTAACATTTATTAATATTACAAACCATTCTTTATAATTTCTTTATCATTACATCATAACACAGATAATCTCCATTACCAGTCTGCATAGTATGAAATTCTATATCCACATATCCTCGCTGTTATGAAGTGACCTCTTGTCAAGAGTAAATTTTGCATTAAGAAGCTTTCCCCTAACAATTATCACATTTGTTGATTGACAGCATCTGGAAAGAGCCAGATTTAACAGTTCCCGGCATTTG
>NZ_JAFBIX010000024.1 GCF_021531895.1 Faecalicatena contorta | reverse complement strand
GATGAGTTCGTTCAGTAATTGGGAATGTCAGGCGCAAGGGAGTTGGATAGGCTGGTCTGTATCCGTCTAGTCAAGCGTTAGAATCCGTTACAGAAAAAAGAGTTGCAATTCCGTGTGAGAATTTGGCTTCCAGCCAAATTCGAAAGGACTGCTGAATCGAGAAATTATCCAAATTTCTCGGTGAATCAGTCCGGTCACGAAATTGCAACTCTTTTTTCTGTTATGGATTCTTGGCGAAGGATACCGGATACAGACCAGCCTATTCAACTCCCTTGCGCCGTACACCTCCCAATTACCAACTAACTAATCTAAATTCCCATCTACTTCTGATTTCTGAACTGCATTGGTGTCATGTTATAAGCTTTCTTAAACATTCGATTAAAATGCTCAACATTCTGGTAACCAACCGACAAGGCAATATTCTCTACCGTCATATTGCTGCTCTTCAAAAGTGCTTTTGCCTTTTTCATTCGAATCTTCTTAACCAGCTCACCAAATGTCATTCCTGACTTCTCTTTGATATATTTAGAAATATATGGTTTGGACAGATAGAATTTTTCTGCCAGATCATCCAAAGTAATGTCAATATAATTGGCCTGAATATAATTCATGATTTCAATCATTCTGGCATCTTTACATGGATCAGCAGATCCCAGTTCTTCTATCTTATTAACAGCTACAATTAATGCCTCAATGGAAGCACGGATAATATCTGCATCAATGCCAACGCCCCAGAAAGTCTTGCCTTTACAGATGATTCCAACATATGCTACTGCCTTAGAAGAAGATCCTTTAGTGAGTGAATGCTCCTCATAAAATGTAAGTTCATAACTAATGTTAAAATACTGCTTAATCGCGTTGCTGACAGCATCCAGACGTCCATTACCATTGGCAGTAATCACTCTACTCTCACCGGCATGATTAATCGTTACTTCTGCAGTGATTCCGTCAACTTGCTTGAAATGGCACTCATCCACATGGAAGATACTCTTCGTATTAATATAATTGTCTGCAAATATCTGATATACCCACTCTGGTGTAAGTTCTTTGTGTGCCTTGTCAGATACATCTTTTACGAGATATCCAACTTCTTCTCTCATCTTCTGTGGCAGATTAATACCATGACTTTGCTTCAGGATATAATTGACACCGCCCTTGCCAGACTGACTATTGATACGAATAACATCAGAATCATACTTTCTTCCAACATCCTGCGGATCAATCGGCAGATATGGAACTGTCCATGTATCACACTGTTTCTCTTCTCTCCAAGTCATACCTTTAGCAATTGCATCTTGATGAGATCCTGAAAATGCTGTAAATACCAAATCTCCAGCATATGGCTGACGCTCATATACATGCATTCTTGTCAAACGCTCATAAGTCTCTCTAATCTTCTGCATATTTGAAAAATCAAGTCCCGGATCCACACCATGAGAATACATATTCATTCCCATTGTAACAATATCTACATTACCGGTACGCTCTCCATTTCCAAATAAAGTACCTTCAATACGGTCAGCTCCTGCCAGAACTCCAAGTTCTGCCGTTGCCACACCACATCCCCTGTCATTGTGAGGGTGTAAACATAAGATAACGTTATCTCTATATTTCAGGTGCTTATTAACATATTCCAGCTGGCAGGCAAATACATGTGGCATTGCATTTTCTACGGTTGTTGGGATATTAATAATTGCTTTATTATCTGCTGTTGGTTTCCATACATCCAGGACTGCATTACACACCTCAACCGCATAATCCACTTCTGTTCCTGGGAAACTTTCCGGACTATACTGAAATGTAAAATTTCCATCCGTCTCAGACGCCAACTTCAGAAGCAATTCTGCTCCATCAATCGCAATCTTCTTGATCTCCTCTTTACTCTTTCTAAATACCTGCTCTCTCTGTGCAACAGATGTAGAATTATATAAATGGATCACTGCATGTGGTGCGCCTTTCACTGCCTCAAATGTCTTCTTAATAATATGTTCTCTTGCCTGAGTCAGTACCTGTACTGTAACATCATCCGGAATCATATTCTTTTCAATCAAGGTTCTCATGAATTGGTATTCCGTCTCAGATGCTGCCGGAAAACCAACTTCAATTTCTTTAAATCCTATTTCCACCAGCATCTGGAAAAATTCCAGCTTCTCATCCAAACTCATTGGTTCAATTAATGCCTGATTTCCATCTCTCAGATCCACACTACACCAAATCGGCGGTTTCTCAATATATTCTTTTTTCACCCAATCATAAGTAACCTCCGGTGGCATAAAATATGTTCTTTCATATTTCTTACAATTTTTCATACAAATACCTCTCCTTCTATGACAATTCGAATAAAATTCATCAATTTAATTGTTTTATTTTAATCATAACCTATCCTAACATATGTCAACAAAAAAGGAAAGTGATGATTTTAATCACTTTCCTTGATGTATTTTAATATTATGTCATTTCATTTTTCTTCATCTGGAATCAGACGAGAATCACTTCTAATTTACCTCCAAAGAACGCTTTTTTGTAATGGTTACTTTCTCTTCATAACATTCAAATATGTCATCCACTTGCTTTTTGTTCATCTTTGGTGTGATCAGACTAACAATCGGTACAATAACCAAACCAACAATCATTGCAATTGCACCTGCATTGATTGGGGATGCAATATAATGCAAGAACATATTGGAAACTGTGATTCCAACACCTGATGCAAAGCTTGCCCATACCGCAGCTTTTGTAACGCCTTTCCAATATAATCCATACATAAATGGTGCCAGAAATGCTCCGGCAAGTGCTCCCCAGGAGATACCCATAAGCTGAGCAATAAAGGTCGGTGGATCCAATGCGATTACTACAGATAATACAATAAAGAATACAACCAATACCTGCATTGTACGTACTTGTTTCTTTTCGTCCATATCTTTCATCACATTACCTTTCAGAAAATCAAGCGTCAATGTAGAACTAGACGTCAGCACCAATGATGCCAGAGTCGACATGGATGCAGATAACACCAATACTACAACAATACCAATCAAAATATCCGGTAGCGTTGACAGCATATATGGAATAATTCCATCGTAGATCATACTTCCGTCTTCTGCATAAATGGTTGGATTATCGAATAATCTTCCAAATCCGCCGAGGAAATAACATCCACCAGAGATGACAACAGCAAATAAAGTGGAAATAACTGTACCTGTGTTGATAGATTTCTCATCTTTGATTGCGTAGAATTTGCCGACCATCTGTGGAAGTCCCCATGTACCAAGCGATGTCAGAATAACAACTCCCAGAAGATTCAGCGGATCTGGTCCAAAGAAAGAAGTAAATGCACCTGGCTGTCCCATCGTAACCGGCACATCACTTGGGATCTCTGCCATCTGACGGATTGCTGCAATAAATCCGCCCTTTCCGCTTAAAACAGCTGCAATAACAGCAATGATACCGCCAAGCATAATAATTCCCTGGATAAAATCATTGATAGCTGTTGCCATATAACCACCAAGAATAACATAAATTCCAGTAAATACAGCCATTACAAGCACACAATATGTATAAGGAATATTAAACGCCATCCCGAATAATCTAGATAATCCATTATATACAGATGCAGTATATGGAACCAGAAAGATAAATACGATTGCTGATGCTGTGATCTTAAGCGCCTTACTGTCAAATCTCACTCCAAAGAAATCCGGCATTGTCTTGGAATTCAAATGTTGCGTCATAACTTTGGTACGTCTTCCTAAGACAACCCATGCCAAAAGACTTCCAATGATTGCATTTCCCAAACCGATCCAAGTGGAAGCAAGACCATATTTCCATCCAAACTGTCCGGCATATCCAACGAATACAACCGCTGAAAAATAAGAAGTTCCATATGCAAATGCCGTAAGCCACGGCCCTACAGAACGTCCTCCTAATACATAACCATCCACACTCGTTGCATGCTTTCTTGAATAAATTCCTACCGAAACCATAACGGCAAAGAAAACAATAAGCAATAACACTTTAATAACCATATGCTTCTCCTCAACTTTCATTCCCTTTTTGTTGCTTTAAACCGCAACACTTTAACGTATTAAAGTTTAACCTGAAAGTAGTTTATCATATAGTCTATTATATGTCAATGAAAGAATGCTCTGTTTATTTCAATTTCTCCACACGTTCCTGAACAGTCTTATTAAAATTCTCTACTTTTCTGCTGTATACACCATTCATATATTTAGAACTCAACATAAAATCTGCCGTTGCCAGATTATTCGCAACCGGAATATCATATACAACCGCAATACGCAGTAATGCTTTTACATCTGGGTCATGTGGCTGAGCTTCCAGTGGATCCCACAAAAAGATCATAAAATCAATCTGCCCTTCTACAATCTTTGCACCAATCTGCTGATCACCTCCAAGGGGACCACTATTATATCCTTTTACTGGAAGTCCTGTCTTCTCAGATATTAATCTTGCAGTCGTTCCTGTTCCACATAAGAAATGTCCTTTTAAGATCTCCTTATTCTTATCACACCACTCTACCAGTTCTTTTTTCTTACCATCATGTGCGACCAATGCAATATGTTTTGCTTTTCCAGTCTCAAATGTTACATAGTTATCATCTAACATATACTACTCTCCTTTCTATGAGTCCTTCCTATCGTACTACATTTTTTCACCATATACAAGAAATTATCATTCTTCTCCCGCTTCTGCATAGTATTTCATAAGAGCCTGCGTTCCAAGATTGCCGTAGCCGGCAGCCTCTAATTCTTCATAGTTTGCAAGCACGAGACTCAACACTTCCAAACTCAGTTCGCTCATATTAGCCTCTGTAAGCGCAAGTTTCATATCCTTTACAAAATGTTTCAGAAAAAAACCTGGTTCATAATCTCCTGCCAGAATCTTTGGCCCGAATATATCTAACTGCTTACTTCCTGCAGCTCCTGTAGATACCGAATCCAGGAATACTTGTGGATCTAATCCTTTTGCTTTTGCATAAGTCAGAGCCTCACAGACACCAGACAAAGTTCCTGCAATCATAATCTGATTAGCAAGTTTGGCATGCTGTCCACATCCTGCATTTCCTTGATAATTTATATTTGTTCCCATTGCCTGGAATAATGGCATACATTTTTCAAAATCCTCTTTCAGACCGCCAACCAATATAGAAAGAGTTCCTGCCTTTGCCCCGGTATCTCCACCAGTAACAGGTGCATCAAGTACGTGATACCCCTTTTCTGTCCCCTCTTTATATATCTTCTCAGCAAGCATCGGACTTGTTGTCGTCATATCAATCAGATATGCTCCTGACTCTGCACTATCCAGAATATTTCCTTCCTCAAAGTATACTTCCTCAACATCCTTTGGAAAGCCTACAATTGTAATTACTGCTTCACAATCTTTTACACAATCCTGAATCGACTCATGGAAATTTGCCCCTTCACTGATTACATCCTTTACCTTTTCTTTATTTCTGGCATAAATATGAAGTTCAAATCCCGCCTTCATGAGATTACGCACCATAGATTTTCCCATAATGCCAACGCCAATAAAACCTATTTTATTCATAATACATTCTCCTTTCTCTATCTCTTTTCTACTATCTCTCCTTGTCTTTTATAGATACTATTTGCCGGCACATAGCCTCTGACACTTGAAAGCGGATAGATATTGGAATGGCTTCCTACCACACTTCCAGGATTCAAAACAGTTCCACATCCAACCTCCACCTCATCGCCAAGCATTGCACCAAATTTCTTGATTCCTGTCTCAATATTCTCTTCTGGTGTTTTAACCACGACCAGTTTTTTATCTGACTTAACATTAGATGTGATAGATCCTGCTCCCATATGAGCTTTATATCCCAAAATGGAATCACCAACATAATTGTAATGAGGGACCTGTACTTTATTGAATAAAATCACATTTTTTAACTCCGTGGAATTACCAACAACAGCACCTTCCCCTACGATAGCATTCCCACGAATAAATGCACAATGTCTTACCTCAGCATTTTTGCCAATAATCGCAGGTCCATGTATGTAAGCTGATTCAAACACTTTGGCAGACTTAGCAATCCACACATCATCACCTATTTTATCATAGTCCTCCTCCGGCAATGTCTCTCCCAACTTTAGAATAAATGCACTGATTTTTGGAAGAACTTCCCAAGGATAGGTCACTCCCTCAAAAATATCTTTTGCAATAGTCTCATCCAACGTATACAATTCCTCTACTGTCAATTCTTTCATATGATTCTAACTCCTTTATTTATTTTACTTTTTATTTGAATATTTTCGCCCTTGATTAGATTTTTTATAAAATTGTGCTGTTTTATCATAACAGGCACGTAACTGATTCTGATTATAAAGCTCTTTAACTCCTTGCGTCCTACTTACAATAAAATGATCCAGTTTACGCATATATTCATCTGGCGTAATCTCGCCTTCTGCAACATAATTCAATCCCTTTTCCCAGCTCGCAGTCAATTCTGGATTTAAAAGAGATTTGATAGAATGATCCACCACATCATAGATCATTTCTCCAAGCATCGTCGGCGTCACAATCTGCGTCTTCTTATTCAAAGCCAGATATTTATTATGGAACAGCTTCTTAAGTATCTCTCCTCGTGTTGCACTGGTTCCAATACCACTTCCCTTAATCTGAGCCCGCAATTCTTCATCTTCAATCAGTTGTCCTGCATTCTCCATGGCCAGGATCAAAGAACCAGAATTATAACGTTTCGGAGGTGAAGTCTTTCCTTCCTTAATATCCAGCGATTGCACTTCTAAAATCATTCCTTTTCGCAAAGATTGTATTTTTTGAAAAAAGGAAGCATCTGTATCTTTTTCCTCATCCTGCCCGTCATCCGATGTAATAGTTTTCTTCTGTCCCGGAATTCCTGCAACCTTTAAGTAACCTTCTTCTGCAAGCACTTTAAAATTTGAAAAAAAGGATTCCTCTTTCATCTTGGTCACAATTGCCACTTTCTGATAAATCGCCGGAGGATAGAATATACTCAGGAATCTCCTTACAATCAAATCATAGACCTGACATGACAGATGAGACAATGTACCTAACACATTCAATCCCTGTCCCGTCGGAATAATCGCATAATGATCTGTAATCTGCTTATCATTCACATAACGAGTTTTTTCTAACCCCTTATGACTTCCCAATGCAACAATATCTTGAAGATATGGCACCACAGGCTGATACTTCATCAGACCATTCAGATTCTTATGAATTTCCTTTGCCACGGCTGTAGACAGCACTCGCGCATCCGTTCTGGGATAAGTCACGAGTTTCTTTTCATATAATTCCTGTACGATTCGAAGTGTCTCATCCGGACTAATCTTAAAACGCTTAGAGCATTCATTCTGTAGCTCTGCCAGATTAAAAAGCAAAGGCGGATTCTTCTTCTCTTTTTTCTTTTCAATGGATACAATCTGACACTGCATAGGTTTCTCATCACTCAAATATGTAATCAGATCCTCTGCTTTTTCCCGTTCTTTAAATCCATTCTCTTTATACAAGTCGAAAGACTCAAACCAACGAGACCCTTTGACCGCTCTCCATTCACCTTCAAAACTTTGTTCCTGATCACCGATAGTACTGAGCACACGATAGAAAGGCGTTTCTACGAATTCCCGAATCTCTCTCTCCCGTCGTACAACCATTCCCAACACACAAGTCATCACTCTTCCCACAGAAATCACAGAATACTTTGTGTTCAAATAATTAGAAATACTGTTGCCATACTTTAATGTCAAAAGGCGGGAAAAATTAATTCCCATCAAATAATCTTCTTTCGCTCTCAAATAAGCTGATGCAGACAGATTGTCATATTCCTTCAGATCTTTTGCTTCCCGAATACCTCTTAAAATCTCTTCTTCTGTCTGAGAATCAATCCAGACACGGCGCCGTTCCTTTCCATGCACTCCTGCCTGCTGCTCCACCAGACGATAGATATATTCTCCCTCTCGTCCGGAGTCAGTACATACATAGATCACGTCAACATCTTCTCGGTTAAGAAGTCCTGCAACAATCTTATATTGCCTGGACACTGCCGGAATGACTTCATATTTAAACTCCTTTGGTATAAAAGGCAGAGTTTCCAAACTCCACCTTTTCAAATTCGGATCATACTCTTCTGGGTAGCTCATTGTTACCAGATGTCCTACACACCAGGTAACAATTGCCTCGTCTGACTCCAGGTATCCGTCTTGTCTTCTAGTCTTTATCTTCAGTGCCTTGGCAAATTCCTGTGCCACACTCGGTTTCTCTGCAATATACAGTGATTTCCCCATAAATCTTATCAAAACTCCTTATCTTTTCAAGAGCCCTTTCAACCATCTGCCCAGTCCATTTTCCTGCTCTGGCGTCTCCTTCTTGGCATGGATTGCCTCTTCCATAAAGACAGCCTGTGAATCAATCATTGGCTCTGATGCTTTCTTCTTTACAAAAGCTCCGTTGCTCTGTAAGATTCTGGCCTTGATATTATCACCAAGCATCACTTTCAGATAATGGTTGATCTGGCTTTTTATATTATCATCCAATACAGGGCAGGCGACTTCTACTCGCTTCTCCGTATTTCTCGTCATCATATCTGCCGAACCAATATATATCTTTTGATTTGCCCCCGTACCAAAACTAAAAATACGCGGATGTTCCAAAAATCTTCCCACCACGCTCATTACTCTCAGATTATCTGTATAGCCTGGTACTCCTGGAAGTATACAGCATATTCCTCTGACAATCAAGTCGACTTTCACACCAGCCTTTGACGCTTCAGAAACCTTACGGATAAAATCTACATCCGTAAGAGAATTCATCTTCATAATAATTCGTCCATTGTTTCCTTTTTTAATCTGCTCATCTATCAAATATAATATTTTCTGCTTCAGACTTGTAGGTGACACGATCAGATAATCATAGTTTCCATTTAGATTACCTATGGACATATTCTTGAAAAATTCAGCAGCATCTCTTCCTATTGCCTGATTTGCAGTCATCAAAGACAGATCTGTATACATAGTCGCAGTTTTCTCGTTATAATTACCAGTTCCAATCTGTGTAATATACTGTATCTCATTACGGTTCCGGTAAGTAATCAGACAGATCTTAGAATGTACCTTATATCCCTCAAATCCATAGATGACCCGACATCCTGCTTCTTCCAGACGCTCCGACCAATCAATATTATTCTGCTCATCAAATCTCGCCCGCAATTCAATCAATACAGTGACTTCTTTTCCATTTTCTGCCGCTGCACACAGATATTCTACCAGACGAGCTTTCTTGGCCAGACGATAAATTGTAATCTTAATCGTCAAAACATTTGGATCCACGGAAGCTTCTTTAATCAATTTCAAGAAAGGATTCATGCTCTCATAAGGATAAAACAAAAGGATATCCCTTTTCTTTACCTGCTTCATCACACTTCCATCCTGCACATGAGCTGAATTCTGCGGAGAAAATGGCGTGTATGTCAAAGACCGTTTCATAGACTCTGGAAGATTTCCTGCAATCGAAAAAATATAATCCAATTTCATTGGCATCTTGGTACGAAAGATCTGTGCCGGTGTAATGTTAAATTTTTCGCAGAAATACTTCTCCATATCCCCAGTCAGTTTCTCGGCGATTTCTAATCGTACAACCGCCATTTTGCGGCGTTTATGAAGAGTCTCTTTCATCAGCAGCCTGAAATCATCATTAACCTCCAGCGCCTCATCATCCGGTGATACATCTGCATTTCTTGTAACACAAATATAATTGGCATCCGACACCTCATACTGTTCAAAGACAAGATTCAAATATTCCATGATTACCTTTTCCATGCGAATATAACGGATATCATGCCCAGGCAAAACCAAAATATCTGATACGAACTGTGGAACCGGAACGATTCCAAGAGTCGTCTTCCCTTTTTCTGATTCCTTATGCTTTAAATTTGCCGTAACATAGATGGCTTTATTTAACAAATGTGGGAACGGATGATTCGCATCCACAATCTGCGGAGACAAAATCGGCAGAACCTGCTCTTTAAAATACTTTTTCACATATTTCTTCTCAGACTGTTCTAATTCTTTAAAATCCAGACCACAAATTCCATACGGCGACAATTGCTTCTTAATCTCCGCATATGTCTTATCCCGTTCTTTATAAAGAGGTGCAACTGCCCCATAAATCTTTTCCAATTGTTCTTTAGGCGTCATACCAGTACGGCTGTCCTTATTATTCGCATCTGTCTGTGCCATATCAAATAAACTTCCGACACGAATCATAAAAAATTCATCCAAATTACTGGTAAATATTGCAACAAATTTCATTCTTTCCAAAAGCGGAACCGTTGGATCCTGTGCTTCCTCCAGGACTCTCTGATCAAACCGAAGCCAGGATAATTCTCTGTTTTGCGTATAATTGTATATCTCTTTGTCCATATCTGCATACCTCGCATTTTTCACTATAACATCTTTTTTTATTTTAACACTTCACCATCACAAAAGGAAGAATGAAATGGGAATTTAGATGAGTGAGTTGGTAATTGAGAGTGTACGGCGCAAGGAAGCTTGGTAGGCTGGTTGCTATCCGTCTATCCAAGCTTCCTTGCGCCTGACATTCTCAAATACTGAACGAACTCATCTGGAGGAATTCCTGGCGCGAAGCGCAATGGGGAGCGATGTTTTATACTATTTATCATTATTTCAATGGAAGAATCAGTTAGTTATTCTGCCAGTTTTTTGACATATCTTTGCTATGATCTTTCCCTCTGCATAACGCGCAGGAATTCTCCCGGATGAGGAAGTTGCGGATTTGGGGGATGTCAGGCGAGAAGATGGATGGGATGGCTGCCATTCGTTGGACAAGCGATAGAATCCGTTATGGGAAAAGAAGCAGATATTTTGTGCGATGATTTGGCCTCAAGCCAAATCTGAAAAGGCTGCTGAGCCTCGAAATCATCAGGATTTCGGGGTGAATCAGCCTGGTCACAAAATATCTGCTTCTTTTCCTGTTATGGATTCTTAGCGAAGGACTCCGCAATGGCAACCATCCCATCCGTCCTCTCGCCGTACACACCCAATTACCAACTAACTAATCTAAATTCCTACTTCGCCTGAATGTATCCTTTGGCTGTCAGGGATTCTGCGCACAGCACTGCTCCGCCTGCTGCACCACGTACGGTGTTGTGAGACAGTCCAATAAACTTATAATCATAGATGCTGTCTTCTCTCAGACGTCCGATAGACACACCCATACCATTCTCATAATCTACATCCATCTTTACCTGTGGGCGATTGTCCTCTTCCAGATACTGGATGAACTGCTTTGGAGCACTTGGGAGCTCTGCTTCCTGTGGAAATCCTTTGAAACTCTCTAATTTTTCGATTAACTGCTCTTTGGTAGGTTTCTTTTCAAAGTTAATGAATACAGCTGCTGTATGTCCATTTAATACCGGGACACGCAGACACTGACAAGTAATCTTTGGTTCTTTTGCCAATGTAATCTGACCGTCTTCTAATGTTCCAAGTACACGGAGTGGTTCCTGCTCACTCTTTTCTTCCTCTCCACCGATATATGGAATAATATTCTCTACCATTTCCGGCCAATCCTTAAACGTCTTGCCTGCACCAGAAATTGCCTGATAAGTGGTTGCAACAACTTCTTTTGGTCCAAATTCCTTCCATGCTGCCAGACAAGGAGTATAGCTTTGGATAGAACAATTTGGTTTTACTGCAATGAATCCGCGTGTTGTTCCAAGGCGTTTTTTCTGTGTCTCGATCAGACCAAAGTGCTCAATATTGATTTCCGGAATTACCATTGGTACATCCGGTGTCCAGCGATGTGCACTGTTATTTGATACGACAGGGGTCTCAGTCTTTGCATATGCTTCTTCAATTGCACGAATTTCATCTTTTGTCATATCTACTGCACTGAACACAAAGTCTACTGTTTCAGCAACCTTCTCTACTTCATTCACATTTAATACAATCAGATTTTTAACAGCCTCCGGCATCGGAGTATCCATTTTCCAGCGTCCTCCTACAGCCTCTTCATAAGTCTTTCCTGCAGAACGTGGACTGGCTGCCACTGTTACAACTTCAAACCAAGGATGATCTTCAAGCAATGAGATAAAACGCTGTCCAACCATTCCTGTTGCTCCTAAAATACCTACTCTTAGTTTCTTTTCCATCTTCACTCTCTCCTTCTCTTAGTATTCATCCATATATTTCTTATATACATCAACCACTTCATCCATTGCACTCTTACCTGGTGCACCAATGGTAATTCGTTTATTTACACAAGTTTCCAGACTAATTGCATCATAGATATCTTCCTCAAATACAGGAGATATCTTTTTATATTCTTCCAGCGGAAGCTCATCCAACGCAATCTTTTTCTCCAGGCACAATAATACCAGCTGCCCAACGATTCCGTGTGCATCTCTAAACGCAACTCCATGGTTTACCAGATAATCAGCAGCGTCCGTTGCATTGGTAAATCCATGTCTTGCGCTGTCTTTCATCCGTTCCTTATTAAACTGCATCGTCCGAAGCATTCCTGTAAACAAAGTCAGGCAGCCCTTAGCAGTATCAATTGCGTCAAAAGCCCATTCCTTATCCTCTTGCATATCCTTATTGTATGCAAGCGGAATCCCCTTCATCGTTGTAAGCAATGCATTCAATGCTCCGTATACTCTGCCCGTCTTACCACGGACAAGCTCTGCAATATCCGGATTCTTTTTCTGTGGCATGATACTACTTCCAGTGCTGTAAGCATCATCAATCTCAACAAATTTATATTCATTGGAATTCCAGATAATCACTTCTTCCGAGAACCTACTTAAATGCATCATAATAATAGATAATGCGGATAATAGTTCTAACAAATAATCCCTGTCAGAAACACCATCCATACTATTGAGCGTCGGTCCATCAAAGCCTAACAAGCTTGCAGTATATTCCCGATCCAGAGGATATGTCGTTCCAGCCAATGCCCCCGACCCCAACGGACACGTATTCATACGCTTATAGATATCTCTCAGCCGTTCATGGTCTCTTTTGAACATTTCAAAATAAGCACCCATATGATGCGCCAGTGTAATCGGCTGTGCTTTCTGAAGATGTGTAAATCCCGGCATATATGTATCTGTATTTTCTTCCATAATTGCAAGAATTGCATGTAACAATTCTTTCACCAGACTGTCCAGGAGATGAACCTCATCTCTTGTATAAAGTTTCATATCTAAAGCCACCTGATCATTCCGGCTTCTTCCGGTATGCAGCTTCTTACCCGGTTCCCCGATCCGATCGATCAATGTTGCTTCAACAAAACTATGAATATCCTCATATTTCTCCGAGATATCAAGCTTTCCATTCTCTACATCACTTAAGATTCCTTCCAGGCCTGCGATGATCTGCTCTTTCTCATTATCTGTTAGAATCCCCTGCTTTGCAAGCATCATGACGTGCGCAATACTGCCCTTGATATCCTGCGCATAGAATCTCTTATCAAATGAAATCGAAGCATTAAAATTATATACTAACTGATCCGTTTCTTTTGTAAAACGTCCACCCCATAACTGTGCCATATGGATTTCTCTTCCTTTCGTAAAAATATACTGTAAACGATTTTATCATATTTTTGCATAAAATCAAATGATTTCGTACTTTTTTGTATTTTCATAAATGAATTGCCACTATTATACTCAACGGTTTTCTTCCCGAATAGAAAACTCACATCCACAATAATTCTGTCTATAAAGACCATATACTTTTGATAATTCAATTGAACGTTTATATCCATTCCTCTTTTTAAAATCAGACTGCAGATAAGAAACGCCGTATTCTTCTGCAAGTCTCATTCCAATCTCATTTAACCGTTCTGCGTTCTTCATCGGACTAATACTCAAAGTCGTTGTAAAATAATCAAAAGCTCCTTGACTGGCAATCTCAGCTGTCTCTCTCAATCTCAATTCATAGCATTTCATGCAGCGTACTCCGCCTTCTTTCATATGTTCCATTCCCTCAGCCATCTGATAAAAACGCTCTTTATCGTATTGCCCCGCTATGAAAGAAACCGGATATCTGGTCCTCATCTTCTCAATCAGCGTCTGCTGCTCCAGAATCCGTTTTGTATATTCACTCTCTGGGAAAATATTAGGATTGTAATAAAATACTGTAATTTCGAAAAAATCACTCAAATATTCCAACACATAACTGCTGCATGGAGCACAACAGCTATGCAATAACAAGCGCGGTACCTTCTCTTCTCTCTCCAGACGCTGAATTGTTTTTTCCAGTTCTTTCTGATAATTCATAGGAATCCTTTCTCCTTATAGTAGACCGTGGTATTATACTTTTGCATTATAGCTTTTTCCATCGGTTCTGACAAGGTCAATCCGTCACGAATTTCCAATATTTACATAAAATAATATATAGTCATCCAAGGAGGTTCCTATGGAACAAGTATTAGAATTAAAACATATCCACTATGCTTACCACACCCTTGAAGGAGAGACTCCCACTCTTACGGATATATCCTTTTCACTAAACAAAGGAGAATTCGTATCCATAGTAGGACCTTCCGGCTGTGGCAAATCTACACTTCTCTCCCTGATTGCCGGTCTGCTGACACCAGAAAAAGGTCTGATAAAAATTAATGGAAAATATCTGCGGGAAAGTACTACAAATGTTGGCTATATGTTACAGCATGATGAACTTTTTGAATGGAGGACCATCTATAACAATGTAATTCTTGGTCTGGAGGTACAGCATATGCTGACAGCCCGAACAAAAGAAAAGGCTCATGAATTACTCAATATGTATGGTCTGAAACAATTTGAGAATTCCCGTCCTTCGGAGTTATCCGGTGGAATGCGTCAAAGAGCTGCATTAATACGTACCTTGGTGCTAGAACCTGATATCTTACTTCTGGATGAACCTTTTTCTGCTCTGGATTACCAGACACGCCTTAATGTTGGTGATGACATTGGTCAGATTATCCGCCACGAAAGAAAATCTGCACTTCTTGTCACCCATGATTTGTCAGAAGCAATCTCATTGGCAGATCGTGTCATCATCCTATCCGGACGACCAGCAACAATAAAACAGACCATACCGTTAATTTTTACTCTGGATACCGACACTCCGTTAAACAGACGTAATGCCCCAGAATTTAAAACATATTTCAATCTAATCTGGAAGGAGTTGAATACAGATGAGTGATCTATCTCAAGGTCAACAGCAATACCTTTTAAATCACCGAAAACATCAGCGTATTGTACGAATTTCCAGAATCTTGATTCTTCTAAGTTTCCTCTTTATCTGGGAATTCACGGCAAATATAGGAATCATTGATTCATTTATTTTCAGCAGCCCGTCCAAAATTGCTCTGTGTTTCTGGAATATGGTGCTTGATAAAAGTATTTTTCTTCACATAGGAATCACACTGTATGAAACCATCATAAGCTTCCTCTTAGTTACTGCCATCGGAGTCTTGGTGGCAGTTGCTCTATGGTTCAGTTGTAAGCTTTCTGAAATTTTAGATCCTTATCTGGTGGTACTGAACAGTCTCCCAAAATCAGCTCTGGCTCCTTTACTCATTGTATGGCTGGGTGCGACAAAAACGACAATTATTGTTGCCGGTATGTCAGTGGCGATCTTTGGAAGTATCTTAAGTCTATATACCAGTTTTACAACCGTAGATCCAGGAAAGATCAAATTAATCTACACCTTACAAGGCAGCCGCTTTCAGGCATTGACAAAAGTTGTCATTCCAAGTTCAATACCTGCGATCATCAGCAATATGAAAGTAAATATCGGGCTTTGCCTGGTAGGTGTTATTATTGGAGAATTTCTGGCAGCAAGAAATGGTCTTGGATATCTGATTATCTACTCTAGTCAAGTATTTAAAATGGATTGGCTTCTGATGAGCATCGTTCTTCTATGTATTATGGCAATGCTTCTCTATTCGCTGATCAGCATTCTGGAGACATGGTGCACAAAACATTATTAGCAGAGTTCTTCGATAATGCAACACAGGAGATGCAACACATCGCACCTCCTGATACATATTTCTTATATCTTATCTATTTTATTGCGCAGCTTCATCATCTTCTTATCCAATGCAGCGATCTCTTCGGAATACCCTTTTAATTCCTTCGCCACTTCCTCTGCTCCAGACACATTCTTCTTATAAATCAACTGATAATCCAATACAGACCAGAAGTCCATAGCCGACGTACGGATCTGAATCTCCGCTCTTTTTATCTCAGAATGTTCCCCGAGATAAATCGGAATCTCAACAATCATATGAAGACTCATATAGCCATTCTTCTTCGGCTTTTCGATGTAGTCCTTAATCTTAATGACTTCTACATCACTCTGTTTTTGAAGCATTTCTGCAACCTTATACACATCATCAAGAAATAAACACACGATACGAATCCCAATCAGATCATTCAGCTTTTTCTTTGCTGCCGCAAAATTCCTTTCATAATCTTTTCGGAGCAATTTTGCGTGAATACTGTCTGGTTTTTTCAGTCTGCTGCTGACCTCCCGAATAATTTCTCTGCCATACTCACGTGACAATTGTTCATTTATTATATTGATTTTTGCTTTTAATATTCCCACTACATATTGATAGCGCAGTTCATACTTTTCTTTTTCCATATCTGCAGCAATCTGCTCTATCTCTTGTTTTACTTCCTTTTTAATCTTACATTCCTCCAGTCTATATCCTGTTTCCTAATACTATTATAATGCAAATCCTATGTTACAACTATCAAATTTATGTTAAAAAAAGAAAAACTACAACTCTAATCTAAGAGCTGTAGTTTTATTTTAAGCTGGAAATCGGACTTGAACCGACGACCCCTTCATTACGAGTGAAGTGCTCTACCGACTGAGCTATTCCAGCGTTCTGCTGCTACGATCAGCAGTCACAAATATTATTATAGCGAATTTCAAAATATTTGCAAGAACTTTTTTCTATATTGTTATATATTTTACTCATGTAATCTTCGAATCATCTTATACACAATCTCACTTTCAGTGACCAGAGGTTTTTTGTGCGCGAAGAAAATGATACCGTCAGTCGGTGCTAACACTTTACATATTTCTTCCCCTTCATATGGATCTAAGATCTCTCCTAATACATCTCCCATATGAACCTCTTCTCCCGGCGATTTCAGACGACGGTAGATTCCAGATGCATTGGTTTTAACAATCGTTAGTTCCTCTTCTTTAATGATGCTGGCAATATAGCCATTATGACTGTTATATCTTAGAATTCCCATCCTTGTCAAAAAACGCAGAACTGCTGATACAGCCTGACGTGCAGATTCCTCATCTACGACATCAGTCTCACTGGTATAGACTGAAAAAGCACTGGTCTCCCATACTTGCCAGTTATAGTTCAATGTCGTTGTATCAATAGGTTTTGGTTTTCTTACCACTACATACGGAAGCCCAAACAAAGTTGCCAAACTCGTATTCTGATATCCGGTCTCCATCATGCGAACATGAGGTACAAAATCTCCCGGAAGATAAAAACTGGCGAACTGGATTCCATAGCTGTATTCTTTTACGCATTCAAACACACCCGCTGCAATTCGCTGTGTTGTCTCACCCTTATCATATCCTGGGAACATACGGTTAATATCTGTATTATCCACTGCCCAGAATCGTTTCCCAATATTCATGGCATGATGATTCACAGAAGGAATTACCATGATCTCATTATCCGATACAATCGCACCATGCATTTCCAGCTCTTTCAATTTTTTCACCAATTGAGAACACACATATAATTGCTGTACCTCATTTCCTCGAATCGCTCCAACAATACAGACAGATTTTCTTCCGCTGCCAAAACGATATCCCGTAACTTCCAGTTTCTCCCTATATGGAGAGTCCAATGTATAGATGACTTCTGTTTTCATTCTTCCGCACCTCCAAGGATCCGATTCAAAAGAGAACCACTGTATACAATCGGATATTCTCTCCGGGTAAATACTTTTCCTGTAATTGGTGCTTTAACCTCCTCCAGCACACTTCCTGTCAGTGGATCTACAATTTTTCCCAACACATCTCCTCTCATTACTTCATCAAAGATTCTGGCATCAGGAAGATAGATACCTGGATGATCTGCATTTACAAATCCGATTGCCCGGTCTGAAGATATCAGCGGCTCTCTGACAGATTCAACCGAACCACTCCAGATTCCCATTTCTTTCATAAGATTTAAAATTCCATCCACCAATTGATATCCATAATCTTTTGTTATTCGCATGCCAACACCCATCTCAACAACCAGAGTCGGTACGCCGATCATATTCAAACTATATGCCAAAGTAGACTCCAATACCGTTGCTGCCGCATGTATCCACACAAAATCTACATTTAGCAGCCTCGCATATGGTACAAGTTGATCTGCTGTTTCTTCATTAATTCTTACCTGCGGCATTTCTTCCAGATAAATATTGCTGGCATGAATATCGATGCACATATCTGCCCCCTTTAGATCAGACATCAGACGACTTACCATTGTTTCCATCATTGGTCCTTCTTCGCTTCCAGGAAATATCCTGTTCATATCCAGGTCAAACATGGGAATTCCCCGGGTAATCGAATCAATTCCCAAGGGATTAAATGCCGGATATATATCTACAATTCCATGCAGGTATTCTGGGTGTTTCTGAATCCTTTGATTTAACTCATAACACACGAATTGACCTTCCAATTCATCTCCATGCGTTCCTGTTACGATCCCAATTCTTTTCATATTATCGGATGTCTCTTCCGGCATCAGACGATTCTTTTTTATTTCCAGACGTTCATCTACCGGAAGTCCCATAGACACTACTGTCTCGACCATCTATATTTCCTCCACATTTACATAGATTTTCTGTGACTGGCAGGCCTGTCCGCGAAACAATCCCTTATCCAGTACACAATCCCCATAATCTCTTCCATGGGCCAATTTTATATAATAATCATCTACATGCAGATGATTCGTCGGATCCAGTCCATACCATCCTTCTCCTGTATAGATTTCCACCCAGGCATGGGTATAGCCTTCTCCGATCATAAGTCCATTTACATATCTGGCAGGAATCCCCTTCATACGGCACAACGCAATCATAATATGTGCATAGTCCTGACAGACTCCTTTTCGCCCTTTCCATGCTTCACCCGCTGTCGTATGAATATTGGTACTTCCAGTAACATAAGAAAAATCCTGATAGATTGCATCCATAATCTGCACAGCGGCTTTCAGATGATCTTTCGATGTGATTTTCAAAGAATTCCCATATTTTTTTAATTCCTCAGAAGGCTCTGTAAACCTGGAAGGGAATCTATACATTGGATGAAGCGGACAACGTTGCACCTGCATTCCAGACACAATAGCCATCCCCTCCACTTCATATGCAAACCGCATATGGTTATTCGCATAATGACCCACATATTTATGATTGCCAAATCCATCAATGACTTCATCCAGGCTATCTGTTGGGCTTACATATCTACTTGTAATCTGTATCTTCTGTACATCATTTGACGTCGGCACACAACGCAAAGCAAAGTAATGATCACATACAGGCTGATCGAATCTTAACTCCATCCTGTATGTGAACTGTAATGACTTCATGTTATCTCACCTCAATAATATTTCCCAGACAATCGAGAAGTTCCTGATCTCTTCCTGCCATTTTTTCTGGACAAGATAATTTATCATGAATCATACCTGCTATTTTTTCTAATGTTGACGCATCATAATACATCGGTGTTTTATGCAGACGATTCGTAAGTTTACTGAATTCTTTCTCGATATCTTTTGTGTGATACTCCAAACGAATATATAAATCTAACCTTTCTACATATTTTCCGCATTTCATAATATTGCGGCACTCTTCATCTTCCACATAATCGTCTACGCATCCCCAGAATGCCAGAAGATCATCAAGCACTGACTGTAATTCCAGAAGCGGCGCCATCTCACGCTGCTCTTTTTCAAATACGTCCAGTGCCATCTGCATATAACTGAGCACATTACTGCTCAGTTCATCCCGAAGAACAATTGCATTGTCAAAAGCCCTGTTCATATTCGAATACAAAGAATCCGGATTATCTTTTCCATAAAGATAAGATTCAGCAAACTGCTGATTTGATGTATAGATATCAGGAATATTCAATCTTTCACAGTAATATGTATAGCTTCCTTCCGGTGCCTCTATCATATCATCAAAAACCCGAAAAAATTTTCTCAGTGTCGTATATACACGTTCTGTGTACCTTCCTAACCAATACAAATGATCCAGTTTTTCTATTGAGATAATACCCATGTGTCTTTAAATCCTCCTCCCTGTGATGAATTTACTACGAACGAATCCGGATTCCTGGAAAATCTGGTTAGCCCACTCGGCCAAACTTGTGTTTTCTCGCCAGATAATACAAAAGCTCTTAGATCTGCTTTCCTTGGAACCCGTTCGTCTCCCTCTATAATGTGAAGATCCTGAAAATCAATCACTTCTTGTGCTATAAACCTTCGGGCTTCTTTCTGAACTAACGCTTTCATATCTTCCAGCTTTTCTTTTGTCAGTTCATTTCCAAAGATAACTCCGTAGCCTCCAGCTTCGGCTACATCTTTGATAACCAGCTTGTCCAGATTCTCCAGGACATATTTACGGTCCTCTTCATAAAACGGAAGATATGTCGGCGCATTCTTAAGAATCGGTTTTTGATCCAGATAATACCGGATCATCTTCGGTACAAAATAATAGATACCTTTATCATCCGCAATTCCATTACCAGGTGCATTTACAATCGCTACATTTCCCGAGCGATATACATCCATGATATTTGGAACACCAATCAATGATTCCGGATTGAACGTCATTGGATCAAGATATTCATCTGAAATCCGTCGATAAATGACGCCTACTTTCTGTTTTCCACCACGGAAATCCCTGTAATATAATTGATTTTTTTCTACGAACAAATCACTGCACATTGCCAGCACACTTCCTGTTCGTTCTGCAAGATAAGAATGTTCAAAATATGCGGCATTGTATCTTCCGGGTGTCATTATGACCCTGATGCCGCCTGTATTAACATATTCCATCGTATCCGTCAGCATCTTTGCATAATTACGATTGTCAATGATCGGATTCGTCCGGAAAGTCTCCGGTGCTACTCTTCGTTCCAATTCACGCGCAATCAGAGGATATGACGCACCTGAAGGTATTCTGAGATTATCTTCTAATATATACCAGCTTCCATCCTTTCCCTGTACCAGATCAATTCCTGAAATATGGCTGTATATATTCTTCGGAGGGCAGGCACCTTCACATTCCGGAAGGTATCCGGAAGATGAAAACACGAATTCTTCTGGAATCACTCCATCCTTAATTATCTTCTTTTCTCCATACACATCTTTCAAAAACAGATTCAGTGCATCTACTCTCTGAATAAGTCCTTTTTCCAACAATGCGAAATCATTTTTCGTAATAATTCTCGGTATCGCATCGAAAGGAAAAAGCTGTTCATGAAATGTCTGATTTTTGTAAATTCCAAACTTGACCCCATAACGTGCCAGTAATTTGTTAATTCCTTCGACATGATTCACTAGATATTCCATATTTCTCACCTTCCTAAATGAAAAAATGTTCTCCTTACAGAGGATTAACCGTAAGAAGAACATCCTTGTCCGTAATAATAACAAAAGGCACCTGATTTTTCAGGCACCTTTGCTTACTATTATATTACTCGTCCGTTTAAAATTTGTCAATTATTTTTCGCCATATGCACAGACAGCTTTGGATATGGTATCTCGATACCCTGAGCATCCATCGTCAACTTAATATTCTCTAGCACACGCCATCTGGTCTCCCAGTACACTTCACTCTTCACCCATGCTCTGGCACCGAGAACTACCGCACTTTCTGCCAATTCATCCACAAATACAAGTATTTCTTCATCCTTCTCGACACTTTCATCGTTTCGCAGAATTTCTTCAATCAATGATTTTGCCTGCTTCAGATCTGCTTCATAAGAAATGGATACTTTAAGATCAAGTCTTCTTTCGTCCTTTGCCGTTGCATTGGTAAGACTACTATTCGTCAACATACCATTTGGAATGACAATGGTTTTATTATCTATCGTACTAAGCTTTGTATAGAAGATCTGAATCTCTTTCACTGTTCCTTCATTTTTATTGGTGTCTTCAATAATATAATCACCAACTTGGAATGGTTTCAAAATCAGTATAAGAACACCGCCAGCAAAATTAGACAAACTGCCCTGCAATGCAAGACCAATTGCCACACCACCAGAAGCGACCACCGCTGCCACTGAAGTCGTATCAACTCCCAATTCCGATACCAGACTAAATATCAGCAAGAAATAAAGACCAAATTTTAAAACAGAATCTACAAACTGTTCGACACCTTTATCGGCATTGGATCTTTCCAAAGATCTGCGTACAATCTTTCGAATCCATTTGATAATCATTCTGCCAATGAAAAAAGCTACCAACGCCATCAAAACTCTGATTCCGAAGCCAATCATCGAAGGAACACTGTCCTGTATATACTGGACAAACTGATTCATCTCTTCTACCGTATCTTGTGTAACTTCTGCCACCTCATTCGTTGTCTCTGTTGCCATCTTTTCCTCCTGTTATGCTTTCAAAGCCAGCAGTGCACTTAAGTTTCCTCTTTTTTCCCCAGTTGTTCTATGAGAAAAAAAGATATCTGGATTACAATGTGTACAGACATTCGTCACTGCTATATGTTCTTTCTTAATTCCTGCCTCCATCAATACAACCTGGTTTGCTTTCCAAAGATTCAACTGGTATTTTCCATTTTCTTTTTGATAGAATAATTCTGAACACAAACTTTTCTCAAAATTATTCCGAAACTGCTCAATAACTTCTTCGCTCACTTCGTAACAATCCTGACAAATTGATGGACCAATTGCTGCAATTACATCTTCCGGCCTCGTTCCATAAGCATCTCTCATCGTCTCTACCGTAACTTTTCCCATCTTATGAACAGTACCTCTCCATCCGGAATGACTCAATCCAATCGCTTTCTTCACAGGATCCACAAAATACAATGGAACACAATCTGCGTAAAACGTTACCAGACAGATTCCCGGTACGTTCGTCACCAATCCGTCCGTTTCCAAAAAACGTCTGCCTCTGTCTTTTGGTTCCACTACTGCAACATTCGTCGTATGTGTCTGATTCGTATAAGTAAAACTATCTGCATCAACTCCAATTGCCGTTGCAAGTCTCCTCTTATTCTCTTCAATCGCCTTCGGATCATCACCTCTGGTTGTGCTGATATTCATCGTTGAGCAATATCCAGTACTGACACCTCCAAGCCTGGTTGAAAAACCATGCGTTACAACACCAGTATGCTCAAGCAGTGGATAAGTAAGGAATGGCACACCATTGACCTCTTTTTCATCAAAAATGTGTTCATGATTTTTATATTTTAATCCCAGACTCATTTCTTGATTCTCCTATTCTCCAATATAATCAAAAGCATTTTTATACAGTGTAATTACATTACCTTCAATGCTCACCACATCAAAGCGGCAGCTTATATCCTGCAGTCCATGCAGCATAATATAGTACAATGCACATTTAGAAATCACTCGTTGTTTTCTGTAGTCAACAGCTTCCGCCGGGTGCCCACTTCCAGAGTCTGAGCGATATTTCACCTCACAGAACACCAGATATTCTCCATCTCTGGCAATGATATCAATCTCTCCCATGCGGCAGCGATAATTATACTCCAGAACTTCATATCCCTGCCCTTCTAAATATGCTCCTGCTTTTTTCTCATATTCTGTACCGATTTCCCGTCTGTTCTTTTTCATATACCTCCGATTTATTATACGAAGTTCTTAATAAATGTTGTTCTATGAATTGGGGAAGGTCCCAACTCCTTCAGACCAGCAATATGCGCTTTTGTTCCATAACCTTTATTACTGGCAAAATCATACCCTGGTATCACTTTATCATATTCTACCATCATGCGATCTCTTGTTACTTTTGCGATAATACTGGCCGCAGCAATAGATATACTTTTTGCATCCCCTTTGATAATCGGAACTTGCAAAATATCTACCTCTGGTATCGTAACAGCATCATTCAGCAAAATATCCGGATGTACCTTCAGATTGGAAACAGCGATTCGCATAGCCTCATATGTCGCCTGAAGAATATTAATCTCATCAATTCGTGCCGGACTAACAATTCCAATTCCTGTTGCGACCGCTTTTTCCATAATCTCATCATACAAAGCTTCTCTCTTTTTCTCCGACAACTTTTTCGAATCGTTTAAATATAAAATAGTCTCATTTTTCGGCAAAATTACAGCTCCTGCCACAACCGGGCCTGCAAGAGGGCCTCTTCCTACCTCATCAATTCCGCAGATATACTGGCACTGACTATACTCTCTTTCGTATACACTCATACTCTCTATGCGCGCCAGTTCCTTCTCTAATTTTTCCTGCTGCTTGCGGAGTCTATCCTCTTCTCGTTTATTCATGCTTAATAACTCCCATTTCATCAAACGGATAGATCCGAACCCATGCTCTTCCTATCAGATTCTTACGTTTCAACACCCCAACGCTAGGATCTCTGCTGTCAGAGCTGTGATTACGGTTATCTCCCAATACAAAATACTCATCGTCTCCCAGTGTAATTGGTTCTGCTGCAATTCCGGGTGAATTCATCGCCTCTGCGCCATAGATATCACTGTCCAGAAGGTTTCCATCAATATAAACGTATCCATCAATTACCTGGACCGTCTCCCCTGGAAGCCCGATAATACGTTTGATATAATATGTATTTTCCTCATATTGGTATGGAAATACGATAATATCATAGCGTTTTGGTTCTCTAAAACGATACGTCAGTTTATCCACGATCAGATTATCACCGTCACTTAAGGTCGTCTCCATGGACGAGCCACTTACTCTGGTCCTCTGCCCCACAAACGTAATGATCACGTATGTAAGTCCAATAATAATCAATATGTACAGAAGCCATCCTAGCAATTCTCGGATAATGCCTCTTTCTTTCTCTTCATTTCTTTTATCCCTTGCCATATTATAATCCCCTTTCTGGTTCACTAGTAGATTCTATCACACTTCCTGCGGATATTCTAGTGTCAGTCTCCCCAGCCTCCCATTTCGGAAATCATCCAGCAGCAAAACTGCCGCCTTTTCAGTATCTAACTCATTTCCTCTTATCAGACAATGTCTGCTCTCTGCAATCTGTCCAAGCATAATATATACATCTGCAGCCGAATCGACATGATACTTTTCTTCCAGTATCCCCGGATAATATTCATTCAAGAATCCAATCAACTCTGCCGCCAGTTCCTCTGTATTCAAGATTTCATCCTTAATGGATCCGATAAATGCCAGTTTTAAACCAACACTTTGGTCTTCAAACTTTGGCCACAGAATTCCCGGTGTATCTAAAAGTTCTACCTGTTTATTCAGTCGTATCCACTGTTTCCCTTTTGTAACGCCTGGTTTATTTCCAGTCTTAGCACATGCTTTTCCTGCCAGAGAATTGATAAAGGTCGATTTCCCTACATTTGGAATTCCAACCACCATTGCACGAACAGGTCGGTTTAGAATCCCTCTCTTTCGATCTCTTTCAATCTTCTCCTTACACGCTTCCTGAATCACGCCATGGATAGACTTCATTCCACCGCCTTTTTTGGAGTTGACTTTCACTACAGAAAACCCCTTTTTTCGAAAATATTCTGCCCATGCATCATTCCATTTTTCTTCCGCAAGATCAGCTTTATTTAAAAGAATCAATCTCGCTTTATTCTTTCCCAGTTCATCAATATCTGGATTTCGACTACTGACTGGTAATCTCGCATCCACTAGTTCAATGACCAGATCAATTAATTTTATATTCTCCTGCATCATACGTTTTGCTTTCGTCATATGACCAGGATACCACTGAAAATGCATACTTTTTCTCCTCTATCTGATAAATCCAAAATCTTTCTTAGGTGACAGGACAAACCATGCCTTCCCGTATATATACTCCCGTTTTACATTACCGATATCTGCATTCCGGCTGTCTTCACTGCTCTTGCGATTATCTCCCAGCACAAAATACTCATCTCCGTCAAGCTGTATCTTCTCATTGACAATTCCTACATCATCAATATCGGTAGTTTCATAATCTTCTTCCAGTTTTTCACCATCAATATAAATATGGTTCTCCATGATTTCAACTGTTTCGCCCGGAAGACCAATAATTCTTTTAATATAGTAGTGGGCATTTTCATTTCCTTTTGGTTTAAATACAATGATATCTCCTCGTTTTGGAGTTGTAGCATTATATACTATCCGATTGACCAATACAACATCTCCATTACTCAACACTGGATTCATAGAATCTCCAACTGTACTTACCTGCTGTCCAAAATACCACACCGCTACAAAGGCCAGAAGACATACTACTGCAATTTTAAAAATCCATTTCCCAACAATAGACAACTGATGCAGATTCATACGGAACTTCTTTTTTCTTGATTTTCTGACCGGCTTTGTTCTCTTCCTTACCCGTCCAAATCCAAGTTTTTTTCGTCTACGCTTCATAGTTTCCCCTTATAACACAAAAAGGACAATATACAATATGTACTTGTCCTTTTCTCACTGTTTCTTATTTTACTAATTCTCTTACTTTTGCTTTCTTACCAACGCGATCTCTTAAGTAGTAAAGTTTAGCTCTTCTTACTTTACCTCTTCTTACTACTTCAACTTTTTCAACATTTGGTGAATGCAGTGGCCATGTCTTCTCAACACCGATTCCGTTAGAATTCTTTCTAACTGTGAATGTTGCTCTTGCTCCGCCACCCTGTTTCTTCAGGACAGTTCCTTCGAAAACCTGAATTCTTTCACGGTTTCCTTCTTTGATTTTTCCATATACTTTTACAGTATCTCCAACGTGGAATTCAGAAACAGAATCTTTTAACTGCTCTGCTTCAATGTTCTTAATAATATCGTTCATTATGTGTGACCTCCTTATTTACTTGGATGTTCTTAATACTTCATTGTACCAGAGGACCATCTTTTTTCTTCACAACACGCTATATAATATCATATTTATACCTATTTCGCAAGGGTTTTTTGCTTTTATTTACTCTAATCTGATTCTTTCCATTTCAATCATCAGAGAATCCGCCAATCTGCGTTCTGCTTCCGTCAATTCAGCTTTTTCCAACAGATCCGGTCTATTCTTCGCAGTTCGAATAACGGATTGCTCCCTTCTCCATTTTTCAATGTTCGCATGATGTCCGGACATCAAGACTTCCGGTACTCTTTTATCATGCCACACTTCTGGGCGGGAATATTGGGGATATTCTAACAGATTGTCCTGAAAACTTTCAAACTCTGCGGATACATCATTATGAAGCACTCCTGGCACAAGTCTGGAAATTGCATCTACCATGATCATAGCCGGAAGTTCTCCTCCTGTCAGCACATAATCACCAATGGACACGTAATCCGTCACAATTTCCTCTAACACACGCTCGTCGATTCCTTCATAATGTCCACAGAGAAAGACCAGCTCTTCTTCATTTGCAAATTCCTCTGCCATATTCTGGTTAAAGGTCTTCCCTTGTGGTGAGAGATAGATGACTCTTGGCTTTTTCCCAATCTTCTCTTCTACAGCCTGATAACACTGGTATACCGGCTCCGCCTGCATCAACATCCCGGCTCCACCACCATAAGGATAATCATCGACACTATTATGTTTATTGAAAGCATAATCTCGGATATTAACAGCTTCTATCGAAAGCAATCCTTTATTCATTGCCCGACCAATGATGCTGGTATCCAGTCCTTGCATTACCATTTCTGGAAATAATGTCATAATATAAAACTGCATCCATTTTCTCCTTCTAAATCAAACCATTCATCACATGAATCTTCATCTGTCTATTTTCTATGTCCACATCAAGAATGCACTCCTTGATTGCCGGGACCAGGACTTCTCCTTCTGAAGGATGTTCAATCACATACACATCATTAGCTCCTGTTTCCATAACATCCTTAAGGATTCCAAAATTCTCCCCTTCGTCGGTGATTACTTTCATGCCAATCATATCTGCAATAAAGTATTCACCTTCCTCAAGCGGAACAGCATTCTCACGCTCAATCAAAAGCGGACATCTTTTATATCTTTCAATATCATTTATATTATCAAAGCCTTTAAATTTTAAGATCACAAATTGTTTAAAAAACTTTACACTCTCAATTTCCAAAGGCAGTGTTTCTTTCCCTGTATCTAACATCACATGCTTCAGCTTTTTAAACCGTGCAGCATCATCCGTTGTCGGAAATACTTTAACCTCTCCACGGACTCCATGTGTCTGAGTAATTACCCCTACCTGTAATAATTGTTCCATATAATTCTCCTTAAGATATAAACAGGGACAGACAACAATCTCTCGCGCCTGTCCCCGAATGAAAGGGGCTCTCCCCATTCATATTAATCCATAATATCAACGATGACCTTCTTGTCTTCTTTGGCTGCCGCTGCTTTTACGACAGAACGGATTGCTTTGGCAATACGTCCCTGTTTTCCAATGACCTTTCCCATATCAGAATCTGCCACATGTACTTCCAGGATCGTTGTCTTTTTTTCTTCTCTCTCGTTCACAACAACACTGTCTGGATCGTCAACTAATGCTTTCGCAATTACTTCCACTAATTCTTTCATAACGCGCACCTCCAAGGCAAGAATTATTTTTCAATGCCTGCTGCTTTAAAAATCTTGCTTACAGCTTCTGTAGGCTGTGCACCGTTACTTAACCATTTCTTAGCTGCTTCCTCATCAACTGTAATTGCACTTGGATCACAATTTGGATCATAAGTACCAATCTCATCAATGAATCTTCCGTCTCTTGGAGACTTAGAATCAGCTACGATGATTCTATAGAAAGGAGCCTTTTTCTGTCCCATTCTTCTTAATCTGATTTTTACTGCCATTGTATTTCACCTCCACAATTTTTTCATTATTTAATATCTATATAACGCGATATACGCGATATATCATATTTAGAACGGCATACGGAATTTGCCTTTTCTGCCGCCTTTTCCCATCATCTTCATCATCTTTTTCATCTCGCCAAACTGTTTAACCATACGATTAACTTCACTGATGTCAACACCTGCACCTTTGGCAATCCGATGCTTTCTGGATGGGTTCAGAATGTCTGGATTTCTTCTCTCTTCCGGTGTCATAGAATAGATGATTGCTTCCATCCTTGCCATATTTTTTTCTGCCTGTGCTGTCTGCTCATCATCAAGGCCTTTCATCTTGCCAGCCTTTCCTCCAAGAGCGCCAAGTCCAGGCATCATACTCATGACGCTTCCAAGACCTCCCATGCTTTTCATCTGCTTAATACTTTCCAGATAATCTTCAAAATCAAATTGATTTTTCTTCAGCTTCTGGGTCATCTGCTTTGCTTTTTCTTCATCGATCTCTGCTTCCGCTTTCTCGATCAGAGTAAGCACATCTCCCATTCCCAGAATACGTGAAGCCATTCTGTCCGGATAGAACTGTTCCAGATCTGACAGTTTTTCTCCCATACCAACATATAGAATTGGCTTTCCGGTGACTGCTTTTACTGACAACGCTGCACCGCCTCGTGTATCACCATCCAGCTTTGTAACAATCACACCGTCTACACCAATCTTCTCATTGAAGTCTTTCGCCACATTAACTGCATCTTGACCAGTCATGGCATCAATAACCAAAATTGTCTGATGAACGGTAACTGTCTCTTTAATTTCTTGTAATTCAGCCATCATATCTTCATCTATATGAAGTCGTCCGGCCGTATCCAGAATCACGATATTATTCCCGTTTTTCTGAGCATGTTCTATGGCAGCTTTGGCGATATTAGATGGTTTATGATTCTCTCCCATGGCGAATACTTCTACACCTTGCTTTTCACCATTCACCTGTAACTGCTTGATTGCTGCCGGCCTGTAGACATCACAGGCTACAAGCAGTGGCTTTTTGCCTTTTAATTTATATTTTCCTGCCAGTTTTGCAGTAGTCGTGGTCTTACCTGCTCCCTGAAGACCAGCCATCATAATGACGGTAATTGCACTTCCCGGCTGCAGCTGGATCTCAGTAGTCTCTGAACCCATCAGCTTGACCAGTTCTTCATTAACGATCTTGATTACCATCTGCCCAGGATTCAGACCATTCATAACATCCTGGCCAATTGCTCTTTCCTGAACACTTTTAATAAAATCTTTAACTACTTTGAAGTTTACATCTGCTGCAAGCAAAGCACGCTTGATCTCCTTTAAAGCTTCTTTTACATCATCTTCGGTGAGACGTCCCTTACTTCTCAGATTTTTAAAAACGTTTTGAAGTTTTTCTGTCAAACTGTCAAATGCCATACTATAACTCCTCTATAATCTCATCGGATATCCTGCGGATGCTGACAATCAGTTCTTCTGCATTCTCTTCATGATAATCATCCAGCAAATTGTCTATCTTTTTTACCTTTTCTTTGATAGCCAGAAATTTTTCAATCAGATGAAGCTTATCTTCATATCCCTTCAAAGTCTGATTACAACGTCTGATCAGATCATGAACTCCTTGACGGCTGATACCAGCTTCTCTGGCGATCTCTCCAAGTGACAGATCTTCCAGCACGAATTGCTCATAGATTTCTTTCTGATGATCCGTCAGCAATTCTCCATAAAAATCAAATAATAAGGCTTGTTCCAGAATCTCATTCACATTTATCACCTGTGATATCATACACCAAAGCACAATAGGTGTCAAGTGTTTTTTCTTGACACCTTTGTTTTTATCACTTTTTTCTAATTTCCCCCGAGAATCTGGTCAATTCGTATGCATCCCCATCCTTGTACTATGCCATTTGGCTGTCGTTCACAAGTATCATGTAGCTTTAATTTCAATTCTACATTTCCTGCTTCAGGATATTTAGAAAAGTATAATGCCGCAGCTCCAGCTACTACCGGAGTCGCCATTGATGTTCCACTTTTTCTTGTATATGCATTTTTTCTTTTCGGGTATGCATAATTACAAGATACTATTTGATATCCCGGCGCCACAAGATCCGGTTTCACTACACACTGCCTGGTTGGACCGATTCCCGAACAATTTCGTTTCATAAATGGTTCGCTCATCACACCGACTGTAATGACTTTTCTGCTATTTCCCGGAATTGCAATTGTTCCTTCTCCAGGACCATGATTACCTGCTGATACGACCACAGCAATCCCTATATCCCACAATCGTTCCACCGCCCCCATTAATTCCTTTGCTTTTGTCTCGTCAAGATCTATTTTTGCACCGACTGAAAGATTGACAACCTTGATCTGATATCGCTCTTTGTTCTTCCTGATCCATTGTAGCCCTTCTAAAATCTGGATGATACTTCCTTCTCCCTTTTCATCTAATACTTTTACAATTATGAGCTCTGCCTCTGGCGCTATCCCGCTATAATATCCTTTTGACATTCTCCCATCACCAGCAAGAATTCCTGCCACATGCGTTCCATGACCACTGTCATCATAGATCTCTAATCTATGATTCACACAATCTTCAAATGCCAGAACTCTTCCTTTAAAATCAGGATGAATAGCCATTCCTGTATCTAATACAGCCACTCTTACCCCCTGGCCAGCAACATGTTCTTTTATTATCTCAGGACACCAATAATGAATCCGTTGTTTTACTTTATACATATATAAATATCCTTTTTTATCAGAATATTCATTATATTCTCAATCCGATACTTTCTCATGGCCTGCCAGACTTTTTCAATATTCAAATTGATTTCTCTCATAATTTGTCGTAAGATAAATATATTCTATATTCACGTATATGATTAGGGGATTTTAAGGGGAGAATATAATGAACGACAAGAACTATTATGATATATTGGGAGTTTCTATGAAAGCTTCCTTAGATGAGATTACTGCCGCCAAGACTGCTCTGGCTAAGCAATATCATCCAGATGTAAATATAAAAAAAGGGATTGACACCACAGAACAGATGCAAGAGATCTTAGAAGCATATCATGTTCTGTCCAATCCCGAAAAACGTGCAGAATATGACCGAGAAATTTCCGGCAGCAAAAAAGTTATGCAAACTTTTGATCTACACAATATGGAAGAGACAGACGAGGAATCTTCTCCAACTTTTGTCACTTATTGGAAAGCTGCCAATTCTCTGTATGACATTGTTGTAGAAAGTGACGCACTTTTCAAATCAAAGGACAACTCCAGCCGACTGGCTCAATTGTCCATGCAGGCACTAAAATATATTGTTCTGCTTCGCAATGCTTCTATTCCGGAAAGATATTGGCATCCTGATATCATGAACTGGCTGCTTTTTCGCTGGTTCCAAAACCGCAATTATACCATTGCTTATCTATTAACACTATATGACGATTATGCCAAAGAAAGTATCTCTGCAATCGACAAATTAAAATTACAAAAGAAAAATTATCAGTTTCAGCATTCTGTAAAACGCTTGGTAAAATATTGATTTTACATTTTCACACATTGGAATCTACCGCATATTATGTACTGTAAACATCATAAATGGAGGATTCAATATGAGTGATTTAAGTGCTACAAATTGTGGATGTGGCTGCGATTCAGGTTCTGGAAGAAACAGAGGAGACTGCGGATGTGGATTTGGCTTTGGCAACAATAGCTGTATCTGGATTATTATTCTTCTTGTATGCTGTGGCGGCTTTGGCAATGGACGCAGTGGATGCGGATGTGGCTGTAACGACAGCTGTATCTGGATTATCCTGCTTCTGATCTTCTGTGGCGGCTTTGGATGCGGATGCAACGACGATTTTGACTGTGGATGCTAATCTTCTTAGATCAGCTGAGGGCGGAGATTACTCCGTCCTCTTTCTTTTTTTCTCACATTCTTTCATTTTACGATTCTCTTTTTTGATTTCATCCTCCGGAATATCCAGACGCTTTTTCAACATACATTTTTCATCAATCTCATAAACAGCATTCCCATCAATAATCAATTTTCTACTCATTGTTTTCCCTTCTATATCAGATATATGTCTTCAATATAATATATGAATCTTTTCATATTTAGTTTTCTCACATTTCATAAATTCCATTCTCTGAACATATATATTTACAACGTTATTTCCAGGAGAGGAATGTATGGAACGCAAGCCCCCAAAACTCATGACACCCTTTGACAGTCTGATTACACCACCTTATTTATACACATTAAAACTAATAATTCCATACACGCCACCTTCCACCCAAAGGTTTCTTGCATGCTACATCAAATTCCTGGAATTACGTTATACATTGGAACATTTTCATGGTTTTCCTTCTCGCTCCTCTTTGAAAATACTGGAAGAGCTCAAAGATTATATGAGTCCCAGTGAAAAAGAGATGATGGAACAGATGGAAAGCATGATGAATATGCTGGAAATGATACAAAGTATACAGACAATGGGCGATTCAGCCTCTGGATCTGAAGAATTCAATCCTATGGAAATGATGAAAGGAATCCTGACCCCAGAACAACAACAAATGTTCCAAATGTACAATACAATGTTTGAAAACGAAACAGAATCACCTGATTCAGGCAATCAGAAAGGAGAAACGAACTATGAATGAATGGATAAACAATCCAGCAATGAACACAATTGATCCAATTAAATTAGAGCTTATTAAAACGGCAGCACGACAAACACAAGGAAAAAGCGGAAAAGCTCTGGCTCCAGTTATGCTGGCCCTCATTACAAATGCAAACAAAAAAGGAATTCATTTTACCGCCGATGAAGTCTCACTAATCATATCCGTTCTAAAAGAAGGAAAGCCAAAAGAAGAACAAGAACAAATTGAAAATATGCTAAAAATGGTGACTTCTTATATGAAAAAAGGGATCTAGGTAATTGGTTAAAACCAATTACCTAAAATCCCTCTTCCTTTCTCATCAATCTTATCTCTCGCCGTTTTTTAGCTTTTTCCCAATCCTCGCGATCAGCTTCCGTCTCTAATTCCAATTTCGGAACCGGTGCCGGTCTATCATTCTCATCCAGTGCAACCATAGTAAAAAATGCATGATTAATCGGAGTTCTCCCACCATCAATATCTTCCACATAAGTATCTACCTTCACTTCCATGGAAGTATTTCCTACATAAGTTACTTTCCCTTTGATTACAATGACATCTTTCTGGTAAGCACCTTTTAAAAACCTCAGATTATCCACGGATGCAGTAATCACATTCATGTGTGCATGACGCTTTGCCACCAATCCCGCAATCTCATCAATCCACTGCATTAATATTCCTCCAAAAAGGCGGCCTGCTGCATTTAAATGATTCGGTCTAACCATATGGACTGTCTGAACCATGGATTCAGATACCTTTCGACTCTCTATACTCATACGCAATTCTCCCTTTACATTTTCTGCCATCTTTCACTTCTTTTCTTGACAAGCTCTTTTATTATAGCATAAGATTTGATATACTAAAAATAGTTTATGACAATTTAAGGGAGAATAACAATATGAGGAATATAAAATTAACGATAGAATACGACGGAAGCCGTTATCAGGGATGGACACGCCTCGGAAAAGATGAATCCAACAATACTATTTCTAATAAAATTATAGAAGTTTTAAAACGAATGACAGATGAATATACTATTGAATTAAACTGCGGTTGCCGTACAGAAGTCGGAGTACACGCCTATGCCCAGATTGCGAACTTCAAAATAGATTCCGAAATGGATGTTCAGGATATCAAACATTATCTGAACCGTTACCTTCCAATGGATATTGCCATCATCGATGTTGAGGAAATGCCCGAGCGATTCCATGCACAACTTAATGCTACTTCCAAAACTTATGTATATCGTATGACTATTGATGATGTTCCAAGCGTGTTCGATCGCAAATATATCTATCACTGTTATAAGATTCCAGACAAAAAATTGATGCAGCAGGCAGCAATGCTTTTAATCGGTAAACATGATTTCAAAAATTTCTCTTCCGCAAAAAAATCAAAATCCACAGTGCGAGAGATCTACGAAATCGAAGTTTATGGAGACACCGAAGAGATGCAGATCCTGATTCATGCAGACGATTTCCTCCATAATATGGCACGTCTGCTTATCGGGACATTGCTGGATATCGGCCTTGGCAATCGTATAAAAGAAGACATAGAAGATATCTTTGCTGGAATCCAGAATCCAAGTGCACCTTGCGATCCAAAAGGTCTGTATCTTCAGGAAATTACCTATTAAATTGATAAAGGAGAGGATACTTTTGAGTATCTTCTCCTTCATTAATTATATTCATTCCACTTCAACAATAATTGCTCCCAAATCATCCAGCCTTTTTCTTTCTCTTAAGTCAAACTTTTTATCCGTAACAACTCCCGTATAATCCCCTAAATCATTAATCTTTGCCATCGCCTGACGGTCAAATTTTGACTGATCTACCACGAGATAGGATTTTTCACATTGTTTTGGAGTTTCCCTCTTCAACCACATTTTCTCCATTGTAGGGGTTGTTACTTCAAATGATGCATTGATAGACGCCGCTCCAAAGAATCCGACATCAAATTTAAAATCTGCCAACATATCCGTAGCATATCTGCCAAACATACTGCCTGTTGACTTCTGAATATTTCCACCACAAATAAATAGTTCTGCATCGCTACTTTTTAACAATTGCGCAATCTCCAAATCATTGGTAACGATCATAATTCCCGGGATATCCTTAATTAACCTAGCAATTTCATAAGTAGTCGTGCCCGCATCCAGAAACACCGTATCACCTTCTTTCACAAATGAAAGGCAGGTTCTTGCAATCTTCTTTTTCTCTTCTTTGTGGCTGGTCTGTTTATCTGCATAAGTCACTTCCTGTTTTGCAACTGCTCCGCCGTGACACCTTTCCACCTTATTATCTTCCTGAAGCTTCATAAGATCCCGTCGAATCGTCATAGGACTCACGTTTAACTGCAGTGCCAGTTCTTCCACCTGGACACTTCCATTCTCATGTATAAGTTCTACAATTATGGATTGTCTCTCTGCTGCCAGCATCTGACTTCTCCTCCCTGACTTTTATGTTAATATAGACTAAAAATGCAGTGGAAACATTCGTCCCACTGCATTTATTTTAGCTCATTACATAAAAATACTCAATACCAATACTTCCACAACACCGACTGCCCATGCAACCGTAGATGTTACAGACCAAATCGTCAACTGGTCTTTCGCTTCACTTACTCCAAGAGTTCTGTTAACAACCCAGAAATAACTATCATTAAAGTATCCAAAGAACAGTGAACCTACACAACATGCAACTGCTCCGAGTATAGGATTTACACCAGATGCAATGATAATTGGTGCGGAGATACTTGCTGCCGTTGTCATAGCAACTGTACCGGATCCCTGGATGAATCTCATCGCTGTAGAAATCAATAATGGAAGAATAATAATTGGAATTGCTGTCTGAGCAAGTCCTTCTGCCATAAAGTTACCAAGACCAGAATCCTTGATAATCTGTCCCAGTGCACCGCCACCGCCAGTTACCAACATAATAATACCAGCGGACATCATACCTTTTTCCATCTCTGAAACACATGTATGTCTGTCTAATTTTCTTCCCAATGTAAAGATTGCAAGTAACAGACCGATTCCAACCGCCACGATAGGCTGTCCTAAGAAAATCAGGATTTCCATAATACCAGTAGTCTTACCTAATGCAGATGCCACTGTATTGATAAGAATTAAGATAATTGGTGCAATCAAAGGAAGGAAGGATTCAAATGTTCCAGGAACACCAGACATATCCATTGCAAATGCAGCTTCATAATCAGGTTCACGATATTCTGCTTCAACGATCTCACCTTCATCATTGACAACGCGATAATATTTCTTAGACAAGAATAATCTTGCATAAGCTATACATGCAATTGCCATTGGCAAAGCAAGAACAATCGTCAGCAGAATGAATTTTCCAACATCTACGCCAAAGATACCGCAGACTCCAAGTGGACCTGGTGTAGGCGGAACTAAAGAGTGTGTAATAACCAGACCTGCTGCAAGTGCAACACCAAGGCCGATTACAGACTTCTTTGTTGCTTTTGAAATAGCTTTTGCGATAGGTGCAAGTACTACGAAACCAGAATCACAGAAAATCGGAATAGATACAAGGAAACCTGTTAAAGCCAGCGCCTCTTCTTCTCTCTTCTTACCAAACAACTTTAAGAATGTATGCGCCATTCTCTTTGCTGCTCCTGTCACTTCAAAAATCTGCCCCATCATAACACCGAAACCGATGATGATACCAATACTTCCAAGTGTTCCTCCAAAACCAGATGTAATTGAGTTGATGATGCCGAATGTCTTCTGGACACCATCTACCTCAATCGTTGTGTTTGCAAGTGGCATGCCACCTACTACACCAACAATAATCGTACAGATGATCAATGCAAGAAATGCCTGTACTTTTGTCTTCAATACCAAGAATATCAGGACAGCAATACCAATTGCCAGACCAATTAACATTCTTTCCCCACTAAGTCCGTTTACCATAATAGAACTCCTCTTCCTTTCTCAATATTATTTTGTAAAGTTAGGTGCGTATTTTGCTGCCAACAAAATAGCTTCGATCATGCTGACGGCGCTTACGATTCCTTTTCCTGCAATATCAAATGCAGTGCCGTGATCAACAGATGTACGAAGAATAGGCATTCCATTGGTAATTGCAATCGTCTTTTCGAAATCAAGTGTCTTTGTTGCAATATGTCCCTGATCATGATACAGAGATAATACACTGTTGTAACGTCCCTGAGCAGCCTGATGGAATACAGAATCTGCTCCAATCGGGCCCACCACGTTATATCCTTCTGCCTGTAACTCCTCGATCGCCGGTGTAATCTCATTCACCTCTTCCCAGCCAAACAACCCGTGCTCTCCACTGTGCGGATTCAGCCCGGCAATCGCCATCGTTCCATCTGTTACACCGAGCTTCTTCAGAGCTTCCATACATCGTTTCACATAATCCTTAATTCGGTCTTTGGTGATCATATCCAACATCTCTCTTAAGGATACATGTCTTGTCAGGAAGAACACTCTCATTCCATTCGTCTCGAACATTGTCAGAGGATCTTCTGTATTGGTAAGGGCACCAAAAATCTCTGTATGTCCAATATAATTGATTCCTCCTGCACGTAAAGACTCTTTATTGATCGGTGTCGTCGCAACAGCATCAACCTTGCCATTATTCGCAAGCTCAATACTTTTTGCAATATATTCATATGCAGCTTTACCGCACATTCCATTGACCTTGCCAAACTCAAATTTGGCCATGTCAACATTGCCTAGGTTAATCAGATTCAAGATTCCTTCACGAAAATCCCCTTCTTCCGGCTCATTGATCTCATGAATTGTAAGATCAGCTCCAACAATTTGAATGGCATTTTCCATGATTGTCTTATCTCCGACAATGATACAATTTGCTGCGTCAAATACCTCTTTAGAAGCAATAGACTTTGCAACAATCTCCGGTCCAACTCCAGCCGGATCTCCAATTGGTACTGCGATTAGTGATTTTCCCATAATTTCTCATCCTTTCATTGATAAATTTTAGATTTTAAATATATAGTTTTTCTTTCAGATATGTAATACACTGATTAATTGCATTCCGCCCACCCTGACTTCCACCTTTGGTGATAATGTGGACACCTTCAAACTCGCCTTTCAAAAACTGTCCGTAAGCAGCAAGCGGCAGGACTTCGTCTAACAGGCACAGCCCGGCAGTCTTAAATCTCTGGCATACAGCGACTGTCACATCTCCTCCACTGGTATATAGACCTTTAAATGTAGGTTCTTCCTTAAAAATACGATATGTGATTTCTGCAAATGCATGATTGATCATTCCCGTCACTGTATCCAGAGAACATTGATACAGTTCCATATATAGTTTAAAATCAATTCGATTTTCCGGATATATCCCATCACCAGTTACTGTACAGACCACATTGCGCTCACATGCCTCCAGAATCTCTTTTACTACACGTGAGATCTCTTCTTCCTTCTGCGTCTCCGTACCAATCAGTGCTTTTGTATTCACAAAGACATTATATGTTCTCTGTGACAGCCACAATTCTTCCATCTGTGCTGTCGTATTCGGATTCACACTTCCTACCACAGCCAGAATCTTATTCTTCTCTTTCTTCTCTGTCGGTACGATCAACTTCCTGGAAAGTGTAGCTGTAAATACTCCTGGATCCACTGCCACAACTTTTAATTTACTAGTAATAACTGCGTCCGCGATCAGATCCAGATCTTCCTGCGTCACACAATCCAATACCAAAATCCGGCTTCCATCAGCAACATACTGATTCATCAGATCTGCCAGATAATGCTTACCATGCATCAGATCTTTTAACAGGATAGAAGAAACCTTATACTTACTCTGCTGCTCAAAAAGAACCGCCGCTTCCGATATCTTTACCGGAGTTTTCGGATCAATGGCAATGTCCGTCTTATGCAGTGGCAAGCCATTCACCAGCATATATCCTCCAATTACGATTCTGCCTGAAGACGGAAAACAAGGAGCAACAATTGCAACATAATCATCTCCAAGACAATCCAGCATAGCATCCGTCTCACTTCCGAGATTTCCTCTTAATGTACTGTCAATCCTCTTCGAATACACCTTCACATCATCATCTTTTAACAAATCACACACATTATGTACCCTGTTGTATGCAATCTGTGCATCTACGCCCCTGCTGTCTGTCGGATATAACACACAATCACAATCTGATAAAGTTGACAACTCAATGCGTTCAGTATTCATGACTGTATACGCTTTATAATTCATCTTTTTCAGAAGTACACCGGTGGCATTGGCTCCTGTAAGATCATCTGCTATTACAACACACTGCGGCATAATCAGCCTCCTTTCCAAAAGCACACCACTTTTGTTCATTTATGTTCTAATTGTACTTCAAATGTTCATTTATGTCAATTTAATCTATTATTTATCAATACACTTTGTCTAATCGCACAAATTATTTGTTCATTTTTGTTAGTTTTCAACAACTACTTATCCATTAAGACTTCAACCGCTTCTTTTAAGGTTGAAATCTCCCCAACATTCCCTGGAAAGATCACATATGGTGTCAATGGGAATTTACTTTCTTCCCCTGTCTGCCATACTGGAATTCCAGGTTTAATCTGTCCCAGAACACTGGCTTTCTTAACAGCAAGTGCTTTTGTTCCTACATCGCTGGATGTGATTCCACCTTTTGCGATTACGAAACTTGGCGTAATACTCAAACGGCCCACCAATGACTGCACTGCATCAGAGATTTTTACAGAAAGTCTTAATTCATCTTCTTTATCTCCTGTATCTGCGGTAATCAACGCACGTGTCGTATAACAACATACAGTCTTTCCCGCTTTCATGCATTCTTCTTCTTTATCCAGACATCTCTGTACTTCAGCTTCAAATGCAGCATCGTCTTTCACCAGTGTCGCATCTAATTCAATAAATTCAATATCGGATAATTCTTTCAACGCCTCTACCTGCTTCGTTGTTTTATCCGTATGGGAACCAACCACAACGATTCCACCATTAGTCGTTTCTTTTACTACCATCTGCTCTCTGGTAAGAAGTGGCTGATCTGTAACAGCACCCATAACTTTTACGATTGCCGCTGCTGTACGGAACATAAACACTTTTCCTCTTGCCATTGCTCGATATAATGCTACGCAGAAGACCTTCACATCCACATAATCAACCGCATTTACGATGATTTTATTAAAACCTTTAACTTCCATTAACTGTGACTCAATTTTGTCGATATTCATATCGTGAATATCTTCCAGAGAAATACAAGTTACATCAGAAGCTTTATATGCTCCTTTTGTCTTTTCTTCAACATACTCCGGCATAGTTGCAGCTGAATATCCGAATGTCTTATCCTTCGCAAATTCTGTCTCATTCGCCGGGACAAGCTCCACGCCATATTTTACATAATGAACATTCTCAATCGTAAATCTTCCGCCTTCTTTAAAAAACGGACAAAGGATCTCACCATCAATCGTCTTTCCTGTATTTTTCTCATAATTACTTTTCAGAAGCTCTGTCTCTAATGGGTAGTGTCCTCGTAAAGTACTATCACTTCGACTGATGAAGATATATTCTTTTCCAGTTTCTTTTGCCACTTCGTCTACAACAGCAGCAATCTCATTGTGAGCTTTTGTTGTCTGCTCTACTGTAAATCCTCTGGAATTGGTCAGAACATAGAACAGATTGTTCTCTTCTTCAAAGCCCTGACGAATACTATCCTTATCCCAGTTTGTATATACAGAGATATCATGTACCGTCTGAACACCTGTCGGATCATCATCCAAAACTACGATTTTTTTATTGTTTTCGTCAATTTCTTTTTTCAATAATCCGTCGATATATGTTTCATCAATTTTTTTGTAAGAAGTTAAGACCTCTGTACTGATAGACATGTTTATACACCTCCTTAATCAACTTTTTTCACTTCAACACCAGCAAGTTTCTCAAAATACTGTACAATTCCGCCGTGATCATCATTCATATGTCCGTGAATCTTCAGTGTCTGAAGGATTTCATATAACTGTGCTGTATATGGAATAGGCACATCTATAGAATGTGCTGTATTCACAACATTTTTGATGTCTTTATGATTGATACGGATTGGTCCGCCTGGTTTAAAATTACGTTCAATGATCATAGGAATCTTTGCATCCAGAACTGCACTTCCTGCAAGACCTCCGCGAATTGCTTCATATACTTTCTGAGGGTCTGCGCCAGCCTTCGTTGCAAGAACAAATGCTTCTGATACAACTGCAATCGTATTGTTTACAATAACCTGATTTGCAAGCTTTGTAACACTGCCGCTTCCTGATTCTCCGATTAATAATGCAGAGGAACCCAAGATATCAAAATATTCTTTAAATGCATCAAAATCTTTCTGATCTCCGCCAGCCATAATTGCTAAAGTTCCAGCAACTGCTCCAGGTTCTCCTCCAGACACAGGCGCATCCACAAAGCCAACTCCTTTTTCCTTTAATCCTTCATAACATTCTTTAGATTCCACCGGTGTAACAGAACTCATATCACACACTACACTGCCAGCTTTGATTGTAGATGCAACTCCACCTTCACCAAATAAAATCGATTTTGAAATAGCTCCGCTTGGAACCATAATGATGATTCTCTCACACTGTTCACCTATCTCAGCATAGTCAGCCTCAACAGCTCCTGCTGCTACGACATCTGCAACAGCCTCTTTGTTCAGATCAGAAACCATCAATTCAACACCTGCTTTTAACAAGTTTTTTGCCATTGGTCTTCCCATAATACCAAGTCCGATAAATCCTACTTTCATTGTCTTTCTTCCTTTCTCTTTCATTGTTAATTTGTGTTTGATTTTGAAATAATCCGTTCATTATTTCTGTTTCTATCTTCACTCTACTACATACCGGTATACCGGTCAAGATGTTATTTCCTTTTCTCCTTTTTTGCCAGTTTAAGCTAATCAATTTTGTGCATTTTGCTCATTTTGTTAATATTTTGTCGTTATCTATTTAACACTTTTATACAATAATATTTTTCCCTATTTTCCCACTACTATTGACCACTTTTTTTGATTATTGTATGATATTTACATAGTTTTAGACGATTACATTCGCTATTTTTGTTAAAAAAATATTTATCAATAAATAAAGGAGTTACTATGATCCCATTAAATGAACAAGCATACCAGCATTTACGTAATATGATTACAACCAATCAGCTTTCCTACCAGGAAATCTATTCTGAAACAAAACTTTCGAAGGAATTAGGTATATCACGCACTCCATTTCGAGATGCAATTCATCGCCTTGCTCAGGAAGGATACATTGATATCATTCCAAGTAAAGGATTTACACTTCATCAGTTAAGCCGCAAGGATGTATATGAAACTTTCCAGGTTCGCTCTGCATTGGAATGTTACTGCACTTTTCAGATTGCCCGGGATGCAGATAATAAAAAGGCAAAAAAATTATTCAAAGAATTACATTTTATTATGGAAAATATGAAAGAAATTTTAGATACGACACAGTCGATTGAAGATTTTTCTGAATATGATTTCCAATTCCATACGAAAATCATATCCTATGTTGAAAATGAACAGTTTTCTTCTATTTTTGATACTTTTATGTACCGTATGCAAAAACTTGCAGCCCTTTCTCTTGCTCACAAAGGGCGTATGAAAACTACCTATGATGAACATCTTGCCATCTTACGCACGATGGAAGACGGAGACGAAAAACACATTTACGAAGTGACATTACAGCACATGGAGACACCACGCGAGATCAATCTGGAGGATCTATAGAGAAGGACTAGCGCTCCTTCTCCATAACCTGATCCTGTCCGAATCCTTTTATCATAAACCCATACCGGGTATAGAATTCCTGTGCATCTTCTGTATGCAAGATTCCCCACAGATCTCCTACATCTGCCATAATTGCATCCATAAGTATGGTCCCTAACCCCTGATGCCTGTACTTTTCATCTATAATAACATCCATCAGATAAAATGTAGTGACATGATCCGTGATGATTCTGGCATATCCTACCATAAAATCATACTTATCAAAAACCCCATAAGATACAGAATTCTCCATTGCTTTAAATATCATAGACTCAGGACGTTCTTTTGCCCATTCTGATTGATGGAGCAATTCGACCACTCTTTGTTTATCTATTTTCTCAGGATCTTTAGTGATATAAAATCCATCAGAATTTCTGCTTTCTATTTGCTTTGTATTTTTTTCTGCCTTAGATATCTTATCGACAGAATCCTGTTCTATCATTTTTCTTAAAGCCTGAAGATAAGGGGAAAACTTTACCTGATACTGACCATATGTCATCTGAAGATCATACTCCAGCAAAAGCCAAGTATCTATAGAAGCTTCATTATGCTGAATCAAAGTCTCCATCTTATCCAGCGCATGAACAATCTTAGCCTCTTGCGTGTTGTTATCCTCTAATTCAGAGAATAATTCTTTCAATTCTTCTCGTTCTTTTTTCGGAAGTATTGACGCAATCTGCTCAATAGCATCTGCTTCTTTTTCATTGTCCTGTGCATTTTTCAAAAAACAAGGCACATCTCCATGCACCGCTTCACCAAGATCATGGAACAGGCACATCTCCATTACTCTATCCATATCACATTCTGGGAATTCTCTTCTTATAAGCCATGCAAATACACACAGACGATAGGTATGCTCTGCCACACTTTCTCTTCTTCCCGTAGAAGTCCAGGAATGTCTGACCTGACACTTTAATTTTTCAGCGACAGCCATAAACTCCAGTAAGGTTCTGTTATCCATGACTCTATCCCTCTATGATCTTTACATAAAATCTACGATTACGAGGGCCATCAAATTCACAAAAATAAACATCCTGCCATATCCCCAAAATCAGCTCACCTTGATTCAAAATCAATGTCTGAGAAGGACCGACACACGTAGTTTTAATATGCGCATGGGAATTTCCCTCCATATGTTGATAATATCCTGTCTTTGTCGGAAATGCTTCCTCAAATCCACACAACATATCATGCACTACATCCGGATCTGCATTCTCATTGATGGTAAATCCAGCTGTAGTGTGAGGTGAATAGACAACTACGATTCCATCGGAAACACCACTTTTTTCAATATCTTCCCGAATCATATTTGTTATCTTTGACATTTGCTGCGCTTTTTTCGTTGAAATGTGATGTTCGTATAAATGCATATTTTATCCTCCTTTTACCCTTCCAAATATTCTTTTAACGCCTGAAATTCCTTCTTCATTAAACGATATCCATGCTCATAGAAATGCATCAAAGTATCATAATCTTTTTCTAATCTTGATACCGTCGGAATCAGAGGTCTCAGCACAAATATCTTTCCTTCTCTCTCCAGCTGTTCTACCAGCTTCATCTGCTTATTGTATTCACTATTACGCCGGATCGTTGTCCGTACAAGATTTGGATAAGATTTGTAAGCTCTCCGATAAAGATCAGCCATACCTTTTGAGACAGGTTTCTTCCGATATCCAGGATTCCTGGTCAGAATCAGAATGATTTTTTCATTTTTCAGTTCCATTGCTCTTTTTACCGGGACAGAATCTGCCAGCCCACCATCCAGATAAGGGCTTCCATCCACATTCACAATTGGAGAAACCAGTGGCATACTGCTGGATGCCCGGCAGATCTTCATCAGACGATCGCCGTCTTTTTCTTCTGTCATATATTCCGCCTGCCCAGTATCACAGTTCGTCGTCACAATTTCACATCTTATATCTGAAGCAAAATAAGTCTCAAAATCGAATGGAAATATTTCATTCGGATATTTGTCAAAGATCATATCCATATTCATAAGACTTTTTTCCTTTATGAACTTTCGAAAGCCATAATAATAACTATACTCTTTCTCTTTGTGTATCATACAGTCTCTGGTTCTTCCAATCTGTCTGGAGACATAATCCACCGCATTGCATGATCCGGCAGATACTCCGATCACATGAGATACATACAGTTCCTGTTCCATCAGATAATCCAGAACACCAGACGTAAATACCCCTCTGGTCGCTCCTCCTTCAAGTACCATTGTTGCTTTTACCATAATCTATACCCCACTTTCTTATCTGCTATTATATACCTATTTTTCAAGCAGGAAAACTGAAATTTTTCTGAACTTGCTATTTCCTGTTATATTTGTTAATATAGGCAATGTATGTAATTATTAACGATATTGAAATCATAAGGAGCAGATACTATGATCAGTACAAGCAATGTAACATTACGTGTTGGTAAAAAAGCCTTATTTGAAGATGTAAATATTAAGTTCACGGAAGGAAACTGTTATGGATTGATTGGTGCCAACGGTGCAGGAAAATCTACTTTTCTCAAAATTCTTTCCGGACAGCTGGAACCAACTAAGGGAGAAGTTATCATCACTCCAGGAGAACGTCTCTCTTTCCTTCAGCAAGATCATTTTAAATACGATGAATATCCTGTCCTAGACACTGTCATGATGGGAAATGCAAGACTTTATGAAATCATGAAAGAAAAAGAAGTCATTTACGCAAAAGAAGATTTTACCGATGAAGATGGAATCAAAGCCAGTGAATTAGAAGCTGAATTTGCCGCTATGAATGGCTGGGAAGCAGAATCTGATGCTGCAACTTTATTAAACGGACTTGGAATTCCAACTGAGATGCATTACGAATTGATGAAAAACTTAAATGGTCCGGAAAAAGTTAAAGTGCTTCTTGCGCAGGCATTGTTCGGCAACCCAGATATTCTTCTTCTGGACGAGCCAACCAACCATTTGGATCTGGATGCCATCGCATGGCTGGAAGAATTTCTGATCAACTTTGATAATACAGTTATCGTTGTATCTCATGACCGATATTTTCTGAATAAAGTCTGTACCCAGATTGCGGATATAGACTATGGCAAGATCAAGCTCTATGCTGGTAATTACGACTTCTGGTATGAATCCAGCCAGCTGCTGATCCGTCAGATGAAGGAAGCCAACAAGAAAAAAGAAGAAAAGATCAAAGAACTTCAGGAATTCATCTCCAGGTTCAGTGCCAATGCTTCCAAATCCAAGCAGGCAACCTCCAGAAAGCGTGCCCTTGAGAAAATACAGCTGGACGATATTCAGCCATCCAGCCGCAAATATCCTTATATTGACTTCCGTCCGAACCGTGAGATTGGAAACGAAGTCCTTACCGTTGAAGGATTAAGCAAGACAATCGATGGAGAAAAAGTATTGGATAACATCTCTTTTACCCTGAATCACGATGACAAAGTTGCTTTTGTAGGAAGCAACGAGCTCGCCAAGACAACACTGTTCCAGATTCTCGCCGGAGAAATGGAACCGGATGAGGGAACTTACAAATGGGGAATTACAACCTCGCAGGCATATTTTCCACTGGACAGCGGAAGTGAATTTGATAATGATTACTCCATCGTAGAATGGCTGACCCAGTACTCCGAGGAAAAGGACGTAACCTATGTACGCGGCTTCCTTGGACGCATGTTGTTCTCTGGTGATGACGGAGTGAAAAAAGTCAATGTACTCTCTGGTGGTGAAAAGGTAAGATGCCTCTTATCTAAAATGATGATCTCTGGAGCCAATGTACTGATTCTGGACGAGCCAACCAACCACCTTGACATGGAGTCTATCACCGCACTGAACAACGGTATGACCAAGTTTCCTGGTGTCATCCTCTTCTCTTCCAGAGACCACCAGATCGTACAGACGACCGCCAATCGTATTATGGAAATCGTTCCCGGCGGTAAACTGATCGACAAGATTACCACCTATGACGAATATCTGGAAAATGATGAAATGGCAAGAAAGAGACAGACCTACAGTGTACAGCAAGAAGAAGATGATTAAGTGGGAATTTAGATTAGTTAGTTGGTAATTGGGAGGTGTACGGCGCAAGGGAGTTGAATAGGCTGGTCTGTATCCGGTATCCTTCGCCAAGAATCCATAACAGAAAAAAGAGTTACAATTTCGTGACCGGACTGATTCACCGAGAAATTTGGATAATTTCTCGATTCAGCAGTCCTTTCGAATTTGGCTGGAAGCCAAATTCTCACACGGAATTGCAACTCTTTTTTCTGTAACGGATTCTAACGCTTGACTAGACGGATACAGACCAGCCTATCCAACTCCCTTGCGCCTGACATTCCCAATTACTGAACGAACTCATC
>NZ_JAFBIX010000023.1 GCF_021531895.1 Faecalicatena contorta | reverse complement strand
TTTCACTTTTTTCATTCCAAAGGAAAAAACGCCATGAAAATATGACAAAATGGCAAACCCGCCAGGCCCTGTATTTATTGGGCTTGACGGGTATTTTATACTTATTTTCTTGCAAAAGTCAGGATATAGCACACTGTGTCATAGATGACAAGAAAAGGTTGATTTTCCAGAACGAGAATTTTATAATAGATGGAAATGTATTAAGGGGAGTATACGAATATGAAGAATGTAAAGAAAATAGCAGCATTTATAGCTGCGCTGACGTTGGCAGTGGCAGGTTATGCTAATCTGGATGATATTACTACTGTGTCAGGAAAAAGCGACAGAAGTATAGCTGATACGGTTGCAACGCGAGAGATGAAAGTGACTTTTCTGGATGTTGGTCAGGGAGATTGTACGATTGTTCAGACTGAAGGACATAATATGCTCATAGATGCAGGCAATAATGACCAGGGAGAATCTGTAGTGGCTTATTTACTGAAAAATGGGATTGATACACTGGATTATCTGATCCTTACACATCCCGATGCGGATCATATTGGAGGAGCAGATGATGTATTGGAAAATATAGATGTTCAGATGGTGCTTATGCCAGATGTTGCCAATGATACCATAACTTATCTGGAAGTGATAGATGATATCAAAGAATTTAATATTCAGATTGTTTATCCGAGAGTAGGAGAGATTTTTACTTTGGGAGATGCTGAATTTACTGTTCTTTGTCCAGACGAAGAATTAGTGGATCAGAGCGATCTGAATAGTTCTTCTGTAGGAATCAAGTTAAATCATGGAATCAACTCCTTTGTAATGTGCGGAGATGCAGAAGAAAAGTCCGAAGAAACTATGGCAAAGCATTTTGGCAGTGAACTAGAATGTGATGTGTTAAAATGTGGTCATCATGGAAGCAGTACCGCTACAAGTGATGAGTTTCTGAAAGCAACAGATCCTACCTGGGCTGTCATTAGTTGTGGCGTGGATAATCAATATGGGCATCCACATTGGGAGACTATAGAAAAACTGGAAAATGATGATGTACAGATATACCGGACAGATCAGATGGGGACGATTATTGCAATCAGTGATGGAGAAAACATCAATTGGGTAAAAGGGAATTAGGCAAGCGCCTAATTCCCTAAATTTTTATTTGCTGTAGACAGCATTAATTTGATTCGGTTTAATTGATTTACTTCACTTGCTCCTGGATCAAAATCAATTGCTACTATATTGGACTCAGGATAGCGTCTTCTTAATTCTTTGATAACGCCTTTTCCTACTACATGGTTTGGAAGGCAGGCGAATGGCTGAGTACATACAATGTTCGGCGCACCACTGTGAATCAGCTCCAGCATCTCGCCAGTAAGGAACCAGCCTTCACCTGTCTGGTTTCCAAGAGATACGATTTCAGAAGCCATCTTGCCAAGATTGCGGATGTCAGCAGGTGGAGCAAAATGTTTGCTCTTTTCAAATGCTTTGGTAGCAGGTGCGCGGAACCACTCAATTGCTGCAATTCCAAGATTACCGATTGTTGCCTTGGATTTCTTCATACCAAGGTGAGATACTTTGAAATTCTGATTGTAGAAGCAGTACTGAAGGAAATCCAGCAGATCTGGTACGACTGCTTCCGCTCCTTCATTTTCCAATAGTTCTACCAGATAGTTATTGGCAGCCGGGAGGAATTTTACCAGAATCTCTCCGACAACGCCGACGCGTGGCTTTTTGATATCCAGAAGTTCAATATTCTGATCGAAGTCGTTTATGATATCGTGGCAAAGCTGGCTGAAGCGGTGTCTGGAAGGATAACCCTGGGATACGAACTCCTGGCAGACCTTTTTCCATTTTTCATGCATGGCGTTTACAGATCCTGGTACAGCTTCATATGGACGAAGGCGATATACGCATTTCATGAAAATATCTCCAAATACGACTGCATATACGCCGCGGAGTACCAGTGGAAGTGTAATCTTGAATCCAGGGTTACTTTCCAGCCCGCTTAAATTAATAGAGATGACTGGAATGTGTCCATAGCCGGCTTTCTTTAATGCACGTCGTATAAAACCGATATAGTTAGATGCACGGCATCCACCACCGGTCTGGCTGATGATGACGGCAATCCTATCGGTATCATATTTACCAGAAAGGATAGCTTCCATGATCTGTCCGACTACCATAAGAGATGGATAGCAGGCATCGTTATTAACATATTTTAATCCTACATCTACTGCCTGTTTATTATCATTTGGCAAGACTTCAATGTTGTAACCGGAAGCTCTGAATGCAGGTTCCAGTAATTCAAAGTGAATCGGTGACATCTGTGGGCAGAGAATCGTATAGTCCTTACGCATTTCTTTCGTGAAAGGCACTTTTGTTATAGCAGAAGAATGAATCTCTCTTTCTTCGTGGCGTTTTTCTCTGACACGGATGGCAGCAAGCAGAGATCTGACACGGATTCTCGCAGCACCTAAGTTGTTGACTTCATCAATCTTCAAAGATGTATAAATCTTGTCAGAATCATTCAAAATAGATGCTACCTGATCTGTTGTAACAGCATCTAGACCACAACCAAAAGAATTTAGCTGGATCAAATCCAGATTTTCTGTTGTTTTCACATAATTTGCCGCCGCATACAGACGAGAATGGTACATCCACTGATCCATAACGTTCAACGGGTGTTCTGCCGGATGCAGGTGAGAAACGGAATCCTCTGTCAATACAGCAATATTATAAGAGTTGATCAATTCCGGAATTCCGTGGTTTACTTCCGGGTCAATATGGTAAGGTCTTCCGGCAAGAACGATTCCACGATTACCGGTCTCTTCCAGGAACTTGATGGTCTCTTCTCCCTTTTTCTGCATATCTTTCCTACAGGAATCGAGTTCGTCCCAGGCTGCATGTACAGCTGATTTGATTTCAGCAGCAGGAATGGAGAACTTATCAGAGAATACCTCTACCATTCGATAGGCAATTGTCTCTTCATTTGCAAATGAAAGGAATGGATGGATAAAATCAACATCCCCATTTACGATAGCATCAATATTATTTTTGATGTTTTCAGGATAAGAAGTTACAATTGGGCAATTGTAGTGATTGTTTGCTTCTGCAAATTCATTACGTTCATAAGGAATACTTGGGTAAAATATGTATTTAATTCCTTCATTAATTAGCCATTGTACATGTCCGTGGGCAAGTTTTGCAGGGTAACATTCTGATTCACTTGGAATAGATTCGATACCAAGTTCATATACCTTTCTGGTGGAAACCGGCGATAATACAACACGGAATCCAAGAGTATGGAAGAAGGTAAACCAGAATGGATAATTCTCATACATGTTCAGGACACGTGGAATACCGATGGTTCCTCGTTTTGCCTCTTCCTCTGTTAACGGAGTGTAATCAAAATAACGTTTTAACTTATATTCAAACAGATTAGGCAGTTTATTGGCGGACTTTTCTTTACCAAGACCGCGCTCACAGCGGTTACCTGTAATGAATTTACGACCGCCGCTGAAGTGGTTGATGGTCAGGCGGCAGTTGTTGGTACATCCTTTACATTTGGCCATAGTTGTAGAATATTCCAGAGATTCGATCTCTTCGATAGGCAGCATAGTTGTGCCCTCGCAGTCTACATATCTTTCCCGTGCGATTAAAGCTGCACCGAAAGCACCCATGATTCCGGCAATATCCGGTCGGATTGCTTCGCAGTTGGCGATTTTTTCAAAACTTCTAAGTACTGCGTTATTATAGAAAGTTCCGCCCTGTACGACGATATGATTGCCAAGTTCGGAAGCATCGGACACTTTGATTACTTTAAACAAAGCGTTCTTAATAACGGAATATGCAAGTCCGGCAGAGATGTCAGCAACTTCAGCCCCTTCTTTTTGGGCCTGTTTTACCTTGGAATTCATGAATACAGTACAGCGTGTACCAAGGTCGATCGGATTACGGGCAAATAATGCTTCATGAGCAAAATCTTCGACAGAATAGTTCAGAGATTTTGCAAAGGTCTCTATAAAAGAACCGCAGCCAGAAGAGCAGGCTTCATTTAACTGAACGCTGTCGACGGTCTGATTCTTGATCTTGATACACTTCATATCCTGTCCGCCAATATCCAGGATACAGTCTACATCCGGCTCAAAGAAAGATGCAGCATAGTAATGAGAGACTGTCTCTACTTCGCCCTCATCCAACAAAAGCGCAGATTTAATCAGGGCTTCTCCATATCCGGTTGAGCAGGAGTGGACAATCTCCACACCTTCCGGAAGCTTACTGTAGATATCCTTAATTGCAGTTATGGTGGTACCAAGAGGATCTCCTTCGTTGTTATGATAGAAAGAGTATAATAATGTGCCATCCTCACCGACCAGCGCTGCTTTGGTAGTAGTGGAACCGGCATCGATTCCCAGAAAGGCTTTGCCGCGGTAAGATTCCAGGTCTTTCACAGGAACCTGATGTTTTGCGTGTCTTTCTTCAAAAGCATGATAGTCTGCTTCGCTGGTAAAAAGCGGCTCCATACGTTCTACTTCGAAATCCATCTTGATTTTACCTTCCAGGCGCTGCTGCATCTGCTGTAAAGATACATCCAGATCTTTCTTAGAATTCAGTGCAGATCCGATGGCGGCGAATAAGTGAGAATGCCCAGGGGCAATCGTATGTTCATTATCTAGCTTTAATGTACGGACGAAAGCTTCTTTTAATTCAGATAAGAAATGAAGCGGTCCGCCCAAAAATGCAACATGTCCTCGAATCGGTTTTCCACAGGCTAATCCACTGATTGTTTGATTCACAACAGCCTGAAAAATAGAAGCTGCCAGGTCTTCTTTAGAAGCACCGTCATTGATCAGCGGTTGGATGTCGGATTTAGCAAATACTCCGCATCGTGCAGCAATAGAATATAAAGATTTATAATTTTTGGCATATTCATTTAACCCAGATGCATCTGTCTGGAGCAGAGAAGCCATCTGGTCAATAAAGGATCCGGTACCGCCGGCGCATACGCCGTTCATACGCTGCTCTACATTACCGCCTTCAAAATAAATGATCTTAGCGTCTTCCCCGCCTAATTCAATGGCAACATCTGTCTGAGGAGCATAATCCTGTAATGCGGTGGAAACGGCGATTACCTCCTGCACAAATGGAACACCAAGATGCTTGGCAAGGGTTAGTCCGCCGGAACCTGTGATGACCGGAGAAGCATGAATAGGACCTAATTTATAAATTGCTCTTCCAAGCAGATCAGATAATGTCTCCTGGATATTCGCGTAATGTCTTTCATAATCAGAAAAGGCAACATCATTATTCTCATCCAGAATGGCAATTTTTACCGTCGTGGAACCAATATCAATTCCAAGGGTATAAATATCTTTTTGACTCATAATATGTACTCCTTATTACATTTTCATCTATGACTTTCTTCTTATTAAATGTGTTTTTGTTTTACAGACTGTAACATTATACGACAAATTATTCGAAAAGACAATTCGCAATTGATTATTTTAGCATAAAATAAATGTTAAAATTATTTAAACTTGTATAGCAGAATTGACAAATATTCTATGAAAAGTTAGAATGACTACAGTGTAAAACATATGAAAGACAGGGATTATTCTATGAACAATTGGTTAGATAAACTGGAGAGAAAGTTCGGAAGATATGCGATTCCGAATCTGATGTATTATATTATTATTTTGTATGCTGCTGGATTTGTCTTAAATCTGGTGAATCCATCATTCTATTACCAATATCTGAGCCTGAACGCTTCGGCAATCTTGCATGGTCAGATATGGAGGATTGTGACATTCATAATTCAACCACCGTCTACCAGCCTGATTTTTATTATATTTGCGTTATATTTATATTTTATGATTGGACAGCAGTTAGAGAGAGCCTGGGGAGCATTTCGGTTTAATCTTTACTTCTTTTCCGGAATGATTTTCCATGTGATTGCAGCAATTATTGCTTATCTCTTGACAGGAATCTCTTTTCAGATGGATACCTGGTATCTGAATATGTCTCTGTTTTTTGCTTTTGCTGCTTTATATCCTGATCTACAGTTTTTGCTGTTTTTTGTGATACCGATCAAAGCAAAATATCTGGCATTGATTGATGGATTATATTTTGTCTATGCGATTGTTCAGGCATTTTTGCCGGCTTATGGCGGAAGTGTCTATGGTATTTATTACAAGGCTAACGCTCTTGCAGCAGTGGTTTCCATACTGAACTTTCTGATCTTTTTCTTGAATTCAAGAAATGCAAGGGCGTATTCTCCGCGACAGATGAAGCGAAAAAAGGAATTTCAACGCAAAGTAAGGCATGCACAGCGTCCTGTTAATACCTATGCAAACGGTGCAAAACACAGATGTGCAGTCTGTGGCAGAACGGAGTTGGATGATCCAAAGCTGGAATTCAGGTATTGTTCTAAATGTAATGGTAATTATGAATATTGTCAGGATCATTTGTTTACACATACACATGTAAAATGATTTTACCAATAATAGTTATAAGAGAGGAATTAAGGGAATATGAAAAAAACAAAAATTATTTGTACAATGGGACCAAACACGAATGATGAAAGCCTTATGAGAAAATTAGTCCAGAGTGGTATGGATATTGCCAGATTTAATTTTTCTCACGGTGATCATGAAGAACAGAAGATGAGAATGGATGTGCTGAAAAAGATTCGTGATGAGGAAGGAAAGCCAATTGCGATTCTTTTAGATACAAAAGGACCAGAGATACGTACGGGAATCTTGAAAGATGGCAAGAAAGTAATGCTTCAGGCTGGTAATGTATTTACTTTAAGCACAGAGGATATTGTCGGAGATGAGACGAAGACATCTATCACATATCCAGGTCTGGTCGCAGATGTTCAGGTTGGAAGTACGATTTTGATTGATGATGGACTTATTGAGTTGAAAGTAAAAGAAAAAAGAGACACTGAGATTGTGTGTAAGATAGTGAACGGTGGTGAATTGGGAGAGCGTAAAGGTGTGAATGTACCGAATGTTCCAGTCAGACTTCCTGCAATTACTGATAAGGACAGAGACGATCTTCGATTTGGTGTAGAGCAGAAGGTTGATTTTATTGCAGCATCATTTGTGAGAAATGCAGAGTGTATTCTTGAAATCAAAGCATTTTTGAAAGAATGCGGTGCCCCATATATTCCGGTTATTGCCAAGATTGAAAATGCAGAGGGAATCAAGAATATTGATGAGATCATTCGATGCGCTGATGGAATCATGGTGGCCCGTGGAGACCTTGGTGTTGAGATTCCTGCAGAAGAGGTTCCATATCTTCAGAAGATGATCATTCAGAAATGTAATGATAATTATAAACCGGTTATTACTGCAACACAGATGTTAGATTCTATGATCCGCAATCCTCGCCCGACAAGAGCAGAAGTAACAGACGTAGCTAATGCCGTATATGACGGAACGGATGCGGTCATGCTTTCTGGTGAGACTGCGCAGGGTAAATATCCAGTTGAAGCTCTTCAGATGATGGTTCATATTGTAGAAAGTACAGAAGAACATCTGGATTATGATCTGATTCTTAAGAAAGCCGGTGAGCATAGGATGAAGAGTGCGTCCAGTGCCCTGGGCCATGCGACTGTAACAACTGCAAATAACCTAAGAGCAAAATGTATCATTACTCCTACAGTGTCAGGAGCAACGGCAAGAGTTGTATCTAAGTTCAAACCGCAGATGGACATCATTGGCGTTAGTCCGAATGAAACAACTTTGAGAAGAATGCAGATTTACTGGGGCGTAAGACCATTAAAATCTATTGAAGTTCATACGACGGAAGATATCTGTAATAGTGCAATTGATCTGATCTGTGCAAAACAGATGGCAGAGACAGGAGATGTTGTGATCCTGACAGCTGGAATTCCATCTACCAATGTGGCTGGAGTGAAGACTGGAGTCAGCAATATGATGAGGATTGCGGTTGTAGATTAAGAAATCGTTGTAGTAATAGAGGCGGAATGTTTCTGCCTCTTTTTTCTTGACCTTTGTTAGCTATTAGACCCTTAATGAAATTAAAAAAACCTTGTGAATGTATTGACATATTATCTAACATCCTTTATAGTGTTCCTATCGAGAACTACTAAAAGAAATGGGGTGATTAATTGGAACAGCTGTCATTTGTGGAACGTCTGATGGAATTTGGCCTTACGCGGCAGGAAGCAAATATTTATCAATGTATGATAACTGAAGGAAAAGTGACAGGATATGAGGTGGCTAAGCAGACGGGAATTTCTAGATCGAATGCGTATAATTCTCTTGCAAATATGACGGAGAAGGGTATTGCATATCTGGTAGAAGAAGGAAATACGCGAAAATATGTTCCGGTTCCACTGGATGAATTCTGCAAGAATCGTATCCGTAAGCTGGAAGAATCAAAGAAATGGCTGATCGCACATGTACCATCTGAAAAGACATATGTGGAAGGATATATTACAATTGAAGGTGCTGATCATATCCTGGACAAGATGAGAAATCTCTTGTCTCAGGTGGAAAAAAGAGTATATATCAGCTGCACAAGGAATTATCTGCTTCTTTTAGTCAGAGAATTAGAAGACTTAATTCGCGACAAAAAGAAGGTTGTGATTATTACAGATCAGCCAGCATCCTTTGATAATGCTAAGGTATATGTTGGTGAAAACAGAGGTATGCAGATTGGCCTGATTGCAGATTCTAGATATGTTCTTACTGGAGAATATGGAGAAGGAAGCTTGAATACTTGTTTGTATTCTGGACAGAAAAATTTTGTGGAGTTATACAAAACTGCACTTTCGAATGAAATAAAACTACTATCGATGCGGGAGGAAAACCAACAATGAAAAAAGAACCATTTGTAACGAAAGAACAGTTAGATGAGATTGTAAAAGAGTATCCAACACCTTTTCATTTGTATGATGAAAAAGGTATTCGTAAAAATATGAAAGCATTAAAAGAAGCATTTTCATGGAATAAAGGCTATAAAGAATATTTCGCAGTAAAAGCGACACCTAATCCATTCTTGATTAATATTTTGCGAGAATATGGCTGTGGCTGTGATTGCTCGTCATATACAGAATTAATGCTTTCTGATGCAATAGGTGCATCTGGAGAAGATATTATGTTTTCATCTAACGATACGCCTGCAGAGGAATTCGTGCTTGCTGAAAAATTAGGAGCTATCATTAATCTGGATGATATTACACATATTGATTTTTTGGAGAAAACAATTGGACATATTCCGGAGATCATTAGTTGTCGCTACAATCCGGGTGGATTGTTTAAAATCAGTAATGATATTATGGACAATCCAGGAGATGCCAAATATGGTATGACAACGGAACAATTATTTGATGCATTTAAAATATTGAAAGAAAAAGGAGCAAAAGAATTTGGAATTCACGCATTTCTTGCAAGTAATACTGTGACGAATGAATATTATCCTATGCTTGCAAAGGTATTATTTGAAGTGGCAGTAAAACTTCAGAAGGAAACAGGTGTGCATATCAAGTTTATCAATCTGTCTGGGGGAATTGGAATTCCGTATACACCTGATCAAGAGCCAAATGATATTCGGATAATAGGGGACGGTGTCCGCAGAGTATATGAAGAGGTTCTGGTTCCGGCCGGAATGGGTGATGTGTCAATTTATACAGAATTAGGACGTTTTATGATGGGACCATATGGTTGCCTGGTAACTACAGCGATTCATCAAAAACATACACACAAAGAATATATTGGCGTTGATGCATGTGCAGTAAATTTGATGCGTCCTGCAATGTATGGTGCTTATCATCATATTACTGTTATGGGAAAAGAAAATCATCCATGCGATCACAAATACGATGTTACAGGTTCTTTGTGTGAAAATAATGATAAATTTGCCATTGACCGTATGTTGCCAAAGATTGATATTGGCGATTTACTAGTGATTCACGATACAGGTGCTCACGGATTTTCCATGGGATATAACTACAATGGAAAGTTAAAATCAGCGGAAGTTCTTTTGAAAGAAGACGGAACGACTCAGTTAATTCGAAGGGCTGAAACTCCGGCAGATTATTTTGCAACATTTGATTGCTTTGAAATTGGCAGAAAATTAACTGAAAATTAACAACAAGGTCCCCTGTCAAGAGTTGAATTTATGAAAAATAAAGTGTATGGTATACTCATATCTTATACAGGAGTAGGAGGAATAGGAATGAGAAAAAAAGGGCTTTTGGCTGTTTTGCTTGTTATGGCAATGTCTCTTTTGAGTGGTTGCGGGGGAATGAGTGCGGAAGATGCAAGTTCTTATGCAAAGTCTGTTTTGGATGCCAGCTATAAAGGAGAATTTGATGACTATATCGAATGGACGAAATCCACAGAAGATGAGGCAAATGAGTTGTATGAGGGCAATATTGACACAACAATGGAAGAAGCTGGTTTTTCTGACCTTGGAATATCAGAAGAACTGATGGCAAGTTACAGAGAATTGTTCCTGGATATGGTCAAGCATGCAAAATACGAAGTAGGAGAGGCAAAAGAATCGGATAACGATGCATATACGATTGACATTACAGTAGAACCGTTTATAGCCTTTGAAGGAATTCAGGAAGAGGTGACGGCTTCTCTTACAGAAGAAATAAGTAATATGACAGAGATTCCGAGTGATGAGGAATTGAATCAGATGGTATTCCAGAGAATGTATGATCTTATGGCTGCAAGAATGGAAGATCCTGCATATGGTGATCCTGCAATCGTTACAATTACCGTACAGCCAGATGCTGATGGTGTATATTATATTTCTCAGGAAGATATGACAGCACTTGATGATGCAATGTTTCCGACAGATAGTTTCTAATATATTTAAGAAAAAAGATGCGTTATATATCAGATTAATAAATGATATAACGCATCTTTTTTCTTAAAAAATAAAAACCAGATCCGTACTTGACCTGGTTTTTAATGCGGATGGTGGGACTTGAACCCACACGAAGTCGCCCTCGCAAGATTTTGAGTCTTGTGCGTCTGCCATTCCGCCACATCCGCATGTTCTTTTGCTTTTCGCAACAACATGATAAATTATAACCTTTTAATTTGAGAATGTCAATGGTTTTATAAAGAAATTTTGCAAAAAAAACAGGGTAAAATTGATTTGGTGAATAATTTCCTTTTAAAAACCAATGTTTTGGTGTATAGTAATAGGGTAGTTTTGTTTTTAATGGAGAATTCTATATGAATGAAAAGATTGTATTGATAGATGGACATAGTATTTTAAATCGTGCGTTTTATGGCCTGCCGGATCTGACGAATGCAGATGGGCTTCACACGAATGCAATCTACGGATTTTTAACAATTATGTTCAAAATCTTAGAAGAAGAAAAACCAGAATATCTGACAGTTGCTTTTGATGTTCATGCTCCGACATTTCGTCATGAGATGTATGCGGAGTATAAAGGTACGAGAAAGCCTATGGCAGATGAATTGCGTCAACAGGTCCCGGTCATCAAAGATGTTTTACATGCAATGGGAATCAAGACGATTGAATCAGCCGGCCTGGAAGCAGATGATCTTCTGGGAACTTTGTCTAAACGTTGTGAGAAGCAAGGAATGGAAGTGGCGATTATTTCTGGAGACAGAGATTTACTTCAGCTTGCAACAGGGCATGTGAAGATACGTATTCCAAAGACCAAGCAAGGCAGAACAGAAGTTGAAGATTATTTCGCGCAGGATGTAAAGGAACGTTATCAAGTGACGCCTTTGGAATTTATTGATCTGAAAGCTTTGATGGGCGATACCTCGGATAATATTCCTGGAGTCCCAAGTATTGGAGAAAAGACTGCTACGAAGATTATAGCAGAATATCATACGATTGAGAATGCTTATGACCATGTTGATGAATTAAAGCCGCCTAGAGCCTCCAAAGCATTGAAAGAACATTGGGATATGGCGGTGATGAGTAAGAAACTTGCCACGATTAATGTGGATGCTGATTTTCCTTATAAATTGGAGGACGCAAAGCTTGGAAATATCTATACTGAAGAGGCTTATGCATATTTTCAGAAGCTTCAGTTCAAGAATCTTCTTTCTAAGTTTGATGTAACAGCTCCTTCCAATCAGATTGAGTCTGTGTTTCGAGAAGTTACAGATATTCAGATGGCAGAAGAGATTATGACGAAAGCCAGGGCTGCAAAATGTGTAGGTGCGTGTGTTTTCCAGGATACGGAAAATGTATTACCACTTTTTGCCAATCAGGCAGGTGTCGGGGGAATAGGGTTGTGTTTCTCTGAACAGAATGTTTATTGTATTCGAACTGGGCATGGTATAGATACTTCGTGGCTGTTGAATCAGCTGGAGGTGATAGCCGAAGAAACAGAACGATATGTTATGTTTGATTTGAAATCAGCGATGAAGTATTTAAAGATCAGTAATACTTCAAACTGTTTCGATGCGACAATCGCAGCGTATTTGTTGAATCCGTTAAAGAGCAATTACACTTATGAGGACGTTGCAAGAGAACAATTGGATATTGTAATAGAAGAAAAAGCGGAATTGTATGTTAAGATATGCTATGAAGCATATACAGCATATACAGCATCTGAACGTTTATGGGAAAAACTTAAGGAATGTCATATGGACAAGCTTTTTACAGAGATAGAGATGCCATTGTTATTTACTTTGTATGAGATGGAAGCAAATGGTGTAAAAGTGGAGGCAGAGGCTCTGAAATTCTATGGTGATCAGTTGGGTGCCAAGATTGTAGAACTTGAGAAAGAGATCTATGAAGAAGCCAATGAGACATTCAATATCAATTCACCAAAGCAGCTGGGCGTTGTGCTGTTTGAAAATATGAAGATTCCTGGTGGAAAGAAGACAAAAACCGGATATTCTACGGCTGCGGATGTGTTGGAAAAGTTGGCACCTGATTATCCAATTATTGCGAAAATTTTGGAATACAGGCAGTATTCCAAATTAAAATCTACCTATGCAGATGGGTTGGCAAATTACATCTGTGATGATGGAAGAATTCATGGAAAATTCAATCAGACGATAACGGCTACAGGAAGAATCAGCAGTACAGAACCTAATCTTCAGAATATTCCGATTCGAATGGAGTTGGGACGATTAATTCGTAAGGTTTTCGTTCCGGAAGAAGGATATATATTTGTAGATGCCGATTATTCACAGATCGAACTGCGGGTACTGGCCCACTGTTCAGGAGATAGTCATTTGATTGAGGCATATAAAGAAGCCAGAGATATTCACAGAATCACTGCCTCACAAGTCTTTCATGTTCCATTTGATGAAGTCACTGACCAACAGCGGCGGAATGCGAAAGCAGTTAATTTCGGAATTGTGTATGGAATCAGTTCTTTTGGATTGAGTCAGGATCTGAGTATCAGTCGAAAAGAAGCAGCAAAGTATATAGATGATTATTTTAAGACATATCCGGGAATCAAGACATTTTTGGATGACACGGTAAAACATGCAAAAGATATGGGTTATGTTGTTACGTTATTTGGCAGACGTCGTCCGGTTCCAGAGTTGGCGTCCAGTAATTTTATGCAACGTTCCTTTGGAGAAAGAGTGGCGATGAATTCGCCGATTCAGGGAACTGCAGCGGATATAATGAAGATTGCCATGATAGGGGTCAGCCGAAGGCTGAAGGAAAAGCATATGAAATCAAAACTGGTTCTTCAGGTTCATGATGAATTATTGATTGAGGCTTTTCAACCGGAATTAGAGGAAGTGAAGGCAATTCTTCAGGAAGAGATGGAACAGGCAGCTTCCTTGGATGTACCATTGGAAGTTGATATGCACACAGGAGAAAACTGGTACGAGGCAAAGTAGAGGTGTAAGAGAATGAAGGTTATTGGAATTACAGGCGGAGTTGGCGCGGGAAAGACTCAGATCTTAGAATATTTGAATAATAAGTATGGTGCTACCATCTGTCAGGCTGATGCTGTAGGAAAAAAACTCCAGAAAAAAGGTACAGAGTGTTTTGATGCAATCGTGGCACATTTTGGTACAGAGATTTTAGATGCAAAAGGCGAGTTGGATAGAGAAAAACTGGCAGATATTGTTTTTTCGGACAAAGTAGAATTATCTGTTTTAAATAGTATTGTGCATCCGGCAGTGAAAGAAGAGATTTATAAAAAGATTGCCAAAGAAGAACGTAAGAATACGAATTTATTTATTCTGGAGTCAGCGATTCTCATTGAAGATCACTACGAGGAAATCTGTGATGAGTTATGGTATATCTATGTGGAGGATTCTATTCGTAAGAAAAGATTAATCTATGCAAGAGGATATGATTCAAAGAAAGTAGATGATATTATTGCGGCACAGCTTCCAAAGAGTATGTTTATGAAACACTGTGACCGTGTGATTGATAATAGCAATACTTTTGAAGAGACAAAGATACAGTTGGATAAAATTGTGGCAGATTTATAAGAAAGGCAGAAAATATACAGTATGAGATTATGCAGCATTGCCAGTGGAAGCAGCGGTAACTGTATCTATGTAGGAGATGATAATACGCATCTTCTGGTAGATACAGGGATTAGTAAGAAGAGGATTGAAGAAGGGTTACATATACTGGGAGTCAAAGGAGAAGAACTGAAAGGAATTTTGATTACTCATGAACACATTGACCATATTCAGGGACTTGGTGTGTTCAGCAGAAAATATGAGATTCCAATCTATGCGACAAAAGGTACAATAGCGGGAATACGCGGTTGCAGTAGCCTGGGCAAGATGCCTGATGGATTACTGCACGAAGTAAATGTTGATGAAGTGTTTTCTGTGGGAGATATGAATATCTGCCCTTTTTCTATATCGCATGATGCAAAAGAACCATCAGGATATCGAATTGAAAATGAAAAAAAAGCTGTTGCTGTTGCGACAGATCTTGGAAAATATGATGATTATACTGTGAAACATTTACAGAATCTGGATGGAATTGTTCTGGAAGCAAATCATGATATTCATATGCTGGAAGTCGGTCCATACCCATATCCTTTGAAGAAAAGAGTGATGGGTGATAAGGGACATTTATCAAATGAATTGTCAGGGCGGCTTCTTTGTGATATACTACATGACAATTTACAGTATGTGATACTTGGTCATCTGAGTAAGGAAAACAATTATGAAGAACTGGCTTATGAGACAGTAAAACTGGAGGTCAGCTATGGAAACAACCCATATAAGGGAGATGATATTCCAATCATGGTGGCTAAACGAGATACTGTATCAGATATTATAACACTATAGGCAAACATGAGAAGCAGGAGGAACTAAGATGAGAAAGTGTGTAATTACAGTTGTGGGAAAGGATACCGTTGGAATCATTGCAAAGGTCTGTACGTATTTGGCAGAGACGAATATTAACATTCTGGATATTTCACAGACGATTGTCGATGGATATTTTAATATGATGGCAATCGTTGATGTCACAAATTCTGCAAAAGAGATTCAATGCGTGGCAAAAGAGTTAGAGGAGTTGGGGGTTTCCATTGGTGTGACGATTCACTGCCAAAGAGAAGAAATCTTTGAAAAAATGCACAGACTATAGAGGAAGACAGAAAGGCCAGGTATTAGAATATGATTAACAGATATGAAGTGTACGAGACAAACCAGATGATCGAGGAGGAAAACCTGGATGTCAGGACGATTACTCTTGGAATCAGTTTATTGGATTGCATTGATTCGGATCTGAAGAAGTTAAATGATAATATATATCATAAGATAACAGCAACAGCAAAAGATCTGGTTTCGACTGGCGAACAGATTGAACGGGAATTTGGAATTCCTATTGTAAATAAAAGAATTTCCGTGACTCCAATAGCGTTGATCGGCGGTTCGGCATGTAAGAAGTCTGAAGATTATGTTACAATTGCAAGGACGTTAGATAAAGCAGCAAAAGAAGTTGGTGTGAATTTTATCGGTGGATATTCTGCCTTGGTTTCAAAGTCCATGACGAAGAGTGATGAGAACTTGATTCGATCTATTCCAGAGGCTTTGGCATGCACTGACCGTGTCTGTAGTTCTATTAATGTTGGATCAACCAGAACAGGAATTAATATGGATGCAGTCAGATTGAGCGGAGAGATAATAAAAGCAACTGCCGAGGCCACAAAGGAGAATGATTCTCTGGGCTGTGCAAAATTAGTGGTATTTTGTAATGCCCCTGATGATAATCCGTTTATGGCGGGTGCATTTTTGGGAGTTACTGAAGGGGATGCGGTCATTAATGTTGGAGTTAGTGGCCCTGGCGTTGTAAAGCATGCGATTGAACAGGTACGCGGACAGGGATTTGAAAAATTGTGTGAGACAATTAAGAAAACTGCATTTAAAGTGACTCGAGTTGGACAGCTGGTTGCTGGAGAGGCTTCAAAAAGAATGGGAATTCCATTTGGAATTATTGATCTTTCTTTGGCACCGACTCCTGCTGTAGGAGATAGTGTTGCGGAGATTCTGGAGGAAATTGGACTGGAAAGAGTTGGCGCTCCGGGTACGACTGCAGCACTCGCAATGTTGAATGATCAGGTGAAAAAAGGGGGCGTCATGGCTTCTTCTTATGTAGGAGGGTTAAGCGGTGCGTTTATCCCGGTCAGTGAAGACAAAGGGATGATCGATGCTGTGAATCTTGGAGCTTTGACGATAGAAAAATTAGAAGCAATGACTTGTGTCTGCTCTGTCGGTCTGGATATGATTGCAATTCCCGGAAAGACAAAAGCATCAACAATCTCGGGAATTATTGCCGATGAGATGGCAATAGGCATGGTCAATCAGAAGACAACGGCTGTCCGGTTGATTCCTGTGATTGGAAAAGATGTCGGGGAAACGGCAGAGTTTGGTGGATTATTGGGTTATGCACCGATTATACCGGTGAATGAATATGATTGCAGTGCATTTGTGAACAGACAGGGAAGAATTCCCGCACCGATTCACAGTTTTAAGAATTAGAGAGGAAAATGAAGAATGGGAAAAGTGGCGATTGTAACAGACAGCAACAGCGGAATTACACAGAAACAAGCAGAACAATTGGGAATTCATGTTCTCCCAATGCCTTTTTATATTGATGGAGAACTTTATTATGAAGATATCACATTGACGCAGGATGAATTTTATAAAAGATTGGAAAATGATGCGGATATCTCTACTTCACAGCCGTCTCCTGCAGATGTAATGGAGTTGTGGGAAGAACTGTTGGAAAGCTATGAGGAAATTGTACATATTCCGATGTCAAGCGGTCTGAGTAGTTCTTGTGAGACTGCGATGGCTTTGGCACAGGATTTTGATGGAAAAGTACATGTAATCGATAACCAGAGAATTTCTGTAACTCAAAGGCAGTCTGTATTAGATGCTATTGAGATGGCCAAAAAGGGAATGCCTGCAGTTGAGATTAAAGATGTTTTAATGCGGGAAAAATTAGAAGCCAGTATTTATATTACAGTAGATACGTTAAAATATTTGAAAAAAGGTGGAAGAGTGACTCCGGCAGCCGCTGCATTGGGAACAGTTCTGAACCTGAAACCAGTCCTGCAGATTCAAGGTGAAAAATTAGATTCATTTGCTAAAGTACGTGGATGGAAATCTGCCAAAAAAACTATGTTAGATGCAATGGAAAAGGATATCAGTGAAAGATTTGCTGGACAAACTGTGCATTTGGAAGCTGCGTATACCTGTTCTGATGAAGAAGCAATGCAGTGGAAAGCGGAGATTCAGAACCGCTTTCCAGACTATGATATCGTGATGGATCGCCTGTCATTGAGTGTGACATGCCACATAGGGGCTGGCTCCATGGCGATTGCGTGCAGTAAAGTGATAGAATTATAATCTCAAATTCTAATAATCTGATGTTGATATTCATTGATAAAAGGCATTTTAAATTTGTTGGTGATAACACTTTCATATAGGTTGGAAGCAAAGATGTCCTGCTCTAACATCTGTAATCCAGTATTGTTTAGCTCACTTGTCTGCGTAAGTTTTGTGATTAATGGTACTTTGGAATGTTGTTTCAGGTGAGATAAAAGTTTTCCGGCATCTTTGCGAAAACCAAGAATGTGTGCATATTGGCAAAAGCCTTCTTTTTCGTAGATCAGCATATCTTCGTTCGTTATATTCAGCAAGATATGAAATAAACTTCTGCTGATTCTAGTATAAGTTATATCTTTTGTTTTTAACAAATCACAAAATTGCTCAAAAGTTATAAAGTCATTGACATGGTTCATGATCCGATTTGCCAGATCTTCGGTGACATCTTTGTATTTTACTAAAGTATCACGTGTTTCTGACAATAATTTGTATTTTAAGATAAGAGAAAAATCGTTGGCATAAATAGGATATCGATTACGATGCATTTCTTCAAGCATACGTATACAAGAAGGTGGTACCTGATCCTCCAGTCTAGTCAATACTTCAGACATGACAGGCTCATCAAACATACCTTCTCCTTCTAGATGAATGGAATTGCTTGCGTATGCAAGAAGCTTGCGAATCGCAGAAGCTGAACTATAGTTCCCAGTCAGATGTTCATCGTGATATCCAGATACTTTTCGCTTGATAGTATATGACTTGATATTACTGTGGGTTTTATGAAGGGTTTTAATATATTCAATTCCAAGAATATTGTTGGGCTGCTCTAAAATCATATCTATGGAATCATCTTTTAGATAATTGGCGAGAGCCATTTGTCTTGCGCGTGGAAAAGACATGCCCTTCCGTAATGCTTCCTGCAGAGAAAACTTATACTCTTCAGGTTCCTCTGAAATGATATGTGCAATGTTTTCCAGGACATTATAATCCCCACATTCACTTCCAAAACAGATCGCATCGACGCATCCCAACTGTTCAAACAGAGAGATAGCACCAGCTGCAAAATATTCAGCACTTCCGACTGCGTAACATACGGGAAGCTCCATAAGGAGATCGACACCTGCTTCCAGGGCGACTTCTGCCCGCAAATGCTTTGGCATAATAGCAGGAGCACCGCGCTGAACATAATTTCCGCTCATAACAACAATGACAGCATCTGCATCAGTAAGTTCCCGGGCTTTCTCTATATGGTATAAATGTCCATTATGAAATGGGTTGTATTCCGTAATTAATCCGACGATTTTCATCATAATCTCCTTGTATATCTTTTTGAAATTGATTATACTATAGAAAGATTAAGTTCGCAAATATTGGGAGGGAGGGTATATATGGAAAGCGAAGAGATGAACGTTAAGCCAGAAGATACAGAACAGGAAGAAAAAGAGTTTGACTATCTGGAAGAACGTGAAGAACTGACTGAAGAACGTATTCTTGACATGTTAGAGAACCGTCAGTTCAAAGAATTAAAAGAAGAACTTGAAAATAATATGTATCCTGTCGACCTTGCAGATATATTGGAAGAATTTGACCAGAAACAGTTAGTGATGGTATTCCGATTGTTGGCAAAAGAAGAAGCAGCAGAGACTTTTACGTATATGAACAGTGATATGCGTGAAGTCTTGATCAATGCACTGACGGATTCCGAGCTGGAAGAAGTCATGGAAGAAATGTACCTCGATGATACGGTTGACGTTCTGGAAGAAATGCCTGCCAACGTGGTGGACAGACTTTTGATGGTGACAGATGAGGAGACCAGAGCGCAGATCAATCAATTACTGCAATATCCTGAAGACAGTGCCGGAAGTGTAATGAATGTAGATTACATTGCATTACGGCGTGAGATGACGGTGGCGGAATCCATATTAAAAATCAGACAAGTAGGTCTGAATCGTGAGACAATCTATACTTGTTATGTGACCGAAAAGAGAAAATTAATCGGTCAAGTCGATGTCAAAGAACTTCTTACAACCAGTGAATCCAAGACTATCGAAGAGATCATGGATACGAATATGCTTTATGCACATACTACAGATGACCAGGAAGATGTGGCAAGGACAATCACAAAATATGGTTTGATTGCATTGCCCATTGTAGACCATGAGATGTGCATGGTCGGTATCGTAACTGTTGACGATGCTATGTTGGTATTACAGGAAGAGACCACAGAAGATATCAGTATCATGGCCGGTGTCAATCCGAGTGAGGAATCCTATTTTGGAACGACTGTGTTTGAACATGTAAAGAGTCGTATCCCATGGCTTCTGTTCTTGATGCTTTCTGCAACAGTTACTCAGATGATCATGAATAGTTATGAGGCGGCACTTGCTGTTATGCCACAGCTTGCGGGATTTATACCGATGTTGACCGGAACCGGAGGAAACTGCGGATCCCAGAGTTCCACGCTGATAATCCGTGGATTGTCGGTGGGAGAGATAGAGTTTAGTGATCTGTTCAAAGTAGTATGGAAGGAAGTCCGTGTTGCTGTCTGTATTAGTCTGATTCTTTCGGTTGTCAATGGAATTCGAATTATGCTGATGGGACAGGGAGATGCGTTGATGGCATTTACGATTGGATTAACAATGGCATGTACAGTCGTAATTGCAAAAGTAGTGGGATGTACCTTGCCTCTGCTTGCAAAAAAGATTGGGTTAGATCCTGCAATCATGGCAACACCATTGATTTCCACATTGGTAGATATCAGTACTATTAGTGTATATTTTGCAATCGTAAGCCATGTATTTCAGCTATGATTCACTATAATAATCTAATTTTTATGACAATTGTATATAAAAATAGACATAAGATTCTAAGAAGAGACCTTGTCCACGAGGTCTCTTTGTATTATAATAAAAATACTGAGAATATATGGAAAGGAGTCTATCAATCATGGGATTTATAGATGAAATTAAAGCAAAAGCAAAAACATGTAAAAAAACAATTGTACTTCCTGAGACAGAAGACATCAGAACTTATGAAGCAGCAGAAGCTGTATTAAAAGAAGGAACTGCTAATCTGATCTTAATCGGAAGCGAAGAAGAGATCGCAAAGAATAAGGGCTCTTTTGATATCAGCGGAGCTACAATTGTAGATCCTGCAACCTATGAGAAGACAGATGCATACATTGCAAAGCTTGTTGAGTTAAGACAGAAAAAAGGTATGACAGAAGAACAGGCAAGAGAACTTCTGTTAACAAATTATCTGTATTATGGTGTTATGATGGTCAAGATGAAAGATGCTGACGGTATGGTATCTGGAGCATGCCATTCTACAGCAGATACATTAAGACCATGTCTGCAGATTCTGAAGACAAAGCCAGGAACAAAATTAGTTTCTGCTTTCTTCGTAATCGTAGTACCGGATTGCGATATGGGTGCTGACGGAACATTCGTATTTGCAGATTCTGGACTTGAGCAGAATCCAGATCCTGAGAAACTTGCTGCAATCGCACTTTCTTCTGCAGATTCATTCAAGCTTCTGACTGGAAAAGAACCAATCGTTGCAATGCTTTCGCACTCTACAAAGGGAAGTGCAAAACATCCTGACGTTGATAAAGTAGTAGAAGCAACACGTATTGCAAAGGAAAATGCTCCAGAAGGACTGCTTCTTGATGGAGAATTCCAGCTGGATGCGGCTATTGTACCAGAAGTAGGAGCTTCTAAAGCACCAGGTAGCCCGGTGGCAGGTAAGGCTAATGTATTAGTATTCCCAGATCTTGATGCTGGTAACATTGGATATAAGCTTGCACAGAGACTTGGAAAAGCAGAAGCTTACGGACCACTTACACAAGGTATTGCAGCACCGGTCAATGACTTGTCCCGTGGATGCAGTGCGAAAGATATCGAAGGTGTAGTAGCAATCACAGCTGTACAGTGTATGGCAGAAGACTAATTATTTAATGAGATATTATAAATTATCAAAGAGAGGTATATATTTATGAATGTATTAGTTATTAACTGTGGTAGTTCATCCTTAAAATTCCAATTAATCAATTCTGAATCTGAAGAAGTTCTGGCAAAAGGACTCTGCGAGAGAATCGGAATCGACGGAAGCCTTACTTATCAGCCGGCAGGCGGAGAAAAGGTGAAATCCGACAAAGCAATGCCAACACATACAGAAGCAATTCAGTTTGTAATTGATGCTTTAACAGATCCAGAGACAGGAGTTGTTAAGAGCCTGGATGAGATTGGTGCAGTTGGACATCGTGTGGTACATGGTGGGGAAAAATTTGCAAGTTCAGTTGTGATCACAGATGAAGTAAAAAAAGCAATTGAAGAGTGTAATGACCTTGCACCACTTCACAATCCGGCAAACCTGATTGGAATCAATGCATGTCAGGAATTAATGCCAGGTACTCCGATGGTTGCTGTATTTGATACTGCATTCCATCAGACAATGCCGGAGAAAGCATACATGTATGGACTTCCGTATGAATATTATGATAAATACAAAGTAAGAAGATATGGTTTCCATGGTACAAGCCACAGTTTTGTATCTAAGAGAGCTGCTGAATTAGTTGGCAAACCGTATGATCAGGTAAAGACAATCGTATGTCACCTTGGAAATGGAGCCAGCATCTGTGCAGTAGAAAACGGAAAATCCGTGGATACTTCTATGGGTCTTACTCCTTTGGAAGGTCTGGTAATGGGTACACGTTCCGGTGATATTGATCCGGCAATCCTTGAATTCATTGCTAAGAAGGAAGATCTTGACATTGCTGGTCTTATGACAATGCTGAATAAGAAGTCTGGTGTATATGGTCTTTCCAATAATCTTTCCAGCGATTTCCGTGATCTGGACGCTGCTGCAAGTGAAGGAAATAAACCTGCTAAAATTGCATTAGAAGTATTTGCATATCGTGTTGCAAAATATGTTGGAAGTTATGTTGCAGCAATGAATGGGGTAGATGTCATTGCATTTACTGCAGGTATCGGAGAGAATTCTGGATCTATGCGTGCAGATGTTATCAAGTATCTTGGATATCTTGGAATTACACTTGATGAAGAAGCGAATGGCAAACGTGGTGAGGAGATTGCAATCTCAACTCCAGATTCTAAGGTAAAAGTTCTTGTAATTCCTACCAATGAAGAGCTTGCGATTGCTCGTGAGACGGTAGCATTAGTATAAACAAGATATAAGAATATGATATGGTTTTAGGAATACCCTCCTGCAGTTTTGTGGGAGGGTTTCATCATACTGATGTATCAGAAAACGTCGAATTTCTGGAACAGTTCGAAAAATTTGAAAGGTTTTAAGCAAAATCAACAAATATTTGTTGACAAAAACCTTTTACGTGATATAATAATCTAGGTATGAATAGGGGTGACTATATGTTAATTGACCTATCCAATGTTTTGTCTGAACCACATAAATCCTTGGATGAAACAGTTCCATGTACATTAGAAGTATTTCAATCAAAACTCGGTACGTTTCCGGTTTTATCAAAAGAGGATGTCTATATTACGATTGATTATGTAAAAGATAGACAGATCGAGATTCACGGGACATGCGGACTTGTGATAGAGATACCTTGTGATCGTTGCCTGGAGCCTGTTCCGACAGAATTTCATCTTGATTTTACAAAAAAGGTTGAAGCAGGAGTTTCTGAAGAAGAGAAGATGGATTCAGATGAATTCGATGAATCAAATTATATTGACGGATATGCTCTCGATGTAGATAAACTGATCTACAACGAGGTACTAATAGGGTGGCCGACGAAGATTCTGTGTAGCGAAGACTGTAAAGGAATTTGCAACGTATGTGGTCAAAACCTGAATCAGGGAACTTGTAGTTGTGAAGATACAAGTCTTGACCCTAGAATGTCAGTTATCCGCGATGTGTTTAAGAATTTTAAGGAGGTGTAACCCATGTCAATTTGTCCAAAGAACAAATCTTCTAAAGCAAGAAGAGATAAAAGAAGAGCTAATTGGAAAATGAGCGCTCCAAACCTGGTTAAATGCAGCAAGTGTGGCGAGTTAATGATGCCTCACAGAGTGTGCAAGGCTTGTGGCTCATACAACAAAAAAGAAATTATTCCTCAGGACTAATTTAGAATGATGTTGAAAGGTAAGACTTACTAGTGGTTGGTAAGTCTTATTTTTTATGTAGAAATCATTGATTTTTATAACAATGTTTAGTAGAATGAAATCTAGTAGGCTAGGAGGAAAAATTATGTCAGAAATTACAAAAGTAGTATTGGACGCCATGGGCGGTGACAATGCACCAAAAGAGATGGTTAAAGGTGCTGTTGAAGCTGTCTCAAAAGAAGCTGGCCTGAAAGTGATTCTGGTTGGTCGAGAAGAGGAGATTACTTCAGAGCTTTCATCTTACAATTATAAGAAAGAGCAGATAGAGGTAGTGAATGCCACAGAAGTGATTGAGACCGCAGAACCGCCTGTCAATGCGATTCGTCGGAAGAAGGATTCGTCAATCGTAGTTGGTATGAAGATGGTGAAGAAAGGAGAGGCAGATGCTTTTGTGTCTGCAGGAAGTTCTGGAGCCATTCTTGTTGGCGGTCAGACGATTGTAGGAAGGCTTAAAGGAGTTGAGAGACCACCGCTTGCACCATTAATTCCAACAGAAAAGGGAGTCAGTCTTTTGATTGACTGCGGAGCGAATGTGGATGCCAGACCATCGCATCTGGTTCAGTTTGCCAAGATGGGTTCCATATATATGGAGCATATTGTAGGAATAAAAAATCCTAAGGTAGCGATTGTAAATATTGGAGCAGAGGAAGAAAAGGGAAATGCATTGGTAAAAGAGACATTTCCATTGCTGAAAGAGACAAAAGGAATCAATTTCACAGGAAGCATTGAGGCCAGAGAAATTCCACATGGACAGGCAGATGTGATTGTCTGTGAGGCATTTACTGGGAATGTAATTTTGAAATTGACAGAAGGACTTGCATCTACACTGGTTGGAAAGATCAAGGAAGGTATGATGAGTACCCTTCGCAGTAAAATTGGTGCACTTCTTGTAAAACCGGCATTGAAAGCAACGTTGAAGGAATTTGATGCCAGTGAGTACGGTGGAGCGCCACTTCTTGGATTGAATGGTCTTGTAGTGAAAACACACGGAAGTGCAAAAGCAAAAGAAGTGAGCAATACATTGATTCAGTGTGTAACCTTTAAGAATCAGAAAATTAATGAAAAAATCAAAGAGTGTATTCAAACGGATGTGATATCCGCTGAATAGAGAGAACAATAAGTAGGAGAAAAGGAGAAACAAAATGGAATTCGAAAAAATTAAGGAAATTATTGCTGATGTATTGAATATTAATGCAGACGAGATTACGATGGATACTACATTTGTAGATGACTTGGGAGCAGATTCTCTTGATATTTTTCAGATTATTATGGGGATAGAAGAGACATTTGATATTGAAATTGATAATGATGATGCTGAGAAGATCGTTACAGTAGGAGATGCTGTAGAACAGATCAAAAATGCAACAAATAACTAGGGAATATAGAAAAGAAAAAGCCCAGTAGGGCTTTTTCTTATGTGAGGCATATTATGGGACTGGATTTAAGAATATTAGAAAATAAAATCGGATATAAATTTAAAGATTTTCATTTATTAAAAAAAGCGATGATTCATAGTTCTTATGCAAATGAAATGCATCTGCCAAAATATGAATGTAATGAGCGTCTGGAGTTTTTAGGAGATGCTGTATTGGAATTGGTGTCTAGTGAATTTTTGTTTTATGAACATGGGAAGATGCCGGAAGGTGAACTTACAAAGACAAGAGCCAGTATGGTATGCGAGCCGGCTCTGGCTTTTTGTGCCAGAGATTTGAAGCTAGGTGATTACCTTCTGCTTGGCAAAGGAGAGGAAGCTACTGGGGGACGTAAAAGAGAATCTATCACCTCAGATGCAATGGAAGCACTGATTGGAGCAATCTATATTGATGGTGGTTTTGCTAATGCAAAAGAGTTTATTCAGCGATTTATCTTGAAAGATCTTGAGAATAAAAAGCTCTTTTATGATAGCAAGACTATCCTGCAGGAAATTGTACAGGCCAATTTTAAAGAGGTCATTTCCTATAGACTGATTGGAGAAGAAGGTCCTGATCACGATAAATCGTTTCATGTGGCCGTCTCTATTGGAGAAAAGGTCTATGGCCTTGGTACGGGCCGTACCAAAAAAGCGGCAGAGCAAGACGCAGCTTACCAGAGTATTTTGAAGTTGCACAAGATGAATATAAAGTAGGTGTAGCATGTATTTAAAGAGCATAGAAGTGCAAGGGTTTAAATCATTTGCACACAAGATTAAATTTGACTTCCATAACGGGATTACAGGCATTGTAGGACCGAACGGAAGCGGTAAGAGTAATGTTGCGGATGCCGTGCGATGGGTGCTTGGAGAACAGCGTGTAAAACAATTGCGCGGCGGAAGTATGCAAGATGTTATTTTCTCCGGTACGGAGAATCGGAAGCCTTTAAGTTATGCTTCTGTTGCAATTACACTGGATAATTCAGATCATCAGCTCCCGATTGATTATGAAGAAGTAACGGTCGCCAGAAAACTATATCGTTCTGGAGAAAGTGAATATTTAATCAATGGGAGCGCCTGTCGTCTAAAAGATGTCAATGAGTTATTCTATGATACTGGAATTGGAAAAGAAGGTTATTCTATTATTGGTCAGGGACAGATTGACAAAATCCTAAGCGGTAAGCCAGAGGAACGAAGAGAATTATTCGATGAAGCAGCTGGAATTGTAAAATTCAAACGCCGAAAAAACATGTCCGTCAAAAAGTTGGAAGAAGAACGGCAGAATCTTTTGCGGGTAAATGATATTTTAGCAGAGCTTGAGAAGCAGGTCGGACCTCTGGAGAGACAGGCAGAGACGGCAAAAGAATACTTAAAAAAGAAAGAACAGTTGAAAACGTATGATATTAACATGTTCTTACTTGAGACTGAGAGACTACAGGAACAGATTCAGGGAATTGATGAAAAGCTTGACGTGACCAGAGAAGAACTTGGAGAAGCAAGCAGTCAATATGATGCCATGAAAACAGAATATGAATCTGTGGAAGAACAAGTTGATGGCATTGATGCATCGATTGAAAAAGCGAAAAGTCAGCTCAATGAGACTACTATGTTGAAACAGCAGCTTGAGAATCAGATAGAATTGCTCAAAGAGCAGATTCGAAGTATGCATATGAATGATGCACATTACGATCAGCGTGCAAGAACTATCGATTCAGAAATAAATGTCCGTGAGGGTCAACTTCAAGAATTAAAGTCAGAACAGGAAGCAATCCAGAAACAGATGGATGAACAGATGAATCTTGAAGAACAGGCCAAAAAAGAGCTGATTGATGTTCAATCCAGGATTGCAGAAATCACTGCTTCTGTAGATAAAAATAAAAATGATATCATGGAATTGTTGAATAGCAGGGCATCTACTAAGGCAAAGATTCAAAAATACGATACCATGCTTGAGCAGATTCATGTCAGAAAGGCTGGAATGGATCGCCAGATTCAGGAATCTGAAATGGAGATCCAGGAGCAGAGCAAAAAACTAGAAGGCTATCAGAATGAATTAAAAGAAGTATCTTCTAAGATTATTGAACTGTCTGAAGAAAGCAGTCAGTATGAGACGAAAATTGAAGAACTTCAGAAACGACTGGCAAAGCAGACGGAGCAATTCCGTATCGGACAGACAGCATTTCACAGAGAGCAATCCAGATTGGAATCTTTAAAAAATATTACTGAGCGTTATGATGGGTATGGCAATAGTATTCGCAAAGTAATGGACAATAGGGACAGAGAAAAAGGATTGTTAGGTGTTGTTGCTGATCTGATCAAAGTGGACAAAAATTATGAGATTGCCATTGAGACAGCCCTTGGAGGGAATATTCAGAATATTGTAACTACAGATGAAGAAACAGCCAAACGGATGATTCAGTTCTTAAAAAAGAACAAGTTTGGACGTGCAACATTTCTTCCGTTGACTACAATCCATGCCTATTCAGGAATCGGGAAGCCAGAAGCCTTACATGAACAAGGCGTTATAGGTACTGCGAATACACTTGTAAAGGTGGAAAGCCAGTATAAATCATTAGCAGATTATTTGCTTGGAAGGACGCTTGTTGTTGACCATATTGATCATGGAATTGCAATTGCAAAAAAGTACAAACAATCTATACGCATTGTAACGTTAGAGGGAGAATTGATTAATCCTGGAGGTTCCATGACTGGTGGAGCTTTTAAAAATTCCAGTAATCTGTTAAGCAGACGACGTGAAATAGAGGAGTTTGAAAAAACAGTTAAAAAACTGAAGCAAGAGATGGATGAGATGGAAGCGTCTTCCGAAGCCTTGCGAAAAGAGCGTGCCGGTTATTATGAGAAACTGGATGAGATCAGTAACAAACTCCAGAAAGCATACGTCATTCAGAACACGGCAAAAATGAATGCCGATCAGGCAGCATCTAGAATGAAAAATGCAAATGAGATTTCTGAGCAGACTAGAATAGAGTCAGAAAGGCTGGATGTACAGATTACAGACATTATTGATAATCAGGAATCCATCAATGTTGAGTTAGATACATCAGAAACACTTGAAAAGGATCTGACAGAACGAATTGAAAAAGAACAGAAAGTTCTTGAAAAAGAACATGAAGAAGAGACTTTGAAGTTAAAAAGAACAGAAGAGATACATCTTGCATATGCCAGTCTGGAACAAAAATTTACATTCGTGATAGAGAATGTAAATCGTATTCAAGAAGAAATCGGTAAATTTCAGAATGAATTAAAAGAATTGGAGAAGAGTAAAGGTGGTACTTCAAAGGAAATCGAAGAAAAAGAGGAGCAGATCACAGAACTGCGACAGACTATAGAGAATTCAAAAGATTTATTTAAAGAGATTCAGAATGAAATAGAAAAATTCAAAAAAGAACGTGAAGAATTAAACCAAAAACACAAAGTATTCCTGCAAAAACGTGAAGATCTGTCCAAGCATATGTCAAGTCTTGATAAAGAAATATTCCGTCTGGAGAGTCAGAGAGAGAATTATGAGGCATCCTCTGACAAACAGATGAATTATATGTGGGAAGAATATGAGATTACGTTTAACCATGCAAGAGAGTTAAGAGACAAAAATCTGACGGATCTTGCAAAGATGAAAAAGAGGATACAGGAATTAAAAAGTGAGATCCGTGCACTTGGAAATGTGAATGTTAACGCGATAGAAGAATATAAAAGTGTATCCGAACGATATGAATTCTTAAAAGGACAGCATGATGATCTGGTGGAGGCAGAAGCAACGCTGGAACAGATCATTGAAGAACTTGATACTGCGATGCGTAAACAGTTTCAGGAGCAGTTTGCCTTGATAGCCAAGGAATTTGATACAGTATTTAAAGAGTTGTTTGGCGGTGGAAAAGGTACATTGGAGCTGATGGAAGATGAAGATATTCTGGAAGCGGGTATTCGAATCATTGCTCAGCCGCCAGGAAAGAAATTGCAGAATATGATGCAATTATCCGGCGGCGAGAAAGCTTTGACGGCTATTGCGCTATTATTTGCTATTCAAAATTTAAAACCATCCCCGTTCTGTCTGCTGGATGAGATTGAGGCGGCATTGGATGATAACAATGTTGTGAGGTTTGCGCAATATTTGCATAAATTAACGAAACATACACAGTTCATTGTAATTACACACCGAAGGGGAACAATGACTGCTGCCGACAGACTGTATGGTATTACTATGCAGGAAAAAGGTGTATCTACACTTGTATCTGTAAGTTTGTTAGAAGATGAGTTGGAGCAATAGGAGGACGATATGACAGAAGAGAATAAGGAAAATATAGGTTTTTTTAAACGTCTGGTCTCAGGTCTCAGTAAGACGAGGGATAATATTGTATCTGGGATGGACAGTATTTTTAATGGATTTTCTCATATAGATGATGAGTTCTATGAAGAGCTGGAAGAAGTTCTAATCATGGGAGATCTTGGTGTTCAGGCTACTTATGATATTCTGGATGATTTGAAAACCAAAGTAAAAGAGCAGCATATCAAAGAACCTTCACAATGCAGACAGATATTGATTGACAGTATCAAAGAACAGATGGATGTAGGTGAAACTGCTTATGAGTTCGAGGAAAAGACGTCGGTTGTTATGGTAATCGGAGTCAATGGTGTCGGAAAGACTACAACAATTGGAAAATTAGCCGGTAAACTCCGGGCACAAAATAAGAAAGTTATATTGGCTGCTGCGGATACGTTTCGAGCTGCAGCGGGGGAGCAGTTAAAAGAATGGGCAAACCGGGCACAGGCAGATCTGATCGGTGGACAGGAAGGTTCTGATCCTGCGTCGGTTGTATATGATGCGGTTGCGGCTGCTAAGGCCAGACATGCGGATGTGCTGTTATGTGACACTGCCGGAAGACTCCACAATAAGAAGAACTTGATGGAAGAATTAAAGAAAATGAATCGAATTATTGATCGTGAGTATCCAGAAGCATTTCGGGAAACATTGGTCGTTCTAGATGCTACAACAGGTCAGAATGCATTGCAGCAGGCAAAAGAATTTAATGAAGTAGCAGACATCACAGGAATCATTTTGACAAAAATGGACGGAACTGCCAAAGGGGGGATTGCTGTGGCAATACAGGCTGAACTTGGGATTCCAGTCAAATATATTGGCGTAGGGGAGACTATAGATGATCTTCAGAAATTTGACGCAGATACTTTTGTAAACGCTTTATTTACAGCAGAATAAGAGAGGAGAAATATTCAATGCTTACATTAGAAAAATTTGAAGAAGCCAGTGAACTTGTAAAAAAGGTTACAAATCCGACAAAATTGGTATATAGTGAATACCTTAGTCAGCAGACTGGCGGAAAGATTTATTTGAAACCGGAAAATATGCAGTATACAGGTGCATATAAAGTAAGGGGGGCATATTATAAGATTAGCACGATGACAGAAGAAGCGCGTGAAAAAGGATTGATTACTGCGTCTGCAGGAAATCATGCTCAGGGAGTTGCGTACGCTGCTCAGAAGTTTGGCTGCAAAGCAACGATTGTAATGCCAACGGTCACTCCGCTTATCAAAGTAAATCGAACGAAAAGCTATGGAGCAGAAGTGATCTTACATGGGGATGTCTATGATGATGCTTGCGAATATGCATTGAAACTTGCAGAAGAAAATGGCTATACGTTTGTACATCCATTTGACGATCTGGCAATCGCAACAGGTCAGGGTACGATTGCGATGGAGATTGTTCAGGAATTACCTACAGTTGATTATATTCTGGTGCCGGTTGGCGGCGGCGGTCTGGTGACAGGTGTATCAACGCTTGCGAAAATGCTGAATCCTAAGATTAAGGTAATTGGTGTAGAACCTGCTGCCGCAGCAAGCATGACAGCGGCTCTGGAAGCAGGAGAGCCTGTTACCCTAGATAGTGCTAATACAATTGCAGACGGTACCGCTGTAAAGCGTGTTGGAGAAAAGATTTTTCCGTATGCAAAAGAGAATATCGACAGTGTCTTGACGGTTGCTGATGATGAATTGATTGCCGTATTTTTGGATATGGTAGAGAACCATAAGATGATAGTAGAGAATTCGGGTCTGCTGACAGTTGCAGCTCTGCGTCAGCTTGATTTGAAAGGTAAAAAGGCAGTTGCAATCTTAAGTGGTGGAAATATGGATGTAATCACCATGTCTTCTATTGTACAGCATGGTTTGATACAACGAGACAGAATCTTCTCTGTATCCGTACTTCTTCCGGATAAACCAGGTGAATTGGTACGAGTTGCGGCAACCATCGCCAATGCACAGGGAAATGTTATCAAGTTGGAACATAATCAGTTTGTAAGTACCAACCGAAATGCGGCAGTAGAACTTCGTATCACTATGGAGGCGTTCGGAACAGAACATAAACATGATATACTGATGGCACTTGAAGATGAAGGATTCCGTCCAAGAGAGATTGGAGCAAAGCTATACTAAAATGAGATGAGAATTCAAAACATTAAAGAGACAGAAAATTTGTTAGAATTTTCTGTCTCTTTTTGTATGAAGAGAGAAAAATTCCCCTTGACACAAAATGTATAATTGTATACAATTATACACATTAAAATATAAAATAATGTTTTGTTTTGGTAATGTCATTTTAAGGAGTGTGTATTATGGAAAATAGAAAAGTTTATTTGGACAAGCATTCGAATTTGCTTCAATTGGAGGAGCATATGTATCCTCTGGTCGATGTTGATACACCGAATGTATTCCGGAATCTATTTCATTATGATGAGATTCCGAAGATTGCATTTAACGATCGTATTGTACCCCATAGTATGCCGGATGAAATCTGGATTACAGACACTACATTTCGTGATGGTCAGCAGTCTCGCGCGCCATATAGCACAGAACAGATTGTGACACTCTATGACTATTTTCATAAACTAGGTGGACCGAAGGGAAAGATTCGCCAGAGTGAATTCTTTTTGTATAGCAAGAAGGATCGGGATGCAGTATATAGGTGTATGGAAAAAGGATATAAGTTTCCGGAAGTGACTAGTTGGATCCGCGCAAGTAAAAAGGATTTTGAACTGGTAAAAGAGATTGGAATGAAAGAAACTGGAATTCTAGTAAGCTGTTCTGATTATCATATCTTTTATAAATTAAAGATGACAAGAAGAGAGTGTATGAATCATTACTTATCAGTGATCCGTGAATGTCTGGAAACTGGAGTGAGCCCGAGATGCCATCTGGAAGATATTACGCGTTCTGATATCTATGGTTTCGTTATTCCATTTTGTCTGGAACTTATGAAATTAATGGATGAATATAAGATTCCAGTGAAGATTCGTGTCTGTGATACGATGGGATATGGAGTAAACTATCCAGGAGCTGTGATTCCAAGATCTATTCCTGGAATTATCTATGGACTTCGTGTTCATGCGGGTGTGCCAAGCGAATTAATTGAGTTCCATGGTCACAATGATTTTTATAAAGCAGTCAGTAACTCTACAACTGCATGGTTATATGGTGCAAGCGGTGTAAACTGTTCACTTTTTGGCATTGGAGAACGTACTGGCAATACACCTTTGGAAGCTATGGTATTTGAATATGCACAGTTAAGAGGAACATTGGATGGTATGGATACAACGGTAATTACAGATCTTGCAGACTATTACGAGAAAGAGATAGGATATCAGCTTCCGTCAAGGACACCATTTGTAGGAAAGAATTTTAATGTTACCAGAGCGGGTATTCATGCAGATGGACTATTAAAAAATGAAGAGATTTATAATATATTTGATACAGATAAATTCCTCAAACGACCACCGTTGGTTGCAGTATCCAATACATCTGGTCTTGCTGGGATTGCGCATTGGATCAATACGTACTTTCATCTGCCTGAAGAAAAACAAGTAGATAAAAATTCAGAATTAGTAATAATGGTGAAGGCATGGGTAGATAAAGAGTATGAGGAAGGCCGTGTTACGGTACTGACAGATAATGAATTGCTTGTTGTTATTGATGATGCATGTAAACAGCTTGGAGTCAGCCTTGTCCAGGAGAAATAGAATCGAAGAAGGAGCAGAACATGGAAGAATATCAAGACCATTCTCTTAGAGGAAAGGTATTTCAAAAACTCCGTGAAGATATTCTTTCTGGAGTATATAAAGATGATGATGAATTAAGAGAGATTTCCATTGGAGAAGAAATGGGAGTCAGCAGAACGCCAGTTAGGGAGGCGCTTAGACAGTTGGAGCTAGAGGGGCTGGTGACGATCATTCCTAATAAGGGAGCTTATGTAAAAGGTATTACTCAAAAAGATGTACATGATATTTATAAAATAAGATCTCTTTTGGAAGGCTTATGTGCAAGATGGGCGACAGATAATATTTCCGATGAACAGATAGAAGAATTAGAGGAGATTATTCTATTGTCAGAGTTTCATTTGCAAAAAAAGAGTGAAGGAAAAGCGGCACAGGTATCTGAATTGGATGGTAAATTTCATAAAGTCTTGTATGAGGCATCCAACAGTCGTATACTAGAACATGTATTATCTGATTTTCACAAATATGTGAAGATGGCACGTACTTTGTCGGTAGGTGCCAAGGACAGAGCACAGAAATCAATCGAGGAACATAAAGGTATTCTTGAGGCAATTAAGAATAAAGACGCTGATCAGGCTGAAATGCTTGCGAATCAGCATATCATGAATGTTATGGAGAACCTCCATATGGAGAAGTAAATCAAAAAGGAGAGAAGCAAGATGGCAAAGATTAAGATGACAACACCAATTGTAGAGATGGATGGAGATGAGATGACAAGAATCTTGTGGAAGATGATCAAAGAGAATCTTCTGGAACCATTTATTGAACTGAACACGGAGTATTATGATCTTGGACTGGAACACAGAAATGAGACCAATGACCAAGTAACCATCGATTCTGCAAATGCTACTAAAAAATATAAAGTAGCAGTGAAATGTGCAACAATCACACCAAATGCCGCACGTATGACAGAATATAATCTAAAAGAAATGTGGAAGAGTCCGAATGGAACAATCCGTGCTATTCTTGACGGAACAGTATTTCGCGCTCCAATTGTGGTAAAGGGAATAGAACCTTGTGTGAAGAATTGGAAGAAACCAATTACAATAGCGAGACATGCTTATGGTGACGTTTATAAGAATACGGAGATGAAGATTCCGGGACCTGGAAAAGTAGAACTGGTTTATACTGCCGAAGATGGAACAGAAACGAGAGAACTGGTACATAATTATGCAGGACCAGGTGTTGCACAGGGAATGCACAATCTGTGCGGATCCATTGAAAGTTTTGCAAGAAGCTGCTTCAATTATGCTTTGGATACCAAGCAGGATCTGTGGTTTGCGACGAAAGATACGATTTCTAAAAAATATGATCATACATTCAAAGATATTTTCCAGGAAATCTATGATGCAGAATATGCAGAAAAATTTGAAAACGCTGGTATCGTATATTTCTATACGTTGATTGATGATGCAGTTGCCCGCGTTATGAAATCAGAAGGCGGATATATCTGGGCATGTAAGAACTATGACGGAGATGTAATGAGTGATATGGTTTCTTCCGCATTCGGTTCATTGGCTATGATGACCTCTGTACTGGTATCTCCAGAAGGTTATTATGAATATGAAGCTGCACATGGAACAGTACAGCGTCATTATTATAAACACTTAAAAGGAGAAGAAACATCAACCAATTCAGTTGCCACTATATTTGCATGGACCGGAGCGTTGAGAAAACGTGGTGAATTAGACAGCAATCAGGAATTGATGGATTTTGCAGATAAGCTTGAAAAAGCAACGATCGACACAATTGAAGAAGGAAAAATGACCAAAGATCTTGCTTTAATTACAACTTTAGAGAATCCAACTGTGTTGAATAGTGAAGAGTTTATAAAAGCAATTGCTGAGAAATTGTAGTAATTAATAGTAAAAAGGGGACGTAGTAAAATTAACTTTTACTACGTCCCCTTTTTACATTTAGGGTGTACCCAAATGAAAAATATGTTATACTTGTTCCCAGGAAGGAGTTGTGTATCGTGAAGAGTAATTGTGAATCATGTGCTCATTATGAATATGATGAGGACTATGAATGTTTCACTTGTCAGATGGCATTAGATGAGGATGAATTGTATCGATTTGTGACCAATACATATTACGATTGCCCATATTATAGTTATGGCGATGAATATACGATTGTTAGACATCAGATGTAGATTATATGAATGGGGGAAGTATAGAAGATGAATATATTGATGATTAATGGAACTATGCGAAAGGGTTCTACTTATCATGTGGGAAAAATGTTGATTGATAAGATTGCTACAAAGGAGGATCAGGTAATTGAACTATTTCTACCGAAGGATATGCCTGAGTTTTGCAGAGGCTGTGGAAGATGTATTATGGAAGATGAGACAAAATGTTTTGATTATCTAATGTACATGAAGCGGTTGACTGGCTTGATTGATAAAGCTGACCTGTTGATTCTGACTTCACCGGTTCATGTCATGCATGTAACGGGAGCGATGAAATCTATGTTGGATCATTATGGATATCGTTTTATGGTTCACAGACCGGGAGCTTCTATGTTTCGAAAACAGGCAGTGTGTATTGCAACTGCCGCGGGAGGCGGCGTGAGATCTACGCTTAAGGATATGAAGATTAGTCTCCAGTTCTGGGGTGCCGCTAGAGTGTATACCTACGGAATGTCGGTGGCATCGCTTGGTTGGGATGGTGTCAGTGCAGATAAGAAAGAGCGGATTGACAGAGATTTGAGTAAGCTTGTATTAAAGATTTCCAAAGATCCAGATGGAGTGAATCCAGGAATCAAGACTCGTGCTCTGTTCTATATTATGAGAAGCTTTCATAAAAAAGGAATGAGTCCGGTGGATGATAATTATTGGAAAGAAATGGGATGGCTTGGAAAAGAACGTCCATGGAAATTACTGAAAAAGGAAGAGCTGTAGCTATTCAGCCAGCTCTTCCCATTTTATATACAGCTCTTCAAGTTCTTCCGCAATAGCTGCCTTTTCATTGGCTAATTCCTGACATTTAATGGAACTTGTAAAAATATCTTCCTGCAACATCATTTCGTCAATCTTAGCATCCCGCTCTTCAAGAGTAGTGATGCGTTCTTCGGTTTTCTTCAGTTCGTTTTTTCGTTTTCGCTCGCGAGCCTGTGCTTCTTTTTGTTCCTTCCAGTCGAGCTTAGAATCTGACACATTTGCTGCAACAGAGTCTTTGCCAGAAGATATAGCAGAATTTGCAGTTCCTGGAATATAAACAGAAGACGGGGCACCAGCATAAATGGTTGTTAGCTCGTCTTTTTTTTCAAGATAATAGTCATAATTCCCTATATAATTTACAAAAGTCTGATTCACCAGATCAAGGATCCTTGTTGCTGTCTGATTGATAAAATAACGATCGTGTGAAACATATAAGATAGTTCCGGTATAGTTGTTCAATGCTTTTTCCAGAATTTCTTTTGATGGAATATCCAAGTGGTTTGTTGGTTCGTCAAGAATCAGAAAATTAGCTTTCGAAAGCATCAGCTTCGCTAAAGATACTCTGCCACGTTCTCCACCGCTTAGGTCACCGATCCGTTTAAACACATCATCCCCAGTAAATAAAAAAGCGGCCAGCATATTTCTGATCTTCGTGTTAGTCAAATCCGGGTAATCATCTGAAATTTCGTCAAAAATGGTTTTTTCCATATGTAGTACATGGTGTTCCTGATCATAGTATCCGATCGCTACATTAGTTCCCAATGTAAATGTACCGGAATCTGCTGATATTACCTGATTTAAGATTTTTAAAAGTGTTGTTTTCCCCGTTCCATTGTCACCGATGATTGCAACATGTTCCCCGCGTTTAATGTCAAAACTTATATCTTGAAACAGAACTTGATTTGGAAATGATTTACTTAGATGTTCAACAGACAGAACATCGTTACCGCTGACACAAGAAGGCTCTAATGTTAAGTGAATCTCATTATTTGCTTCCAAGGGTTTCTCTACAGGACGGATCTTTTCCAACATCTTTTCACGGCTTTCTGCACGCTTAATAGATTTCTCACGATTAAAAGAACGAAGCTTTTCAATTACGGCTTCCTGATGCTTTATTTCTTGCTGCTGATTTAAATATTCTTTTATCTGAGCATCACGAAGCTGCTGCTTTTTGGCAGCATAATCACTGTAATTTCCATTATAGGTCATCAATTTTCCAGATTCGATTTCTAAGACCTTAGTCACTACTTTGTTCAAAAAGTAACGGTCATGAGATACGATCAGAACGGCTCCTGGATAATTCAGAAGATAAGTTTCTAACCAAGCTATAGAGTTTAGATCCAAGTGGTTAGTAGGCTCGTCCAAAAGCAAGATATCTGGCTTGGTGAGCAATAATTTACCAAGAGAGACGCGGGTTTTCTGACCCCCAGAAAGGGTATCTACGGGTTTAGAAAAATCATTTTCTGTAAAACCAAGACCTTTTAATACCCCGTTAATCTCACTTTCATATGCATAACCATTCTGGCGTTCAAAAGAAGCTGTCAGACGATTATATGTTTCAAGGCGTGATGTCAATGCATCACCTTCTAAATGTTTTAATTCTAATTCGATGGAACGGATCTGTGTTTCCATTTCGATGATATCAGATTTGGCAAGTTTCACTTCTTCATAGATAGTGCTTCCACTTTGCATAGCCTGATGCTGTGCAAGATATCCCAAGGTTTTGCCTTTGGTTAAAATTACTTCTCCGCGGTCAGAAGGAAGCTCACCTACAATCATTTTAAAAAGCGTTGATTTTCCCGCTCCATTGGGACCAACAAGAGCTGCTTTTTCGTGATCTTCTATATGAAAAGAACCGTCAGCGATAATCACTTTTTCGCCGAAAGATTTACTGATTCCGTGACATGCTAATATCATATTATTTTCATATCCTCCTTTTTCACTCGTTTTCATTATAGCGAAAATAGGACAAAATACAACTAAAAGTTTGACTTTGTTCACACAATTCTATATAATATTTCTTAGAATGAAATGGAAGGTGAGACTATTGGAAGAGAGAGAGATTTCCCAGGCGGTCATCCGTAGATTGCCACGATACTATCGATACTTAGGAGAGCTACTTGAAAATGGAGTGGAGCGTATCTCGTCTAACGATTTGAGTAAGCGTATGAAAGTGACTGCATCTCAGATTCGTCAGGATCTTAACAATTTTGGTGGGTTCGGTCAGCAGGGTTATGGTTATAACGTTAAATATTTGTATACAGAGATTGGTAAGATTCTTGGCTTGGAAGAGGCTCATAATATGATTATTATAGGAGCTGGTAATTTGGGGCAGGCTCTTGCTAATTATGCAGCTTTTGAGAAGAGAGGATTTGTATTAAAAGGAATTTTTGATGTCAACCCAAGATTGGTAGGTGTTTCAATCAGAGGCGTGCCGATTCGTATGATGGATGAGTTAAAGTCATTTGTCCAACAGAATGATGTTGAGATTGCAGTTTTAACTATTCCAAAGGACAAGGCAATTGAAGTGGCTAATATGCTGGTAGACAATGGTGTTCGTGCAATTTGGAATTTTGCCCATACAGATTTGAATCTGCCGGATCATATAATTGTTGAAAATGTACACTTGTCTGAAAGCTTAATGCAGTTATCATACAATATTAGCCGATATAACGAAGAACATAAGAAATAAAAAGCAAAGACGTGTAATGACTGGCATGCGCAGACGGGCTGGTTTTTACACGTCCTTTTATATTGTAAAATGAACTTGGAAGGTGAGATTATGCGATATCTGCTTAATGGAAATCAAATGAAAAAGGCGGATCAATATACAATACAGGAACTGGGAATTTCGTCTATGGAGTTAATGGAGCGTGCTGCAAAGAGATGTGTAGAGACTATGGAGGCGGAAAAACTTGATCTGTCCAAAGCGTGTATCGTATGTGGTTCAGGAAATAATGGTGGTGATGGATTTGCGATAGCGAGACTTTTGAAGGAAAAAGGATATTCTGTGACAGTATGTTTTGTAGGAAATGAGTCTCATCGTACGGATGAAACAAAGCAGCAGATGCGAAAATTAAGGGAGACAGGTGTTGAGATATTCAAAGAGTACAAAGAAGATGAATATAGTATCATAATAGATGCAATGTTCGGTGTTGGACTTAGCCGTGAGATTATAGGAAAATATTTTCAGATTATACAGAAGATGAATGAAGCAAAGGCTGTAAAATTCGCTGTAGATATGCCGTCTGGAATATCTGCGAATCATGGAAGTGTCCTTGGAATTGCTTTCCGTGCAGATATTACGGTGACTTTTCAAATAGAAAAGCTGGGACTTGCAATCTATCCCGGAAAGGAATATTCTGGTAAAGTGATTGTAGCTGATATCGGAATCCATACGGAAAAAATAATTGCTACCGAAAAAACGGCATATACTTATGAGAAGAAGGAATATTGTAAATTTCTGCCAGCCAGAAAAGAAAATTCTAATAAAGGGACCTATGGGAAATTACTTGTAATTGCAGGAAGTAAGGGTATGTCTGGAGCGGCTTATCTGAATGCAAAAGCGGCATATATGTCTGGAGCAGGACTGGTACAGATCTATACACCGGAAGAAAATAGAATTATTTTACAACAGCTCCTTCCGGAAGCAATTATTACAACTTATGACATTTTTGATAAGAATGAGTTGTTAAATCTTTTAACATGGGCAGATGCAGTTTGTATTGGATCTGGAATTGGAATCAGTGAGCGCTCCAGGAGAATATTGAAGGCAACTCTTGAGCATGTGAAAGTACCTTGTCTGATTGATGCAGATGGTTTGAACCTGATTGCTGAGCATAACGCTTATCTTCAAAAGACTCATCATACAGATTTTGTGATAACACCCCATATGAAAGAGATGTCACGGCTGTTACATATAAGTGTAGGGGAATTAAAACAACATAGGATGGATATACTGGATTCATTTGTTCAAAGAAGTCAATGGACTTGTGTGCTGAAGGATGCCAGAACTATTGTTGCATCAGTTCCTGGAGGGGACTATGTAAATATGTCAGGTAATTCGGCAATGGCAAAAGCTGGTTCTGGAGATGTACTGGCGGGATTAATAGCTGCGCTTTTGGCGCAAGGGCTTAGTTGTAGGGAAGCTTCTATTCTGGGAGTATACCTTCATGGAAGAGCAGGTGATTATGCTCGTATCAATAAGGGAAGTTATAGTGTTTTGGCAAGAGATTTGACGGAGTATTTATCCAATGCATTTAAAGAGCAGGAGGAGATAAAAAGTGAAGAATTATACGAGAGTCTGTGCAAGGATTGATCTTGATGCAATAGAATATAATATTGAGATGATGAAGGCAAATATACAAGATGGTGTTAAGATGCTGGCAGTTATTAAAACGGACGGATATGGGCATGGAGCGGTTCAGATTGCAAAGCTTCTCAGTACGAAAGATTATATCTGGGGGTATGCAGTTGCAACGCTTGATGAAGCGGTTATCCTTCGTCATGGAGGTATCACAAAGCCAATTCTTGTACTGGGATGTATCTTTCAGGATCAAAGAAAAGCAATGATTGAGCATGAAATTCGTATGACTGTGTATACAGAGGAGATGGCAAGAGAAGTATCAGATCTTGCAGTGGGTATGGGCAAAAATGCTTATATTCATATCAAGCTGGACACAGGAATGTCCCGACTTGGTTTTCCAGTTTGTCAAGAAAGTGTAGAGCATATTTTTAACATTGGCAAGCTGCCCAATCTTGTTATGGAAGGAATGTTTACACATTTTGCAAAAGCAGATGAGACGGATAAGTCATTTACCAGAAAACAGATGGAAGAGTATTGCTGGATGAAGGATGCACTGGCAGAAGAGGCGGTTACATTTACTTATTATCATTGCTCCAATAGCGCAGGTATTATTGATATGAAAGAAGCGAATATGGATCTGGTAAGAGCAGGAATTTCAACTTATGGAATGTATCCGTCTGAAGAAGTTGTTAAAGGAAATGTTCCATTGAAGCCTGCGATGAAATTGATCAGCCATGTAGCACATGTCAAATGGGTCAAGACTGGGACGCCAATCAGCTATGGTGGAACTTTTGTTACGGATAAGCGTACCAGAGTTGCAACTATCCCGGTAGGATATGGGGACGGATATCCCAGAAGCTTATCTAACAAGGGGTATGTTCTCATCAAAGGGAAAAAAGCACCAATTCTGGGGCGTGTCTGCATGGATCAGTTTATGGTTGATGTGACAGAGATTTCAAATGTTCAATTCGGGGATAAGGTAACACTGATCGGTGAAGATGGATCAGAAAAACTCCCGGTAGAAGTATTAAGTGACTTGTCTGGCAGATTTAACTATGAATTTGTATGTGATCTGGGCAAACGTATCCCAAGAGAATACATTCGTCATGGTAAAGTTGTAGAACAAGTAGATTATTTTGCAGAATAAATGAAATTAAACTCTATAGAATACATCCGAAAAAGATGGAAATACTAATTTTATCTTAAGAAAATCGGAGTGTGAATAGAGTGCAGGTAAGACGTGGAGATATATTTTATGCAGATTTAAGCCCGGTCGTAGGTTCTGAGCAGGGAGGGATTCGTCCAGTTCTGATTATACAGAATGATGTAGGAAACCGACATAGTCCGACTGTCATCTGTGCAGCCATAACTTCACGAATGAATAAGGCAAAATTACCGACCCACGTGGAGATTGATGCAAGTAAATATCAAATTGTAAAGAATTCTGTCATTTTGTTGGAACAGATCAGAACAATTGATAAGCAGCGCCTTAAGGATATGGTATGCCATTTAGATAAAGAGATAATGAACAAAGTAGATGAGGCTTTAAAGGTAAGTTTTGAGCTTCATACATAGCAAAGGAGTATGAAACAAAGAGATATGGAACAAGGTAGTTTATTCCAAAGAATGAGACAGATATTCCAGTTGGAAGATGAAATGGACGAAGGAATGCAGCGTGAGGCCGCAGGTCTGATTCGTAATATTTTCCGCTATATGGATAAAGATGCAAAAGATATCATGACCCATCGAAAAAATATTGTTGCAATTGATGGCGACGAATGTTTAGAAGAGGCACTGAAATTTATGCTGGATGAAAATTATTCTAGGTTTCCAATTTTTCGGGAAGACATTGATGAGATTATCGGAATCATTCATTTGAGAGAAGCAATGACATGTTATCTTAGAAAGGAATTGAGAGGGACGCCTATAAAGGAGCTGAAAGAATACATAAGACCAGTTACATTTATTCCGGAGACAAAAAGCATTGACACATTATTTAAGGAAATGCAGGCAGAAAAGAATCACGTAGTTATTGTTCTGGATGAGTATGGACAAACCTCTGGACTTGTTACCATGGAAGATATTCTTGAAGAAATTGTGGGAAATATTCTGGATGAACATGATGAAGAGGAAGAAATGATCACAAAACAGTCAGACGGAAGTTATATGGCAAATGGTTTGACAGAGTTAGAAGATCTGGAAGATATGCTCCCGATTGTGTTTGAAAAAGAAGATTATGAGACCTTAAACGGATTTCTGATCGATCAGCTTGAAAGAATTCCAGCAGAGGACGAACAATGTGTGATTGATTATGAAGGTTATCGATTTACAATTCTTCTCGTAGATAATAATACAATCCAAAGAGTTAAGATTGAAAAACTATCATAAAAGTGCTAAAATAGATAAAGTGTGTAAAAATATAATGATAAGATATAAAGTGAGGTATGTGAAATGTCAGGACATTCAAAATTTGCCAATATTAAGCATAAGAAAGAAAAAAATGATGCAGCAAAAGGAAAGATATTTACGAAGATAGGAAAAGAACTTGCAGTTGCAGTGAAAGAAGGCGGTAGTGCAGACCCGGCTAATAATAGCCGCCTGAGAGATGTTATTGCTAAGGCAAAAGCTAACAATATGCCTAATGATACAATTGATAGAAATATTAAACGTGCAGATAGTGATGCTAATGCTGCAAATTATGAGCATATTACATATGAAGGATATGGCCCTAACGGTACTGCAATTATCGTAGAAGCGCTTACTGATAACAGAAACCGTACTGCTACCAATGTAAAAAATGCTTTTACAAAAGGAAAGGGGAATGTAGGTACCCCGGGATGTGTTTCCTTTATGTTTGACAAAAAGGGGCAAATCGTTGTTGCAAAAGAAGAATATGAAGGAGATGCGGACGAACTGATGATGGCAGCATTGGATGCAGGGGCAGAGGATTTCTCTGAGGAAGAAGACAGCTTTGAGATTTTGACAGCCCCAGAGGACTTCAGTGCAGTACGTCAGGCACTTGAAGAAGCTGGTATTCCAATGGCTGCCGCAGATGTGACCATGATTCCTCAGACATATGTTGAGCTTACATCTGAAGAGGATATTAAAAACATTACGAAGACTCTGGATATGCTTGACGATGATGATGATGTTCAGGACGTCTACCATAATTGGGACGAATAATTCCGGTATCTTACATGCGGAGGAATAAAATTAATGAATGATATAAAAAAATCTCTGGAAGATCTTTTTGATGATATGATAAAAAACATACAGTTTTTTAAGAAAACAAGCTATCATTCCGTATTTAAGGAAAAATATGAAGAAAATCGAGAACTGTTTTTGTCATTATCGTCTTTTGTTGATGCAGCAGAAGAATCGAAAAAGGATAGAATAATAAAAGAATTGGCCACTGTAATTCCAGATTATGCCAGAGGAAAGCTTGCATCATTATCCAAGCGTCAGAAAGAAATATCAGCGATTGATTATAACATGAATATTGTTGTCTATATTATTCCTATGCTTTTATATGATCATCATCCTGTGAATGAAGCAATCGCAGATCAGCTGGTTTCCATCTGGAACGAGACGAAAGTAACTGGAATGGAAGTAAAAAAAGAAACTTTTGAAGGAATTGAAGGTGGATTCAAAAAGGGATTTTGTTATATTACGACAGCTGTCTGTGAGAGTCAGAATAAACCGGATAATTGTCATGAATTAACCGTTTTGAGAGAATATAGGGATCAATATCTCATGATGTCAGAGGAAGGGCAGAGGCTTGTGGCAGAATATTATGCTCTTGCGCCTTCCATTGTGATGGCATTAAATCGCAGAGAAGATTCCGTCCAGATTTATGATGGGATTTATCAGGAATATTTGATTCCTTGTATTCGATATGCAGAGAATGGTAAAAATGTAGAGTGTAAAAAACTGTATATGGATATGGTACACCATTTACAGGAAAAATATTTAGAGTCATAGGAGGAAGTATATGAGCGATTATAAGTTGGAAACAAAATGTATACAGTCTGGTTATCAGCCTGGCAATGGGGAGCCAAGAGTCCTGCCAATTTATCAGAGTACAACGTTTAAATACAATTCCAGTGAGCAGATGGGAAGATTGTTCGATCTGGAAGAAGCCGGATATTTTTATACCCGTCTTCAGAATCCTACGAACGATGCTGTAGCCGCAAAGATCTGTGATCTGGAAGGAGGTGTTGCAGCAATGCTGACATCTTCCGGTCAGGCTGCAAGCTTTTATGCAATTATGAATATTGTGGAGGCTGGTGATCATATCGTATGTGCTTCTGCGGTATATGGTGGTACATATAATCTTTATGCACATACTATTAAGAAGATGGGTGTGGATGCAACATTCGTTGATCCGGATTGTTCTGAAGAAGAGCTGAATGCAGCATTTCAGGAAAATACGAAGGCTGTATTTGGAGAAAGTATTGCCAACCCGGCTTTAGTAGTATTGGATTTTGAAAAATTTGCAAAAGCAGCACATGCACATGGCGTACCGTTTATTGTTGATAATACTTTTGCAACACCTGTGAATTGTCGTCCTTTTGAGTGGGGTGCAGATATTGTGACCCATTCTACGACAAAATATATGGATGGACATGCATCTTGTGTTGGGGGCGCGATTGTGGACAGCGGAAATTTTGACTGGGAAGCATATGCAGATAAATTCCCGGGACTTACAACTCCTGATGAGACTTATCATGGAATTGTCTATACACAGAAGTTTGGAAAATTAGCTTACATTACAAAAGCAACTTCTCAGCTGATGAGAGATCTGGGGTCTATTCAGGCACCTCAGAATGCATTTCTTCTGAATCTTGGCCTTGAGACTTTGCCACTTCGTATGGAAAGACATTGTTCTAATGCACTTAAGGCAGCAAAATATCTTCAGGGGCATGAGAAAGTAGCGTGGGTAAATTGCCCGTCTCTACCAGGAGATAAGTATTATGACCTTGCACAGAAATATATGCCAAACGGAACCTGTGGCGTTATTACATTTGGGCTGAAAGGTGGAAGAGAAGCAGCTGTTCGTATGATGGATAGTCTAAAGATGATTGCAATCGTTACACATGTGGCAGATGCAAGAAGCTGTGTGCTTCATCCGGCCAGCCATACACATCGTCAGATGAATGATCAGGAATTAATAGAAGCTGGAGTACAGCCAGATCTGATTCGATTTAGTGTAGGAATTGAACACATCGATGATATAATCGCTGATCTTTCTCAGGCGTTAGAACAGGTATAAAATCATTCAAACACCTCCATACTAATAGAAAATGTATGGAGGTGTTTTTTATGGCAAATGCAACACGTGAGGAACAAAAGAACGAACAGATCAGAGAATGGGGAAGTGTAGATCTTAACGAGAATCACAATCAATATAAGATTAAACTGTTGACTATCATTGGTGAGATCGAGGGGCATGAAGCAGTATCGAGTAATGCCAAAGCGACAAAATATGAGCACATATTACCTCTTTTAGCTGAAATCGAAGATAGTGATGAGATTGAAGGCGTGCTTATTCTTTTAAATACGTTAGGCGGAGATGTCGAAGCCGGGCTTTCGATTGCCGAGATGATTGCTTCCCTCAGTAAGCCGACAGTATCTCTTGTGCTTGGTGGAAGCCATTCTATCGGAGGCCCATTGGCAGTATCTGCAAAGTATTCTTTTATCGTACCGAGTGGAACTATGATCATTCATCCGGTGCGTTCGAATGGAATGTTTATTGGAGTAACACAAAGTCTTCGGAACATGATTCGAACACAAGACAGAATTACGAAATTTCTGTCTGAACATTCAAATATTTCTCAAAAAAGAATTGAAGAATTGATGTTAAATCCTACAGAGTTGGTCAAAGACGTAGGAACTCTTCTAGAAGGAAAGGATGCAGTACGAGAAGGGTTAATTGATGAAGTAGGTGGTATGAGCGATGCATTGAGGAAATTGCACGAAATGATAGACCAATGGAGGCAGAAAAAGTGTGAAAATATGTAATGACAGCCCTTTTTAAAAATGCTATACTATAAATAGTATTGCCAGAATAAGGGGGATATAATATGGCTGCTAAATCTAAGAAACGAGGGAGTAAAAAACAGACAAATAAGAAGAATTCTGAACAGAGTTTTGTCAGAGACGAGATTATTATCTGGGTGACACTTGCAGTCAGCATCTTACTATTACTCAGTAATTTTGGAATTGGGGGATTTGTAGGAGAAGCAATTGCTGATTTTCTGGAAAGCATTTTCGGATGGGTCGCATATATAATTCCATTCGTTTTATTTGGAACAGTTACGTTTCTCATATCAAATCGTGGGAATCTCAATGCTTATATGAAAACTTTTACCAGTCTCTTTTTTATGGTTCTGGTGTGCACTTTTTTACAATTGATCAATGACAAAGGCGGGAAACTGGGGGATATCCTTGTAAATATTCTTGTACCCGCCATTGGTGTTGTTGGTACATATGTGGTAGATATCATATTGATGATTATCTGCCTTGTAATTATTACTGGAAAATCAGCTTTAAAAAGCGTAAAAAATCAGGGAGATAAAGCTTACAATAAAGCCAAAAGAGATACGCAGCGTATAAAGGAACATGCTGAAGAGAAAAAGAAAACACGAGAAACACAGTCAAAGCCAGACAAAAAAGTGTCAAACAAAAGAAAAGACAAACATGTGGAAGGGGTTTCGTTTGATACTACGATTGCAAAAAAGTCGCCTGATGTGAAAGAGCTGACAATTGATCCGTTAAGTGAAAAGATTCAAAAGAAAGAATCAGCGCCTGAAAAGATGGATTTTGTAATTAATCGTGGAGAAGATCTTTCGGTTTCCGATAATAATATAGAGACAGAACCTATGATGGAAGATATACCGCGAGATGGAGCAGAGAATACCAAAAATAAAAAGCGCAGCAGTAAGATTGGCGCATCAGCCATTGCAAATGAAGTGGCGGATGTTGCCGCGGCAGTAGCCGAAGATGCTGTTAAACCGAAAAAAGATTATCAATTTCCACCTATTTCTCTATTAAAAAGAGGTGTGAAACATGCTGGTGAATCGGATGCCAGTCTTCGAGAAACTGCTATGAAACTGCAGCAAATCTTACAGAATTTTGGTGTCAATGTAACGGTGACGAATGTAAGTTGCGGGCCGTCAGTTACTCGTTATGAACTTCAGCCAGAGATGGGGGTAAAGGTAAGTAAAATTGTTGGACTCTCAGATGATATCAAGTTAAATCTTGCTGCTGCAGATATTCGTATAGAAGCCCCTATTCCAGGAAAAGCAGCGGTTGGAATCGAAGTTCCGAATAAAGAAAATTCCGCAGTTATGTTGAGAGATCTTCTTGAAGCTTCCGAATTCAAAAACAGTACTTCAAAGATATCTTTTGCGGTAGGAAAAGATATTGGTGGAAAAGTTGTAGTGACAGATATAGCCAAAATGCCGCACCTTCTGATTGCAGGTGCAACAGGTTCGGGTAAATCCGTGTGTATCAACACTTTGATCATGAGTATTTTATATAAAGCCAAACCAGACGAAGTCAAGTTAATTATGATTGATCCAAAGGTTGTTGAATTAAGTGTTTATAATGGAATCCCACACTTGATGATTCCAGTTGTTACAGATCCCAAAAAAGCTGCCGGTGCATTGAATTGGGCAGTGGCAGAGATGACAAGACGTTATCAGACATTTGCAGAATACCATGTACGGGATATGAAAGGATACAATGAAAAGATTGTATCTATGCCACAGGTGGAAGGTGAAGCAAAAGAACCTATGCCCCAGATTGTCATTATCGTAGACGAGCTGGCGGACTTGATGATGGTCGCACCAGGAGAAGTAGAAGAAGCAATCTGCCGTCTGGCACAGTTGGCCAGAGCAGCAGGAATTCATCTGGTATTAGCGACACAGAGACCATCAGTTAATGTCATTACTGGTTTGATCAAAGCAAATATGCCGTCGAGAATTGCATTTTCAGTTTCTTCAGGTGTAGATTCCAGAACAATTATAGATATGAATGGGGCTGAAAAGCTGTTAGGGAAAGGGGATATGCTTTTTTACCCTTCTGGTTATCAGAAACCAGCAAGAGTGCAAGGATCATTTGTAACTGACAAAGAAGTACAGAATGTTGTTGATTATTTAAAAAATCACAACAGTGATGTTACATACGATGAAGAAATTGTAAATCATGTGAACACCAATTCAGTAGGTACTATGTCATCATGTTCTGCAGATGGCGAGGATCGTGATGTGTATTTTGTGGATGCAGGACGTCTTATTATTGATAAAGACAAAGCGTCTATTGGAATGCTTCAGCGTACTTTTAAAATTGGCTTTAATCGTGCAGCACGTATTATGGATCAACTTTTTGAGGCTGGAGTAGTTGGACCGGAAGAAGGTACAAAACCAAGAAAGGTGTTAATGTCTCCGGAAGAATTTGAACAGTATGTAGATGAATGTTGTTAATATGATATGATTAACTAGTTTAAGGAGAATATTTAGATATGACAAGATTGATTGACGGAAAAGCTATTTCCGCACAGATAAAAGAAGAATTGAAAGAGCAAGTGGAAGCAATGAAAGCAGATGGACAGTCAGTTTGTCTTGCCGTAATTCAAGTAGGTGATGATCCTGCCTCTTCCATCTATGTAAGAAATAAAAAGAAAGCATGTGCATATATCGGAATCCAATCCTTGTCTTATGAGTTAAAAGAAACAACCACACAAGAAGAATTACTAGAGTTGGTTGAAAAATTGAATCAAGATGAAAATGTACATGGTATTCTGGTTCAGCTACCACTTCCTTCTCATATTGATGAGGATGCAATTGTGAAAGCAATTATTCCAGAAAAAGATGTGGATGGCTTTCACCCAGAGAGTGTAGGGAAAATGGTCATTGGGGAAGATGGCTTTGAATCATGTACTCCAGCCGGTGTAATTCAACTGTTAAAACGTTCTGGTATTGAAATTACAGGAAAAGAATGTGTAGTTGTTGGCAGAAGCAATAATGTGGGAAAGCCAATGGGCTTGCTTTTGCTTCGAGAAAATGGTACAGTAACTATTGCGCATTCAAAGACAAAGAACTTAAAAGATGTGACAAAGAGAGCGGATATTTTGATTGTAGCGATGGGAAAACCAAAATACATCACGTCTGAATATATAAAAGATGGTGCTGTAGTGATAGATGTAGGTATGCATAGAAATTCTGAAAATAAGCTATGCGGAGATGTTGATTTTGAAGATGTTAAAGACAAAGTATCTGCTATAACCCCTGTGCCAGGTGGTGTAGGACCAATGACAATTGCGATGCTAATGTGTAATTGTGTGAAAGCAGCTAGTAAGTAGGAGGTTCGCTTAAGATGAAATGTAGGTATTGCGGACAAAAAATACCAGAAGGAATGTTATATTGTGAAAACTGTGGAAAGGAAGTTCGCATTGTCCCAGATTATAATCCTTTGGATGATATGTTAACTGCTCAGATCCGAGGGGCTATTAATGGGGATGATGATTATATAGATTATGATTCTATGAACAGTCAAAATACAGAAAGACGTAATACTGCAAGCAAAAATACGGGAAGACAGAATGGAAATTCACGTCGAAATGTTACTTCTCGAAATACATCACAGAATGTATCAAGAAATACATCGCGTAATAATACATCAAGAAATATGTCAGAACGTGAAAGACGCCGTCGTCAGGCGGAGCGCAAAAAAGCAATGCGTCGTAAAAAAAGAAAACGGATATTGCTTATATTTTTGGTTTTACTTATTGCATTTATTGGAATCGGCATCGTAGTGTATCAGACTTCTTATAAAGGGATAGTGACAAAAGGATATAAATCAATAGAATCGAAAGAGTTCGATGCTGCGGCTGGGTATTTTCAGAAAGCCATTAATAAAAATAAGGAAAAACCGGAGGCATATACGGGATTATCCAAGGTATATATTGAACAGAAACAATTAGACAAAGCTGAAAAGGTATTTTTGGACGCAATAGAACAACAGCCCAAGAATGCAGATATCTATGAAGCATGTGTGAATTTTTATATGGATACTGATCAGAAAGAAGAGATTCCTTTACTTCTAGAAGATGCTGATGATAGTGTTACAAAACTCTTGGCTGGCTATATTGTTGTCGGACCGGAGTTTAGTCTGGATGATGATGAAACCTTTGATGATGTACAAGAATTATCTCTTAGTACAGAAAAGGGTTGTACGATATATTATACTGATGATGGTTCAGAACCGACAGTCAATAGTATAAAGTATTCAGAACCGATCCAAATCGGAGAAGACGAGACTATAATTACAGCAATTGCTGTTAATGAAAAGGGGATTCCAAGTCTTCCCGTAAAAAAGAATTATTTAGTAGAATTACCTATAGAAGATGCCCCTGCAGTTTCTCCATCCACTGGTCAATATGAGACTGCGAATCAGATAGAAATAAAAGTACCAGATGGTTATGAGGCATATTACACCATGGACGGAACGGATCCGACAACTGCGTCTAAAAAATACTCAGGTCCAATAAATATGCCAGAAGGTGAAACGATATTTAAAGCGATTTTGGTTAACGGAAAAGGACGTAGTAGTGGCGTTACTACGAGAAACTATGTACTGGAAGTTGAGTAAATGGGAATTTAGATTAGTTAGTTGGTAATTGGGAAGTGTACGGCGCAAGGGAGTTGGATAGGCTGGTCTGTTTCCGGTATCCTTCGCCAAGAATCCATAACATAAAAAAGAGTTGCAATTTCGTGACCGGATGCCAAATTCTCACACGGAATTGCAACTCTTTTTTCTGTAACGGATTCTATCGCTTGACTGGACGGAAACAGACCAGCCTATCCAACTCCCTTGCGCCTGACATTCCCAATTACTGAACGAACTCATCTGGGGTAATTCCTGGCGCGAAGCGCAATGGGGAGCGATGTTTTTATACTATTCATCATTATTTCAATGGAAGATTCAGTTAGTTATTCTGCCAGTTTTTTGACAATATCTTTACTATGATCTTTCCCTCTGCATGACGCGCAGGAATTCTCCCAGATGAGG
>NZ_JAFBIX010000022.1 GCF_021531895.1 Faecalicatena contorta | reverse complement strand
GTTGTGATAAGATTGACATACAAGGATTCTCCTTTCGTTAAGATCATTGGTTTTTCGTCAACTCCAATATATCATATCGAAGTGAATCCTTGTTTTTTATTTGTTACCTATCTATTGTATCCCAACATTGCCCATTCTTCGTAATAAACAATAAATACACACAATTAGAAAAGATAATTTTCTAGATTAGCTAGCATCTAAAAGATGAGGCATATCTACCTCTTCAATTATTCTAGCTTTTGCCTTTTCGTAGTATTCGGGTTCTTTTTCATATCCCAGAAACTTTCTTCCTGTCCTAATGGCAGCTAATGCTGTAGTTCCAGATCCCATACACGGATCTACGACCAAGTCCCCAGGATTCGTATATGTTCTAATTAACCATTCAAACAGTGCAATTGGTTTCTGCGTCGGATGATGTTTTCCTTCACTTTCTGCGGTAACAAAATATTGTACAGAGCGTGGATATCGCATACCAGTATCATTTTTAACCAATACTGCCTTCTTTTGCTTTCCATACGCAAAAGTATCTCTTATGGCTTTTCCTTTGTTATAAGGAGTTCCTTGCGTCATCTGTGGATTATAGCAACATTGCTTTTTGTAAAACACCACTATATCTTCGTGCGCACGCAAAGGCTGTTTTTTAGCATTAAGGTATCCTGTTGCTTTCGACTTTTCCCACACTAATGTGTACTTAAAGTCCCTGTAATTTGTTGAAACAAGAAACGCTGTAAATGGCATCTGAGCTGTCGATATTACGGGCGCATTTTCTTTCTTCTTTTTGTTTACTATTCTCCAGAACTCTTCGTAGTCAATTACCTTATCCCAGCCATTGCGTTTATTTAGTGTTCCATACGGAAAGTCAGTAATTATTGCATCGATGGCGCAATCTGTAATAGATGATAGCCCGCATTCATCAAACATATCGCAATTGATAATCTGTATGTTGCCATCTAGAAATAAGTCATTCATGAACACATTTTAGCATCATTTAAGAGCATACGTGCAAGATCTTTTATATTTTCTTCGTTTAGTGGATGTTTCTCTTTGTATAAAGGATGACTGGAGGATCTTTTGCCCTTTAGAAAAAAGAAAGTTTTAGGCTCTATCCCTACGCCATCCGTATAATGCCTTGTAAAGTTCCAGAAATCAGCTTCGTACATTTTTAATGTATTCTCGCTCGCCGCATTTTGCCCAGCAAACACAACGAAATCTAAGTCACTTATCTTGTGCCCATGTTGTGATAGCGATTCAATGATTTTTCTAAAGTCAGCCAGTGCTCGATCATAGTAGCACGAGTCTAAATATGTCTTATTTTCTATAAAGGCAATCCTTTTGCCATTGGAAAAAACATGCCTATCTACCTGGATGGTATTCATACTATATAACGAGCCTTTATAATTAATACTTTTAGACAAGTAATCAGTACTTCCTACTTTTGATACTATTTTATAATTAGGGACACATGCATTGATAGTATTTATAATATTCTGAAGTACGTTTTCCACTAACTTTCCGGCAGCATCTCTTATTACGCCTTCGGTCGGTGCCGAAATTGCAATCTTGGCAAGGTTACGCTGCTCATTATCGTAACATATACTAACATTTTTTATTACTTCATCTAAAATATCACCTTCAGTCATTTTATTCCTAGTTCTTATATGCTAACTGCTAAGAATATTATCACGACTAAAAGCAAAAAGAAATCGCTTGAGCTATTAGTGGATGTGCATGAATTAACTCTAATAATCGTATATTGAAAAAATGATGTTTTTTATTTTGTAACTACGCTGAATATAGTGAGCATGGCTAAACGCGATTATTAAGAACCTATTATAAATAACAAAAGCAGACAAGAGCCATTCGCATTTCTTGTCTGCTTTTATCCGACTATTCAGATTTAAATAACTTTAACCGCACTGGTAGTGATTGCAAAAGCTATTCTAGTTAGTTTCTCGTCAAAATCCGGATCATCGGAGAATTCGAATGGAATTCCTGCCTGCACCAACATCTGGCATATATGCTGCTTTTGACTCTGCGTCGGATATTTAATGCCGATAGATACCAAACAAGAAAACTCCTCACTGGCAGCAACGCCTCGCAAGATTCTTTGATGAAAATCGGTCTTGCTCATTGCATTAATCCGTTCAATACATTCTTTAGCATCGGCCATGCATTTTTTCATTAATATTATCCCCCCCAATTTAAGCTGACAAATTTGAGCCGTGCATTAAGTTTTTATCTGCTTATATCTTACTCCATAGCTTCTTCTCGGTTCTGCAATAAGCTCATCATAAGTAATCTGTCCATTTGCTGTTTTTTTCATATTTACACAGTCACCGGATAAGTATTTATAATGATCTCCACCAAGATGCTTTATTGAATTGAGTACTTTGTAAAAGCTATATTGTTTTATTACGTCAATCTTTGACTTTTCCTGCTCTTCTTCCGTCAGAGTCTATGGCTTTGATTTGCCATTGATAGTAACTTTGATACCGTATTCGCCTTCAAAAATATTTACGGCTTCCGTCACTTTATTCTTATCATTGGTTTGCATGATAATAAGCTGCGATGATTCTGCCCACCGCTTGCCCTCATCCCGTCCACAGCCATATAGGGTACGAATTGCTTTCACTAAATCCGCTTGATTTCCGGATTTTAAGGCCGTCAGAACATATTTATATTGCTGATTTGTTGAAGCACTTGGAGAGGTATCTGCTTTTTTTTCAGTGCAAGACGGCGATGTTCCTACGTTTTTTTGTGGATGGAGCTGCGTCCAATACAGGCCGGAGGACATCTTAATGCTATGCTTTTTCAAAAGAAGATCCAAAAGCGGAATAAGCTCGTGCAACTGATATGTGGAACATTCTTTCCAGTCGTTTCTCAGCATGACATAGGTTCCGTTATGGCGGTATTCTTCCCGTATTTCTCCATCATAGAACTTGCCACTTTTAGTGAGAACCAAAATGTATTTTTCCTCACGAGAACATCCTACACGTTCTTCGTTTTCGTTTCGGCGTTTTAATAACCAATATGTCTCTCCCGGAACATATTTTGTTTTGGTTGTTTCATAGGATTTGAGTTTAAGGAAGCCGTAGCGAACCTTTTTCTTGTATTCTTCTTTCGTGAAAATGGTTCCGTCTGTTTTGATATTTACCTTTTCAAATAAGCTTACACAGAGTTTTGCGTAAGATGCGGCTTCTTCCACGGTTAACTCATGACTCGTAGCTACAGCCTGCGCAAGCTCTTCCTCGGATATGTTTGAGTACATTTCGTTAGATAGCACGGTGTGTTGGGATGTTGTGCTTGCCGGTGGAGCACTTCTGTTCTCAAAATTCCATGAATTGCTCGGGTCTATGGCCGCAGAGGGTAGTGAGGCTGCCGATTCCCGGCTGTAATAATCTGTACCGGAGCCCCAGAAAGACGGTTGACTTTCTCCAACCTTATTCCCTTTGGCATCGTAAACATTAGTATGATTTCCAAAGAGAGCTTGATGTTGTTCACCGGTCTTTTTCCCTTTAGCATCATAGACATTAATATGGTCTCCAAAGAATGATTTTTCTTGTCTGGCAACCTTATTTCCTTTTGAGTCATAGACATTGACATGATCACCAAAGATTGCCTTTTCGCTATAACCGACTTTTTTGCCGTGTTCATCGTATATAATTGTGCGATCTCTGAAGGGATCTTTTTCGGAATGGTATTTCTTCATAAAAAACCACCTTTCTTTCTATATTGATAGCTAAAAGAATATAGAAATCATTTGTTAATTCTATTCACGGATTCTGCCAAAAAATCCTCAAGCTCTTTTATAGACATTTTTTCAATATACTGTCCCCGATAAAGTACATCTCCATCTCTAAATAAGACTATACTTCGATTACTATGCTTTAGTTCCACATAGCTGGAAGCACCTACAGCAGCATTACTGATAAGTCTGAAATATTCCTGCATTTCTCGATAGGCCGCTTTTTGTGCTACCATTTTCCGTATATCATCCATTAAGCCACCTAATACTTCATACTTTCTACTGAAATATCTCTTGTGACCGCCAACATGAATGCTCCCGTCCGCCCATTTGGTTTTTATGTAAGATCCTAGCTCGTAATAAATCTCATGTTCGCCGAGTGAATAACAGTGTTTAATTACAGACGTATCTTTTTTGCCGGGCATCTTCCATGAAATCCACTTATCTTCACGAATCAGTTTTGCTGCCTCCTGAAACAAAGCCTGCCTTTGCGGGTCGAACTTTGATAATAAAGTAGATTTATATAATAAAGTAGATTTATATACAGAAGCATTGCTAATATCTTCATACATATTTGTTTTCCAATGTTCTTTGCACACAAATTTTGTCCGGTTAATGATGTTGCCATAATACGCCTCTTGTTTTTGCATCTCCTGCTCGATCCGCTGCTTTTCCTCTGTCTCTTTTCTTAACTGCTGATATTTATCTGTTAAACTACCCATGTGCTTATCCTCCTTAATATTTCGGCAGAATCAATCGCTTTTCTACGACCTCGGCCACTAGCTGTAAAGTATTCTGGTAGCCCGTTTTCTGCAAAATATTCTTGATGTGGTACTTGACGGTATTAGGTGTAATGCCAAGATCCGCCGCAATCTCCTCGTATTTTCTGCCTTGTGCAAGCTCCCGAATAATATCAAATTCCCGACTGGTAAACTCGGTGCTGTTGCTGTACCCAATGCGAATCACCGGCGTGTCCTCGGGATAAACAAATTCGCCGTTCATCACCCGGTCGCAAACCTCCATCAAAGCAGTGCTGCCATATTCCTTGTACCAAAAGCCATTACAACCACATGCTTTTGCCTTTTGAATAAAGGAATGTTCCGGCATGGAGGTCATAATGATAATCTTGATTTTAGGGTTGTATTGCTTAATCTTTGCCGCAGCTTTCAAGCCGGATTCTTCATCGGCAGTACAGACATCCATCAGGATTAAATCAACGTGCCCACGAAGACAGGCTATTTCTGCATTCGCTGCATTTTCTATGGAGGCGTACAAAACATATTTTTCTGATTTGGCGATCTGACTTTCAATGGCGTCCCGGGTAATCCTGGAATCTTCTACTACTAAAACCTGTATCATGTTCGCCCTCCTTTCTGAGCTTCGTCAAAATCAAAGGGAATATTGACAATGAGAGAAACGCCATTGTCGCAGAGCACTTTTAGGGAGGCTCCTTCTTGTTCTAATCGTTGCCGCAATGCACTAAGGCCGTTGCCTTCCGTAATGCTTGAAACAGATACACAACCATTGTCGGATATTTCAATGTAATAACCCTGCTTGTTTTGTTCGACCTTTACCATTAATTCCGTGGCATTCGCATGACGTACCGCATTGGTGAGCGCCTCTCGGATAGCGGCATATAATAATTGTAAGGTTTTGCGCTGAGTGGGCTGTTCTCCAAGGAATACAACCTTACAGCCAATCAGCTCCGCCACCTGAAGCAGTTCAGATTGCAAGGAGGAATCGGGAACTGTCCACGCCATAGGAATATTGGAAAAATCACGAATGGTGCTGTTCCAATTTTCCCGCAGTACATCGGCGTTCTCGGCCAGACTGTCTTCCGTAATTGCTTTGGTGGTAGCCAACAGACAGTGCCCAAGTTCATCATGGATATGCATTTTCGCCGCAAGAATCTCTTTATTCAAATTGACTTCAACGATACTGTCCAGCAAGGCTTTCTGACGCTTTTGCATATCCTGCAGCCGAATGGTGTTCTCGTACAGTTCTTCGCTGAGTCGGTAGAGTTCTGTAATTTCCGCCGCCTCAATCTGAACGGTATTGGAATCAAGAAATCTCAGCTCAAAACGCCAGACCGAGCCGTCGGAGAAGCGGAAGAACAACTGTTGATGAGTGCCCCCATTTTCATTGTCCGGCTCTTTCGGCAGCCAGGATTGGTCTAGCTTTTCCGCCTTGCCGTTATTGGCAAAGTGTGCGAGTTCATCCCATGCCGCCTTTGCGTTTAGAATTGTATGTCCAGTCAGCTCCAGCGCCAGCTTGTTCATCTTCTCATTGACAAGAATGACCCGCCCATCCAATGCGGAGAAACAGATTCCGCCGGGGTAAGAGTCGATGGCTTTTTTAATCATTTTCGCTGACATATTCTTTTTCATGACTGCCCCACCTCTCCTTCTTTCAAAAGTAGAAGCCGATAGCCTGCCGGAATTTTCTCTGTCTGAAGGCTATATCCGCCTTCCAAAGAATGGGAAACAAACTCGCAGGCTGTACCGGTAATCTCAAAGCAAACCGTATCGCTGATTTGGATTGCCACAGAAGTCAGACGAAAATCTGCCTCCTCTAAAATCTCTTCCAAGGCTTTCATAATGAGAAGAATCAGCTCTGGTTCTAAATTCAATGTGGGGCAAAAATCCAAACTTGTCATGATTCCAAGATTCTTCATGCATTTCGCCATATCCTGCAAGCTAATGGCTAAGTCACCCATCGGAATCGTCTGCTGCTCCTGATAAGTGAGCCGCAAGTTGCAGAACCGCTTGATATACGTGCCGATGAGGCAAATGCGGTTCCAGTCGTTCTCTGAAAGGGATTCTTTTGATAAAAGTTCTGTCAGCAAGGTAAGCTGCCCAGACACCTCCGAGGATAGGCTGTCATAAATATCATTGCGTGCCTGAATACTTGTCTCATCCGATTGAATTCGAATTTCCTGTGCCAGCAGATCTTGTTCTTCTTCCAATTCCGCATTCAGTCTCTGAAGCTCTCGTAAAGCCTGATTGATCTGCGAGAGATCGGTTTGCCAGACCATATACCCGCCCGGGATTTGGTGCAGGTTCATGGTAATATCTTCCGTAGCAGAAAAATGCTGATTTTGCTTTAGAGCTTCCAGCATAGCAGGCGTGATTTCCGCCGCATTTTCCGATACTGCAATCCGCTCACCGGTCGGTGAAAGAATCTGCATCGCCACTGTAGAACGCCGGAATACTTCACTGTACTGCGTGTTGACGGGAATCAGTCCGGTCAGGATATAGAGCTCCCAGCAAAGCACAAGAATGAAAATCAGTCCCGCTGAATATTCCACAAGCTCAAATCGAACAACGTATGCCGTTGCCGCATAGGGGATGCTGAACAGGAGCAGTAAAATCGGCTCATAGAAGGGAATCAGCTTCCGGTAAAGCGAATCAGACTTCGTCGTGACATTGCGCCGGTAGATCACATATACCTGATAACTGATGATACTAAGTCCCCAAATATAGACGATATATGTTCCGATGTAGGGGTGGAAATACAAATTTGGCTGGGATTCCTCCGGCATAATGTAATAGAAAAAATGATGCAGATCATTCGTCAGCGCCAGTACGCTTAAAAGGCACGCCGGAATCAGAAGCAGATACCACTTTTTGCTGATCCGATAATCGTCTGCCTTGCCAAGATAGAATGAGCCGTAAAGACCGAACAGCGGGATGAAAATAGCCGCGATATTGATGAAGTATCCGGTAAAGCGCATCCATGGAATATTAACATAGAGGAAAGCATCCTGGATGAAGCGAACGGTTAAATACAGGATACTCACGATATTCTGCGCAGTTAAATGGCAATGCATAGCTTTCTGCGTAATTTTCGTCGTGATGGTATACTGCCAGCGAAGAAGCAGGAGCATATAAACAGCCCAGACAAGATATGGCCGCAGAAAATCCTCTGGCCAATACCGCATACTAAGCTGCCGGTATGCGGAGACTGCAAAAAGCAACGCCGTAGCCGCAAAAAGCCGGACAACGGATTTTTTTCGCTCGCTCATTTTATCCCCCCTTAGAAAAATGATTCTAACCAATCTGCGCAGTTAGATAACGATAAGAATATTATAGCATGAAAGACAAAATCTGCCCCACACAAAAGTGTAGTTTCTTGGAATAGGAGTAACGAATAAAAAATCATGCCCACAAGCGTGGGACATAGGAAATATCCTTTCGCCTGTGGACATGTTATTTTTGATTGATGATTAGATTTTGTTTTTGCGTCTTACAAAATAAGTACTGCTTAATCCAGCCGCAGATGCGAGCATAACTATTATCCACAAAGCAATGTTCGCTGAATCTCCGGTCTCTGGTGATGTTGTATCCGTGTTCGGATTTGCAGAATCGCCGGGTTTAAATGGTGTCGTATCGGAAGTTAATTTAGGAATGCTTTCCGTTTTTGTTGCACCGCAGGTCTTGCAAGTATAGGTTTTGATCCCTTCGGCATCCTTGGTGGATTCTTTTGTGGCTTTCCCTTCATCCCAAACGTGGGCTTCCTTCTGAACATCTCCGCAGGCGCAGGAGCGCTGATGATTGCTGCCATCCTTACAGTCTGTCCATTTTCCATAAGAATGCGTATGGGGAACCGCAGCTTTTTTGTATCCGACCATAACAGGAGAAGTTCCCATCAGGCGGAAGGAGATGCCGTTTTCGCCCTCTGTTACTGCAGGGGTCTCCACTTCACCGGCATGATGACCGTTCACTTCCTCATCGAACATATGGACAACGGTAAAGTCATAATCTGCAGCATTGGTTCCCTCCGGATAAGGAAGTGTTACCGCAATTCCTTCTTCTGGGAAGTTCTCGGCAGTAACAGGAATCCATGTTTCGCCGCCATCTTCACTTGTTACAAACTCAATGTCATAAAGTACAGTATTATCAGCCGAATATCCTTCGTTGGAAATGATGGTTTCTGTCAGTTTATCTTCAATCTTTTCAACCGTATTATATTCCGTATCTCCCAGATCGCCGGGTACTTCGCTGAGACCTTTGGTAATGTTGACTTTTTGCCGTACCGAGAATGTAATCTCATCAGAAGCAGAAATATAAGGACCATCAGAAGTATTCAAAAAAGTATAGGAATAAATAGTTATTGTATTTTTTTCAAAGTCAGGAATGCAACAGTATTTATTTTTATCTAAATCCCAACAGTCCATTTCATATTGAACAAACGAATTGTCTCCCTCTGATATAGTCATTCGTTCTCCATTCAACTCATGCGTATAAGTACTTCCGTCATCGTATGTGACTGTAAACTTAATACCGTTTAAATCAGCCTCCTTGCCATTCTTTTCTATATCTTCAATAATACTATCGGGTATTGGCAGGATTTTGATCTCTGTCGGAAGTTTATATTTAACAAGCTCAAATTCACATTCCTCATCCATTGTCAATCGAGAAAGCATGAATATAATTGGATTTTTATCAGTACTCTTATAGATACTATATTTTCCGTGACCATCGTTTGGAGTACAATCCCGAACATTATTTGTCCGAAGGGTATAGTACTGAGATCCATTTGGTTCAGGCTGATAACGATAATATAAAGTCTGCCATGTCTGATCGGATAGTTTATATGTTTTGTTTAAAGTAATATCTGTTGGTTCGATGAAGTTAAATGTCACGTCAGCTTCCCCAAGAAGGGTATTTCCTTCGATGTTGTTGAATAAGAAATTACAACCAGAGTAATCATTTAACATCTGTTTTCCTGTAAGAGAAACTACATACGAATTATATTCCGTCTCAACACTTATATCTACATACTGACTGAGATCCTTGACAGTAGTGTAATCAAAACGCATGGAATCTGTAGTTACATACTCTTTTAATCCATTAGGGTCAGTCGTGAAGAGTTGAACTCTATATTGGGTTGTTCCTCCAATAACAACATCCATCTTAGCTGTTTCACCTGTCTGATTTACGTTGGTATTCATGTTGTAAATAGAACATTCATAGGCATTAACCGGTTCTTCCGGAGGCGTGCCAATCGAGAAACTGTAAGTTGCAATGATGACTGTATTGCCATTTGCATCCTCAGATACGGAAACATCCATAGAATCGCGTTGGCCATTCATATCTATATAAACTTTATTATTTCCAGACAGTACATAATAATAGTCTCCATGATACGACTCAAAAGATTGGAATGTCACTTTATACGTGTAACGACTGTCATTTTGAAATGTATCAGCCTCTGTCATTTTTTTACCGGTGCTATCATAATAATCCTCAGTGGCTTTGACATAAGAAAGAATAGTATCATACTCCCACTCTGGATCTGAGATAACAGGTGGCAGATCTCCAGGCGTGGGTGATTGGCCAATCAGTTTGTCTGCTGAACCCGCTTGAACGATTAAATCATTCTCGATAACTTTCTTCTTTTCCGCATCTGGCCCTGACAGGGTATTTTCGTCTGCCATGGCAGTTGTCGGGAACACCATGACTATCATGCATAATGCAAGCAAGAGCGCTCCCCATTTTTTTAGTTTCATCAAAAACTCCTCCTTTTTGTGCGTATAAGATAAAAGCCTGTTTAAGCTACTTTATAGTAACACTTCTAAAAAGAAAGCACCCCACACAATCAGGTAGTTTTTGAAAAATAATTAAAAAATATGTCCACACTGTTCTTTTTTGGAAAATAAGATCAAAAATCAGTACCATGTTCACGAATGTTGTCGCTGAAAACTAAAGATGAGAAAGGGAAACTGACCAAGATCATCAACTTTACACTACTTAAGTAGACCCCCTCAAGGGGCTTCTTGGATAGCGGTGAAGCTTATGAATTTACGTGGATCGTCAAGAAATCCACCTCAGAAAATTAACGATACAAAATTATTATAGGGCATATTTCGTCCGAGATTAATGGGTTGAATTGGACTTTCATGAAGAAAATGAGCTGAACCTATCCGCATACTATTTACCAGAAAGATAATGCAGATTCTACTGGACGAAGTGCTATTTTAGATTTAAAATATACTTCCAAAAAATAAGAAGGGGGAAATACTCATGATTAGTACTTATGAAGAATATACAAAACTTCCAAAATCCCTGTCTCTTGAGCAGATGCAGGTTATCCATAAGCAAATCGTTTCAGAAGTCGGGAATGATTCAGATGCATTGGAATTATATGATGATCTTATAAAAGTAGCGACACGCTATGCAGCCATTAGGGCAAATTGGCTATTGATGAGCCGAGAAGAAAAAATGAAACAAGACCCCAGCCGGACATCCTGTCACAATTCGGTGATTACACATTTTAATATGCTCGCCAGATATCTTAAGCAACAAGAAAAAACTGCTGCATGGCGAGATGAACTTGGTTACGAAGAGGACGACAGCTATAACCGGAAATCAATCGGAGATTTTGCTTGTTATTTAGCCTTTGTAAATGGAATAAATGCGAGATAGATTAAAAAACACATAATTTCACCACCTCTGTTACGCTCTTGATTTTATGCAAATTACACGAAAAAACTATTGACATTTTTACAATTTTATGCTATTTTGCCAACAAGAATGTACATTTAGATCATTAACATCCTAAACCAAAGCATTCTCTTCTATGGGTTGGTAGTGGGGATTGAAGGGTTGTTAGGAAACTTAGAATGGAAGAAATATAGATTTAGGCACTATAACAAAATAACTGCGATCCTGTAGCGGAACGGCGAAGAGGCGAACAGTGCGGCCTAAAACAGCACAGGATGCAAAAATAAAAAGAACAAAAAAGAAATACGCCAAGATGCGAAAAAGTCTTGGCGGATTTTTTGTATATTTATTTCTTGCATCCTTCTTCATAGTGCTTCACTTGCTTCTATAAGAACATCAACGAAAATCTCCTTGCTGGTACCAGAACCTACAGTTGCCTGAATGACATTTCTATAAATCATATTTCTATCTCTTGGCTCTTCTGATGTAACTGCATTGAAGTAAATCCATGCGTTAGCTCCCGGAGCATAATCACCGATATTTATGCCATTATCATGGATAATCTTATCGCTAAGTGTTACTCCTTTGGGATGTGCTGTATTAAATATCATAGTACTGCCTTCTACATATGATAGGCCATCTGGCAAAAGATCCCGAAGTACTAGGTTTCTGAACATCTCTGAACTCATGTTTTGGACTCCTATGCGAAAACGAACACATTCGCCAGGCTCTGCATGGACTTTTGTTCCCCATTTTATATCAGTTTCTTTCTTTATTCGGACATCAAGTAGTAGTTTGACCCATCCTTGCTTCTAGAATAAATGGTGAACGGACAGTAAAGCACCCACATTTCCTAAAAAGTAGCGTATACTGCGCAGAATGCGGTTCGCGCCTAATGGTTAGTAACGAGAAGAAAAAGAATGGAGATGTATATCCCTACTTTGTCTGTGCAGGACGACACAGCAAACGAGTAAAGGATTGTAAGATGAAGGCTGTATTAATTGATGTGGTCGAAAAGAAAATAGAGCAAATCTACGATAATTATCAGCTTACGCCAGAATTACGCCAATATCTGGAGGAATATTTACAAGCAATTATCCTGAAAGAGCGAGAAAAATTCAACTCGGAGCTTGATGGATTGAATCGCACAAAAATATCCCTGGAACATAAACGCCAAAAGTTGCTTGAAGCGCATTACTCTGACGCCATTCCGCTAGACTTAATGAAAAGTGAACAGAAAAAGATCGCTAAAGAATTAGCAAGTGTTGAACATGAAATCAATATGCATAATGTGACTTTTGAAAATATTTTAGCCAACCTACATTTAGCCCTTGATCTTATCGAAAACTGTGGCACGACTTATAGAGCCGCCAGCGATATGACTAAGCGTCTAATAAACCAATCTCTTGTATCTAGGTTTTTAGTATCCAATGGAAATGATGGACTCAATATTAATGTAGAATTCAAAGCTCCCTTCGACACCATATTGGAGCCAATAAAAGATACTATTGCACGAGTTAACCAAGCACGCAGAAATGAACTTAAAAAATTGAGTGAATTAATTGAGATAACAAAAAATCACATCCGCAATATCTACGGATGTGATTTTCATGTTTCAGATTCTCCAAATCCAATGTATTCTGAACTTACATCGAACGAACCAAATTTTTTTATGGTAAAAAGTTCGAGTAAGGACTTTTTGGTGGACCTGGCGGGAGTTGAACCCGCGTCCGAAAGCCCATCCACCAGAGCATCTCCCATCACAGTCATTATTCTGACATTCCCTCCGTCAGTCACCTAATGACAGGTTACTGACTTTAGTAGCTTCATAAGTTCTTCCATCTCCTCAAAGCTTTGGAAACGAAGTGCTCCGCCTTGTTGAAGCCGGTTACTTAAGCAGCGGATGACCTAAGACCGACTGCTGCCGATATTAGGCAGCGTACGCTAAATTTTCGTCTGCGTTTATATTTAATTGGAACTTTTATCGTAGTGTCCCGCTACGGATGGCTTCTCCAACTTCCAGACCCCCGTCGAAACCAGTACAAGCCCTGAATTCATGCTCTCTGGTCTGCAAACGAATCTTTTGTTAGATATATTTTATTATAGAAATCGAAACTATGTTTGTCAAGAGCATATAAATGCCATTTTTTTCTAATAAAAAATTTCAAAGCCAAAGAAATCCCAAGAAAATTCTTGTATTATCATCCTCTTTCGTGTAAAATATTTTAATATACTATGTATAACGAACACCAATTACGATGACGTGATGATAAATTGTAATAGGTGTTTTTTCATTTAAATCTCGGAGAAGCGGAGGAATGAGTATGGCTGAAAATGAATTGATGTACCTTGAAGACTTACACGAAACAGACATTTTAAAACAGAACATAGAAAAATTAGAACAAGAATTGATGAAAAATCACCGGATTGATCCTAACTTATATATTGAATATGATGTCAAACGTGGTCTGCGTGATTCCGCCGGAAAGGGTGTCTTAACAGGATTGACGGAAGTCTCTGATGTCTGTGCCTATAATCTCATCAATGGACGTCAGATTCCTGCTGAAGGTGCATTATACTATCAGGGAATTAATGTAAATGATATTGTAAACAGTCTGAAAGGTCGCAAATTTGGATTCGAAGAAACCATTTATCTTCTCTTGTTTGGAAGACTTCCCAGCAAAACGAAGCTCTCTATGTTTCTTGATGTTATGTTTGAATTACAGAATTTAAGCGGTCGATTTGTCCGTGATGTTGTCATGAAAGCTTCAAACGAGAATATCATGAACGCCATGCAGCGCTGTATTCTTACGCTCTATACATATGACTCTGATCCAGAAAGTATCACTCCTGGAAATGTACTTCGCCAGTCTCTGGAACTAATTGCCAAGCTTCCTCTGATTGCTGTTTATTCTTATCATTCATATCGACATTTCCGTAAGGACGAGACTTTACTGATCCGCAATCCACAGAAAGGGCTGTCTTTGGCCGAGAACATTCTGCTAATGTTACGTCCGGATAGTCAATATACCGAGCTGGAAGCCAAAGTATTGGATATCGCTTTGATTCTTCATGCCGAACACGGCGGTGGTAACAATTCTACTTTCACAACCCATGTTGTCACTTCCTCTGGTACAGACACTTATTCTTCGGTCGCTGCATCTATCGGTTCATTAAAAGGACCTCGTCATGGTGGAGCCAATCTAAAAGTCCAGAATATGTTTGCCGACATCAAAGCTCATATCAATGACTGGACCAACGAAGAAGAAGTAGCCACATATTTGCAAAAGATTCTTAATAAAGAAGCATTTGATCACTCTGGGCTAATCTATGGTATGGGGCATGCTGTTTATACACTCTCCGATCCTCGTGAAGTCATTTTGAAGAAATTCGCCAAAGCACTTGCCGAGGAAAAGGGATTAATGGAAGAATTTGCACTTTACGAACTGGTAGAACGCCTGGCCGGACAGCTAATCATGGAACACCGCAAACTGTTCAAAAATGTCTGCGCCAACGTAGACTTTTACAGCGGTTTTGTCTATACTATGCTAGGCATTCCACAGGAATTATTTACCCCAATCTTTGCAATTGCACGTATGCCCGGTTGGAGTGCTCATCGTTTAGAAGAATTAATCAACGCCGGCAAGATTATTCGTCCTGCTTATAAATATGTGGGAACACATGAAGATTTCACTCCGCTTGAAGAACGGAATTAAAGAATAGAATTATTATTCAACATAAGATATTACAACGAGAGCAGATTTTCTGCTCTCTTTTTTATTGAAATCTCAAATAAAATGATGTTGGGAATCAAACGCCCCACCTATGAGCAAGCTCATATGGGTTTAGATCTTTTGTCCTTGGTATCATAAATTTAAAAATTATAAAAAATTAGCACTCACCTATTGACACTGCTAACAATATATGTTATATAATAACTATAACAAATAAAACAAAGCAAAATACCACCGGTGATTTCGTATAAAACCAAAACGGATATCTTTTCACCGGTCAGGCATATATTTAAGGAGGAATGACTTATGTTACTTACAAACAGAGGATTTAATTTAATTGATGACATGTTCAATGATCCATTTTTCACCACTTCATATGACCGTACTTCTACACAGATCATGAAGACAGATATTCATGAAAAAGACGGGAACTACATGATCGCAATGGAACTTCCAGGATATGCCAAAGAAGACATCAAAGCTGATTTAAAGGATGGTTACCTTACCATTACAGCTCATAAAAATGAGACAAAAGAAGAAAAAGATGCAAAAGGAAAATGCATCCACAAAGAACGCTACACCGGCACTTGCAACAGAAGCTTCTATGTAGGTGACGAGATCAGCCAAGAAGACATTAAAGCCGCATTCAAAGACGGGGTCCTTCATCTGACATTCCCGAAGGAAGTACAGAGACAGGAAGAACAGCCAAAATTGATTACCATTGAGTAATCTTTAATTATAAAGGGACCAGGTCCCACGTTGTCAGGGAATTATTCCCTTTCTTATATAGATGATCCTATCTTATAAATCTCATATATAAATGAAGCAGCTGTCAACCTGACAACTGCTTCATTTATATAAAATCATTTTAATATTTTAATCTTTCCTATCAAAGGTAATTCTTTTTTCTGTCCTTTACATGCAGCAACAATGCCCATAATCATCAGGATAAAACATGCAAAACTTAAGATATCAAATGCCCACGAAAAGATGCTTTCTCCAAAGTTGATGACAGAATGCAATCCCCACACCCAATCTCCATCTAAAAGATCTATAATAGACGAAACAAGGAATAAAACCAGTCCTTGGTTTGCGTGGAATCTTACATACTGCGAACGCTTATCTCCGGCTAACAATGGGATTAATACCAGGATTCCAAAATAGGAGAGTATACCCATCCCTTTATTTCCGCGTACTTCCTGCGGATCAAAATACTCTTCCGTATCATATGTATACTGTTGTTTTTGATCTGTCTGCTGACCATATGTATACTGTTGTTCCTGGCCCGTCTGCTGACCATATGTATACTGTTGTTCCTGGCTTGTCTGCCGAGGGATCTCTGCCCCACACTGCGGACAGAATCGGATGTCATCATCCACCTTCGCACCACATTTTACACAATATGCCATTCTAATTTTCCTCTCTTTCCTGTGAATTATTCATCTTCCAGTCCCAGTATCTCCGCCAGAACTTCAATAATAATCTCATTTGTACAGGATTTTACATAACCCAACATATGTAAAGATATCTCATCTTGTTTCTGCGCTTCTGTCAATGTATCATCATGCTTCGTCTGATCGATCAGCTGAATTAACTGTGGCGTTAATTCTTCATACATTTCTACCGTCGTCTGTGTCACCAGTTTTCTTAAATCTTCTTTTTTTATTGGTACCATGTTTCCCTCCTTGCTTTGCTATCCAAAGTTACGCACTTTAAAATCCCGCTGCGCTTCTCTTTGCTGGTCTTTTTTTGCAATGTCCTGGCGTTTATCATATAATTTCTTACCTTTGGCAAGACCAATCTCTATTTTCACTAAACTACCTTTAAAATACACCTTTAGCGGTACGATTGCTACCCCTTTTTCTTTTGTCTTTCCGAGTAATTTATTAATCTCTGACTTATGAAGAAGAAGTTTTCGGACACGCAATGGATCTTTATTAAATATATTTCCTTTTTCATAAGGACTGATGTGCATACCATAGATAAAGACTTCCCCATCTTCAATTCGGATAAATGATTCCTTAATACTGCATTTCCCCATACGTAAGGACTTCACCTCTGTGCCGTGCAGAGAAATGCCGGCTTCATAAGTATCTAATATAAAATAATCATGATATGCCTTTTTGTTGTTAGCTATCATCTTACCATTCGTCTTCGCCATCTTCCATATCTCCTTCATCTGCTAATTCAAAATCTATCGTTCGGAGCAGTCTGTCCGTATCAATCACCCGAACGGTCACCTGCTGTCCTAATTTATATGCCTTATGCGTATGCACACCTGCCATTTCATGACGATCTTCGAAATATTCATAATGATCATCTGTCATATTCGCAACATGCACCAGACCTTCTACAGTATTCGGAAGTTCCACATACATTCCCCATTTTGTAATACTGGATATGACTCCTTCAAAGATCTCACCGATATGTTGCTGCATATATTCAACTTTCTTTAATTTAACCGTCTCTCTCTCCGCCTCATCTGCTCTTCTCTCCATCTCGCTGGAATGCTTTGTCACGTCAGGAAGGATCTGATGATAATGTTCCATCTTCTTCTCATTCATCCTTCCCCGCAGATTATCCTTAATGATTCTATGAATCTGCAGATCCGGATATCGGCGAATCGGAGAGGTAAAATGAGTATAATAATTAGCTGCCAGTCCAAAATGTCCGGTGTTCTCCGGTGTATATTTGGCCTGCTTCATAGAACGGAGTGCCAGACGGCTGATCAACGCCTCCTCTGGTGTATCTTCTACTTTTGCAAGCAACTTTTGAATTTCTTTCGGTCTGATTTCATTTACACCAACATGCATTGAATAGCCGAAATTATTAATAAATATTGCCAAAGCACGAATCTTCTCTTCATCCGGTGCTTCATGTGTACGATACACAAAAGGAAGTTCCTGCCAATAATAATCTTCGGCGACAGTCTCATTTGCAAGCAGCATGAAGTCTTCAATAATCTTTGTCGCCACATTGCGGTCATATGGCTTTATCTCAACTGGTCTTCCATTTTCATCTAATACCATCTTTGTCTCTGGGAAATCAAAGTCAATAGATCCTCTTTGTTTTCTGCGTTCCCGGAGAATTCCTGACAATTCCTTCATCAATTCAAACATGGGAATCAAAGTACGATACCGTTCGCATTCTTTTGCATCTCTGTCTACAAGAATCTTTTTGACACTTGTGTAAGTCATTCTTTCATCGACATGGATAACCGTCTCTGCAATCTCATGATCGATTACAACCCCCTTCGGGTTCACTGTCATGATGCAGCTAAGCGCCAGACGATCTTCTCCCGCATTCAGCGAACAGATTCCATTCGAAAGCTTATGTGGAAGCATAGGAATGACACGATCCACAAGATATACACTCGTTCCACGTTCCAAAGCCTCCCGGTCAATCGAACTATTTTCCTGTACATAATTCGACACATCTGCAATATGAACCCCCAGGATATAATTGTCACCATCACGTTCAATCGAGACAGCATCATCCAGATCTTTCGCATCTTCTCCGTCAATCGTCACCATCTGCCAGTCCCGGATATCCTTACGGCCAGCCATATCAGCCTCGCTAACGTCCTTTGCCACACGCTCAGCCTGATTTAAAATTTTTTCTGAAAATTCTACTGGCAGATCATACCCTTTTACAATAGACATAATGTCTGTTCCCGGATCATTGACATGTCCTATAATCTCTATTACTTTTCCTTCAGGCTTGCGTCCTTGTTCACCATATGAAGTCAATTCCACTACTACTTTATGACCATCCACTGCACCTTTTGATTTTTCAACCGGGATGAAGATATCCTGCGCGAATCTCTGATTATCTGGTATCACAAATCCATAATTCTTGTTCGCCTTCATCTGATACAGTCCGACAATCTTTGTCAAGCCTCTGGATACAACCCTTACAATCTTACCCTCCCGGCTTCTTCCCTGTGGCTCCTTTGTAATTACGACTTCTACCTCATCGCCATCAAATGCACCATTTACATGTTCCTCATCAATATATATATCTGAATCCTCACCTTCAATTACAACAAATCCAAATTCTTTCAGGCTCGCGCGATAGATTCCAGTCAGACGTTTCGCCTCTCCTTTGCAATATTTGCCCTTCTTAGAAAGATAGATTTTTCCATCCTCCTCCAAAGATTCCAATACCTCCCGCAGAGCATCTCTCTGATCTTTGGAAACCTGCAGAAGCATTGCAAGTTCTTTGAACTTCATAGGCACATATAAATCATCACAGATCAAATCATAGATTACCTTTTTTCGCTTTTCAAATGTCTTGTCCATCTCTTACAAGTCCTCCATTTAAGAATATTTCCACAAGAAACGATGTCACTTTCATCAAATATACACAAAGAGACACTCCCATACAGGAGTGTCCCACCATTCTCATAAAAATATGCCTTATCTTATGCAAATACTTTTAAATTCAACACTGCTGCCAATACAACAAACAGGATCGCAAGGAACTTCGTAGACTTCACCAGCGCACCTTCCATAGAACGACCTTTGTTCTGACCCCAATAAGAATCTGCCATACCACTGATTGTTCCAAGCCCAGCTGATTTACCTTCCTGCATTAATACGATTGCCGTCAATGCGATACAGTCTATTGCAAATATAATCATTAATACCGTTTTTAAAATCTCCACTTTCTACACCTCCTGCGGATAAACCATACTTATTCTAGCATAAGGAAGACAAAATGGCAAGGAAAATTCAATTGGGGACGTAGTAAAATTAAATTTTACTACGTCCCCAATTGAAAAATGTGGTGTACCTTTTTGACACTAAAATGGATTTTCATACTCGGCGACATCGCCAAGCCGTTCTTCGATTCGCAATAATTGATTGTATTTTTCTACTCGTTCGGATCTGCACGGAGCTCCTGTCTTAATCTGTCCTGCATTAAATGCTACTGCGATATCTGCGATCATTGGATCTGCTGTCTCGCCGGAGCGATGGGATATGATAGTCTTGTATCCGGCGTTTTTTGCCATTTCAATTGCGTCAAAAGCTTCTGTCAGAGTACCAATCTGGTTGACTTTTATGAGAATCGCATTGGCTACTTCTCGTTTAATTCCTTTTTTCAAGCGATGGGTATTGGTGACAAAGAGGTCATCACCGACTAACTGAAGGTCTAACCCGAGTCTTGTCGTTAGTAATTCCCACCCTTCCCAATCCTCTTCATCCAATGGATCTTCAATAGATACAATGGGAAATTCTTCTGCCAGGTCTGCGTAAAAATCGATGAGTTCTTCAACCGAACGAACAATCTTTTTGTTCTTCATCTTTCCTTCGCCTTCGAATACATATTTTTTAAATCTTTTGTCATATAATTCTGAAGCAGCTACATCAAGTGCAATTACAACTTCTTCTCCTGGTCTATATCCGGATCTTTTGATTGCATCTGTAATAAAGTGCAACGCTTCTCTGGCATCTGGAAGATTCGGTGCAAATCCACCTTCGTCTCCGACTGCAGTGCTGTAGCCTTGTTCTTTCAACAACTTTTTTAATGTATGATAGATTTCTGCACACATTCGAAGGCCTTCCCGAAAACAGACTGCACCGGCAGGCATAATCATGAACTCCTGAATATCAATCGTGTTATCGGCATGTTTTCCTCCATTCATAATGTTCATCATCGGAACCGGCATCCGTTTGGCATTCGTCCCTCCAAGATGCGCATATAATGGCTGACGCAGTGCAGATGCCGCTGCCCTTGCAACTGCCATGGACACTCCAAGCATAGCATTGGCCCCCAGATTCGACTTATTTTCCGTTCCGTCTAATTGAATAAGGATTGTATCGATAGCTGCCTGATCTAATACATTCATTCCTATAATTTCAGGGGCAATCCGTGCATTCACATGATCCACTGCACGTTCAACACCAAGTCCTCCGTATCTATCCTCACGATCTCTTAATTCTACAGCTTCAAACTGTCCGGTCGAAGCGCCAGAAGGAACACTGGCACATCCCCAATACTCATCTTCCGCAAGTACTTCTACTTCTATCGTAGGATTTCCACGAGAATCTAATATTTCTCTTGCGTATACATCCGTAATTGGCAAATATTTATACATGAGACATTTCCTCCTTTTTGGGAAATATTATTTGCCAATTCCGGATTTATAATGCGGGATTTCCTTCATATAATTAGTACAATTTTTTGTATATTTCTGCCATCTGCTGCCAAGACAGCTTTACATAACTCTGATTCAACAGACGCTGCTGACTTGCTTCAACACTCTTGGCAAAGCTTTCGATTTCATCCTCTGTCATGCCATATTCATGTAACTGCTTTCTGGAAATAATTTTATCCAGAAGTTTTTCTAATTCTGTATAGACCTGTCTTTCCTCACAATCCAAAAGCTTGCCCAAGAAATGATTCAGTCCCTGGATCTTTCCTTCTGGTTTCAGCTCCTGATACACTGCAAATACGGCTGTTAAGAACTGGTAATTTGCTTCGCCGTGTGTCACATGATATACACCACTTAATGGATACGACATGGCATGTACTGCTCCGGTACCAGCATTTCCAAATGCAATTCCAGCCAGATTACTTGCTGTCAGGAATTCATCCAGAAGATTCCATCGATATTCCGGTCCATTTTCAACAATTTTACGAAATCCATCTATAATCATCTCCATGGCTTTCATACTGAACATTTCTGTATATAAGTTTGCTTTCGGAGACACATAAGATTCAATCGCATGAATAAATGCATCAATCGCGCTGGTTGCAAAAAATGGATATGGCAATTCTCTTAAAAGTTCCGGTATCAGCACTGCATCATCTGCGTAAATCTCATCAACCGCCAAGCCCAGCTTCGTATGCAGGCTGGTTAATTCCGTAATCGATACATTGGACACTTCCGATCCTGCTCCACAGGTTGTTGGAACTGCAATCAATGGGCGAACTTTTTGAAGCGGTACTTTGCGCTGAAATATTTCTTCTGCTCTATAATTCCCACCTAAAACCAAGATCTTTGCCATATCTATGACTGCACCGCCGCCAATTGCAACAATTCGTGTACACTCAGTTCTTGCAAAATCTTGAAGAAGACCATCTATCATAACATCTGTCGGTTCTCCGGCTCCATATTTACTCTTATACTCCACATGTGCTTCAATCTTTAATGGAGCAAAATAAGTCTCATATATATGCCGACTTGCCAGAACAAAATCACCCTTTCCAATCTGATATTCCCTCACAAATTCTTCCGCATCTGCAAATTTTTGAATTTTTGATTTTTGTTGAAAAACTTTCAATCTTCTCTCCTCATTTCCTATTATGATTTCTAGGTATAATATAGCATTCTTTCATTGACTTTTCTATACCTGAGCGTTACAATCGGTGTGGTATCAAGGGTGATCCTTTAATAAATAATATAATTGGGGAATGTATTATGAAATCACAACTGAAAAACTTTGTTTTATTAACTCTGAGTACACTGGTTATGGCAGTTGGCATCTATTTCTTTAAATTTGCCAACAACTTTACTTTTGGCGGTATTACAGGTCTCGCAGTCTTAGTCGCCAGATTATGCCCAATTTCTGCCGGTGATTTTTCTTTTATCGCCAACATGATTCTATTGCTGATTGGCTTTATTATCCTGGGGAAAAAGTTTGCAGCTAAAACAGCATATAGCAGTATTTTATTATCTGTAACTTTATCGGCATTAGAACGCATCTATCCTATGTCCCATCCATTAACTGATCAGCCAATCTTGGAACTTGCATTTGCAATCGCACTTCCTTCTATTGGCTCTGCAGTATTATTCAACATTGGTGCTTCCAGCGGTGGAACGGATATTGTTGCTATGATTATGAAGAAATACACCAGCATGGATATCGGAAAAGCATTGCTTGCTACTGATTTTATCGTTACATTAGCTGGTTGTTTTGTCTTCGATATAGAGACAGGATTATATTCTTTCCTGGGATTGGCACTTCGTTCTTTTATGATTGATGGTTTTATCGAAAGTCTGAATCTTTCCAAGTATTTTAACGTTGTCTGTTCCAATCCGAAACCAATCTGTGATTTTATCAGAGATGATCTTAACCGAAGTGCAACTATTGTATTGGCTCAAGGTGCATTTTCCGGCGAAGATAAATACATTTTGCTTACGGCATTAAACCGGATGGAAGCTATAAAACTTCGTAATTTTATCAAGGAGAATTCTCCAGATGCATTTTTATTGATATCAAATACCAGTGAGATCATAGGAAAAGGGTTCCACTCAATCTAGAGTGGAACCCTTTGTATTCAGAAAACTTTATTCAACAATCAGGCCTTCTGCTTTAATCACTTCAATCACCTGGTCTACATATTTCTCACATAACTCATCTGTAGCCGCCTCAACCATAACACGAATCACAGGCTCTGTACCACTTTCTCTTACCAGAATACGTCCATCGTCACCTAAAGCTTCTGACACTGCGTTGACAGCTTCGATCACTGCAGGATTCTCTCTGGCAGTCTTCTTATCAGCCACACGGACATTTTTCAATAACTGCGGATATATCTTAACTTCTTCTGCAAGTTTTGCCAGGCTTTGCTTTTTCTCCAGCATTACTTCCATGAGCATAAGAGATGTCAGGATTCCATCTCCTGTTGTCGCATGCTTACTAAAGATAATATGTCCAGACTGTTCTCCACCAAGTGAGAAATTATTACGAACCATATTTTCATATACATATTTATCGCCGACAGCCGTTTTTTCATATTTTAATCCAACTTTATCACAAGCTTTATATAAGCCCAGATTAGACATGATCGTAGTCACAATCGTATCGCCATTCAGACGCCCATTTTCTTTCATATATTTTCCACAAATATACAGGATCAGGTCTCCGTCAATGACATTTCCATTTTCATCGACTGCGATACATCTGTCCGCATCTCCGTCATACGCAAATCCAACATCCAGATGATTGTCTTTCACATGCTGCTGCAATACTTCAATATGCGTAGAACCACAATTGGTATTAATGTTCGTTCCATCCGGTTCACAGTTAATCACATATGTCTTAGCCCCCAATGCATCATAGACACTCTTTGCAATGGCAAATGCGCTTCCGTTAGAACAATCCAGACCAACCTTCATATCCTCAAAAGAACGTGTTGCCAGAGATATCAGATATCCAATATAACGATTTCTTCCGGCTGCATAATCAACGGTACGGCCAATATCTTCCTTCTTAGCCAACGGAAGTTCCCCTATCTCACCGTCAATGTATGCCTCAATCTTCTCTTCCACTTCAGCTTCCAGCTTGTGTCCCTTTCCATTAATAACCTTAATTCCATTATCATAAAACGGATTATGACTTGCAGAAATCATAATACCACAGTCAAAATTATCAGTCCTCGTCACGTATGATACACTTGGTGTTGTAGTTACATGCAATAAATATGCATTAGCACCAGACGCCGTGATACCTGCAACAAGCGCATACTCAAACATATAACTGCTTCTTCTTGTATCCTTACCAATCACTACCTTTGCTTTATGATCCTGACCATAATACCATCCAAGAAATCTTCCCACCTTAAATGCATGTTCAACCGTCAAGACCTCATTTGCTTCCCCACGGAACCCATCCGTTCCAAAATATTTACCCATAATAAATCTTCTCCTTTATGAATTTTGGCTTATTTACCATTTTTTTTGCACAATCATCACATATATCTTTATTATTATATAGTTTTTTGATATAAGATACAACCACATTTTTCAAATAGGGACGTAGTAAAATTGCATTTTACTACGTCCCTATTTGAAAAATGTGGTGTACCTATTTGATCACTTTTTCTCCATCTTCCACAATATCAAGTAACGAATGTGTCATAAGAAATTCATAGAATTTCAAAGCATCATCCGCTGATATCTGATTCCCAGAGTATAGTATCCAGCTTTTAATTCCATTCATCAATGTGATTGCCTGAAATTTTGTAAATATTTCTTCATTTATAATCTGGGAACGGTCTTCGATTTTTACCGGATGCTCTGCCAACATTCTTTTTGCCAGATCATAAATCTGATTATATAACATCTCTTCAAAAGAGTTCTGGCCACTTATAGTAAACACTTTTTCATAATACTCTTTGTCTATCTCGAATTTTCGAAAAAGCATTTTCAGAGCTTCTTTGTCCATATCCATATTAACGAGTTCTGTCACACTTTTGAATACATCTTCCCAGAGAAGCCATTCCATTACTTCATATTTATCCTGAAAATAATTATAAAATGTTGGCCTGATAACGCCGGCTTCATCGGTGATCATCTTAATCGTTATCTTTTCAAAAGACTTTTCGATAACTAATTTTTTAAATTTTTCACCAAGCAAAGCTTTTGTCATCTCGCTCTTACGTTCCATTTTATCACCTTAATTTTTATTATTGGATATTGTAGCACATTACATCTCTTGGAAGCAAGTGAACTTCTCTGGAGAAGATTTGATGTTTTTACTTATTTCCAGATTTATAATTCTGGTATCCTTCTCTATGATATGGATGTTCTTCCCATATTCTGTCTGCAGATTCTTTCCAGTTCTGTGCATATTCCAGACATTTTCCACAAAGGTGTTCTGCAGATTCCGGTGATTGTAGATCTTTTGATTTTGCCCCTGTTTCTTTTACCATCCTTTGCAATATCTCCGGATTCTCAAGCATTGGACACGGTCTCAGATGATTGTTATTAAATGGCTGGTTATCTCGGTATGCCATGAACAATGGCTGTTTTAAAGCATCCAATAAAGACACCTCTCTAATATTAGCCCCTGAGTAATGGATAAATACACACGGTTCTACGTCACCATTCGGATTGATGTGGCAATAATTTCTTCCACCGGCAATACATCCTCCAACAAATTCTCCATCGTTCTGGAAATCCATAGCATATATTGGTTTTCCACCCTCCATCGAACGGATTTCCCGAACTCTGTGGTACATGTATTCTCGCTGTTCTTTTGTAGGAAGTAACTCAACTGCTGCTTCATTTCCTACCGGCATATAATGAAAATACCAGGTAAAACGGCAACCCTTTTCAATAATCAAATCTAAAAATTCGTCGGAAGTTACGGTTTCTATATTTTTGCTTGTATAGCAGATAGATGTTCCGAAGATCTGTCCATGCTTTTTCAACAAATCCATCGCATGCATAACTTTATCATATACTCCTGCGCCACGTCTCAAATCATTCACTTCTTCAAATCCTTCCAGACTGATGGATAAAGACAGGTTTCCAACTCTCTTCATCTCTTCGCAAAACGCATCATCTACCAGTGTCGCATTGGTAAATGCATGAAATGCGCAATCGTTATGTTTCTCACACAGCTTTATAATGTCATTTTTTCTGATCAAAGGTTCCCCACCTGTATACATATAGAAATAGATTCCTAATTCTTTCCCCTGTGTAATAACACTATCAAGCTCGTCGTATGTAAGATTCAACTTATTGCCATATTCTGCCGCCCAGCAGCCAGTACAGTGAAGATTGCAGGCGCTGGTTGGATCCATTAAGATCAACCATGGGATATTGCAATCATATTTCTTTCTCATCTCACGAATCGTTTTCGTCCCATGAAAAGCTGCTTCATACCCCAGATTCAGTGCAGTCTGCCGAATTACATGAGAATCAAGTTCATCCAAGGCCCGATCAACATACTTCATCCACTTATTCTCTGGATTGCGAATCAACCGGCGAGCTGCCTCATAACTCTCCGTCGAAAAATTATCTCCCATATACCGTTCTGTCAGATCTACAATCTGCAACAATCCTTTTTCTCTGTCTTTGTTAACATGCTTTAAAGCCAGATCAATAGCAGCTCCATAAGCACTTCTTGCAGCTTTGTGTGTTAATGTACCCATAATAAATTCCTCCTTTATTTTTCCATCAAAATGATATAAAACATCCGATTAAACATAATAGTGCAACATCACATCTGCACTAGAGATTAATAACAATGCACCTCCGATCCAGTAAGCATGACGATTATGCTTTAATCCCAACCGATAACCAACAATAATTCCGAATATTACTTCTAATACAGTTACCGGAAATAATGTAAGTGCCTGACAAATCATCTCTGTATCCAAAAATCCTAATCCAACTCCTGCAAAAAAAGCATCTATACTGGTAAGTGCTGACAAAATCGTTGTTGTCTTCCAGTCAATAGTATCCTGACGCCTTTCCAGTACATTCTCCCGTTTTATGCCCTTACAGATCATGTATATGCCGAGTCCTGCGAAGATCAGAACCGTAAGTCCCTCCCAACTGTCAGCCATATCTTGCGCATGCGCCCACGAGAACATCGGAAGCAATGTAATCAGATTGCCAATCAATAACGTTCCAAGCTGCATCCCTCCAAATAAAAAACATAACCCCACCATATTTTTTATTTGAATCTTGGAAAATCCCGCACCGATATAGGCAACTGCCACAAATGCATCAATAGACAGTCCCACTGAGACCAGCAAAATCTCTACAACGGACATTCGCATCACCTTCCTTTAGATGATATTTTATCGGGAAATGTCGAAAAATTGAATCTACAAAGAATTGAGAACGTTTTAAGAATGCTACAATTTTGAAGATTTGTAGCGAAAACATATCAAAAAGGTACACCCCTCTTTTCATTTGGGTACACCGTAAAATGAAAATGGGGACGTAGTATTTTGCAAAAATACTACGTCCCCATTTTTATTTTTTTAATGATGGAACAGACGAAGTCCGGTAAATGACATCACCATTCCATATTTATTACATGTATCAATAACATTATCGTCCCTCACAGAGCCGCCTGGCTGTGCAATATATTTCACACCACTTTTATGCGCACGCTCAATGTTATCCCCGAACGGGAAGAACGCATCAGATCCAAGAGAAACGTCTGTCATCTTATCTAACCATTCTCTCTTGGCTTCTCTTGTAAATACTTCTGGTTTCTCTTTGAAGATATTCGGCCATGCATCATCTGCAAGTACATCCATATAATCTTCTCCGATATACAGATCAATAGCGTTATCTCTGTCAGCACGTCTGATAGAATCAACAAATGGAAGATTCATAACCTGTGGAGACTGTCTTAGCCACCAGTTATCTGCTTTCTGGCCTGCCAGACGAGTACAATGAATTCTGGATTGCTGTCCTGCTCCGATACCGATCGCCTGTCCGTCTTTTACATAACATACAGAATTAGACTGTGTATATTTCAATGTAATCATAGAAATCGCCAGATCAATCTTAGCCTGCTCAGTCAGCTCTTTATTCTCTGTTACGATATTTGCGAGAAATGCATCATCAATCTTCAGTTCATTTCTTCCCTGCTCAAATGTAATTCCAAATACATCTTTGTGTTCCAACGGTTCCGGTTCATAATCTGGATCGATCTGAATCACATTGTAATTTCCATTCTTTTTCTGCTTCAGGATCTCCAATGCTTCCGGTTCATAACCAGGCGCGATCACACCATCAGACACTTCTCTTTTAATCAGTCTTGCAGTATCTACATCACAGACATCTGACAGAGAAATAAAATCGCCAAATGAAGACATACGGTCTGCACCTCTTGCCCTTGCATATGCAGATGCCAGAGGAGATAATTCTCCGAGATCATCTACCCAGTAAATTTTTGCCAATGTATCTGAAAGAGGAAGTCCAACCGCCGCCCCTGCTGGTGATACGTGCTTAAAAGACGTTGCTGCCGGAAGTCCAGTCGCTTTTTTCAATTCACTGACCAATTGCCAGCCGTTGAATGCATCTAAAAAATTAATATAACCCGGGCGCCCGTTCAACACCTGAATTGGAAGGTCACTTCCATCTGCCATATAAATCTTTGACGGCTTCTGATTCGGATTACAGCCATACTTTAACTCTAATTCTTTCATGTTATCCTCCTTACTGGTTCTTATTTACAATCTTTGTCTCGTAAGTTCCTGTTGCGATATCAATATAACGCACAAAAAGGGAAACTTTATTATCTTCATTTAAGCTGTTCCACAACATCTCTGTAAATGCATTCATATCATCTGGAATTGCAATCAGCTTCGGTTCTCCTTCAAAACTTGGCAATGGGTTGCCATCGCACTTGTATGTATGGATGAAATGACCTTCTCCTGCTGCTGGATTCTCATATGCAAATGTATAACGATTACAGCTGTCTGGATTACCATTATTACTCTTTAAAATGGACATCGCATAATTATAGTTACCCTTTTCAATATGCATGATACCTGAAATTCTTGGTGTGTAATTCGGTCCGTCCGGTTCAAACTCACGGCTTCTCAATGACTGCTCAAATGTCATCTGCTTATCCATACCTTCATAGATCGTATCCGTCTGATCTCCATTCGTTACGATCGTCTTATTGCCAAGCACACGAACAGGTGCATAGATAATCAGACTTGGATCGGTAAGTTTTGACGGATCAAACGCTTGTGTGCGGATTCCCTCTCCTTCTTCAACAAAAATACGGTTACGGCTATTCTCACTTCTTCCCATAATAAAATAAGCAGTCACAGCCTTAGTTCCGTCTGCACTTCTTCCAATGATAATTCCACGTCCAGGATAAGAATTTCCCTGTAATTCTTTCTCGATTGATAACATTTCCATGAATACATCTCCTTTTTCGTTGGTTTTGAACTGTTATTCTATTATATATAATATACGACCTTTTTTCCAGTCATATTTCAAACTTCTTAGCCCTTCTATTGAAGCGCTTAAATTATAATGATACAATGTCTATAATCAGACAATTCTAAAAGGAAGGAATATTTTTATGAGAAATTCAAAATTATCTATTCTTTTTTGCATTCTATTGGCAATACTGCTTTCAGGATGTAAAAGTAAAGATACAGCTGATCAATATGTTGGCGAACAGATCACTACTATGAAAAATTCTGCCCCCGAAAGTTTTGCTTCCCTTCTGGATGATGGGATTGCAAAAAGTAACGAAACCTATGTATTGCAGTTCCCTGAAGAGTTAAAAGAACCTTATCTCGAATTCCTGCAATCCTCTTTTCAGACAATCCAGTTTGAAGTGGCCAAAGCCAAAGAAAATGATGACGGAAGCTATTCTGTCCAGATTACTTATACCCCTGTCAATATTGGAGAAACATTAAGTTCCAAAAATACTGAGCTGACCTCTTCTCTGGAAAGTTCCAGTCTTACAGAGGCAGTTTCTTCTGTATTAAAAGAGGACTGTAAGATACTTGCTGATTCTCCAGTTTATAATGATGAGATTATATCCACCGTAAAGCTGACCCAAAATGCTGACGGATATTCCATTGATGAAGACAGTATGTTTACATTTTTGTCTCAGGCGCTCTATGTATATATGGAACCATACAACATTGTCTGTGAATTATTTGATGCGCAGGATTTTCTTACTGCTTACCTTGACGCATCTTTTAAAGGTGATGTTGTACAATTTGCCAAACATACTGGCCGTACTGAAGAAGAAGCTCTCGCATGGTATGAATCAGATGTTTTTGATTCTCCTTCAGACTTAAGTTTTGCATATGTGTCCAGATATCAGGAAGCTTTAAAAGGAATTATGAAGCAATGTCAATACACCGTAGGCATTCCTCAAAAAGAATCCGGAATCTATAGCTACACAGTAGATGTTACCGTAATTCCCAACAATAGTCTGCTCAACGCTTTTCAGGAATTCGAACAAGGAACCTATTATTCCATTGACGAAGCTTCTTTGGGTCTTGTACAGGCAATGGAAAAATATAGTGCATCGCCTGATTATGGTACAGAAACCGTCTTAAATGTTCCAATTAATATGAATTCCTTACTAAATGCAGGAAATGATGATTCTGAATTATCCAATCTGGCAGCTACAATACTTCCTTTACCAGAGTAAAATTCTGATCTGCTTAATAAAATGTAACAAATTTGTAAATATTTTTTGAATTTTTTTATATACTTTACTTCTTGTTCCCTGCTTTTGCCTGAGTTAAAATGTATGAAGTTAAAAACGACATTTTAAAAATTCATGAACAGGGGACTAAATATGAAAACAACAAAACAACGAGATTATCTGTTCGATAATTATAAAGTTTTTTTAATTGTATTAGTCGTTATCGGACATTTTATTGAACAAAGCTATGAATATAACTCATTTTTATATACATTAAAATGGCTGATTGTATCCTTTCACATGCCAGCTTTTATCTTTATATCAGGATACTTTTCCAAAAGAGAACTCTCTTTTAAAACGCTATTTCGCAAACTGGTAATTCCTTACATTGTATATGAACTAATTTATTATCTTTTGTATATTATAATTATCCATAAATCAACCAGACTTTATCTAATGTACCCAAAATTCTCTTTGTGGTATATTCTGGCTCTCTTTATCTGGCGCCTGCTCACTCCTTATGTTAAGAAGCTTCCACACTACATGATGCTTTCTGTTACAGCCGGGCTTCTTATCGGATGTTCCAGCATTCCAGATAATTTTTTAAGCATTCCAAGAGTTCTGGTTTTCTTCCCTTTTTTCCTGGCTGGGACTTTATTCGACCGCGATATTCTAACAAGACTTCGTAACCGTAAGAACCAGTTTCTGGCATTGACTGGTATTATTGCTTTTACCTCTTTTCTAATATTAGAACCATTGCACAAGAATCTGTCACCAAAGATTTTTTACGGAAGATACAATTACAATTATCTTGGACAGGGTTCCCTGGAAGGAATTCTCTGTCGAATGATTTGTTACGCAATTGGATTTGGAATGACTTTTGCAATTGCACTTTTAATATCTGAAAAGAAAAATCAATATTCTTATATTGGCACACGCACCATGGCAGTTTATTTGTTCCACGGATTAATTTATTCTTATTTGAAAGGATGCACTAACATCCTGCAAAATGTAAACACACTTTTTGAATCTATTTTACTGATTCTTTTTTGTATTTTACTAACGATAGCTTTATCTTCCTCACAGTTGACTACTTTTACCAATACAATTTCCAACTTGCATCTGAGGGATTTTATGGCACATCTAACCGATTACAATATTATATTACCGGAACATGTGTATAGATACAGCAATCGCAGATTAGCCCACTAATCTGCGATTGTTTCTCCTGGCCTGACAATCTTTTTTACCCATTCTTTTCGAATCTCCCAGAGATTGCCACACACGTTAAAAATAGTCCAATTATCAATCTCAAAACATCTCTTCCAACTTTCTCTTATCCGCTGTTCTTCTTCCGGATACATTCCTTTATATCTGCCTTCAATGAACTCAAACCCATTCGCAACTCCAAGATCTTTCAGATGCTGCTTATAAGCAGCCGCATCTTCCTCATCCTTCGGAAGATAGATACGATTCAGCACATAATCCCATTTCACATCGTCAAAATACATTACCTGCTCTTTAGGGACCTCCAGAACATAAACCACCGTTCCAGGAATCGGTCTCAGACAGTTCTCTTCACTGATAGAGCACCAGATTGGTGCCTGTACATCATCCGGCTTGGGCACTCTTTTTGCCGCTTCTTTCGTAAACCAGTCATAACTCTCCATAAAAAGTGGTGCGATATCCCCAAAATGCATCTCTACATACACTCTTTGATTAATGATTCTTCCATCCCTTTCCAATTGATATAACGTCTTATCATTCTGCCGGGTATAAAGTCTAATCATCTCCTGCCCCATACATGAACCTCTCTTCCTGTGAATTATAAGTTTATTCTTACTATTTCTTCCTTTTTTGTCAAGCCAAACCTTGCGATCGCTACTGTAACTTCTTGTTCATCACCCTTCAAACTCTTCTCTTTGTCCACTGATAGTTCTTCATATCCACATGCCCATCAATGAATTCTACCCCTTCAGCCTCCAGGAGCTCTTTTTGGAGGCTTCCATCGGTTCCTCCAAATGCCCTGGAAGTTCTCCCTTCCTTTGTCACAACGCGGTGACAGGGTATATCACTCTCGAAAGGGACCGCGTGTAAAGCATATCCCACTACTCGGGACCAGCGGCGATTTCCTGCCAATTCCGCGATCTGTCCGTAAGAAGCCACTGTTCCCCTGGGAATCTGACGGACAATATCATAGATTTTTTCAAATGTGTTCTGATTCTCCATCTCTACATACCATCTCTCACAACTTGATTATCTTTGTTGCAGTCTTCTCCTGAAATACCTCATCATGTTCTACAAATATCATGGTCGGGCAATAAAAATCTATGATTTAGAAACAGAATTTATAATCTTGTTTACAATCAGGCAAAGGATGATCGTAATGATCATATCCGGCAGTGTATTTCCCACTATCATATCAACATTCATGAGAACTCGATATGCAAGAAAACCAATGACCCACACTGCCATATTCGGTACATTTACCATGCTCACGCTATGATCTTTCCTCAAAATAAAGAAATCTGCAATCTGAATGGCAATCATCGGTGCAAATACAGAACCAATCAGATACAAGAAATCAGTAATATTATCCATCGGATATACGATTGCTGCAGCCGTTCCGATAACCGTCACTGCAACTGCCACATGCTTTCCATTCCATTTTGATACAATGGACTCACTGGAAATTCCGGCAGAATACGCATCCAGAAATGTTGTAGTAACTGTGGAAAAGATAATGATCAGAAGTCCTGCTGCGCCAAGTCCTGCCTTCAGCATAATCTGTGCAATGTCATATTCTCCGGTATAGATTGCCGCACCCATTCCAATGACATACATCCAACAACTCACAATTCCATACACAATGGCACTGGCTGCTGTTGCTTTGACTGGTTCTTTCGCTTCTCTGGTATAATCACTGATCAACGGAAGCCAGGATAACGGCATTGCTACCGACAATTCTACAGCAGCTCCGAATGTCATACTTTCATCTGCCGCCATGCCTACAGCACCGCTGTCAAAGAAGATAACTTTGCATAAGATCAGTGTCAGGATAAATAATGCTGTCATGGCAATCACATTTACCTTGCCAAGATTGGTAATTCCAATCATGATCCAGAGCACAATCAATGCTCCGATAATCAGACACCAGATCCATCTGCCGGTACTCATAATCCCGTCTGCCGCCAGGGCTCCATCATATATCATAATTGCGGTCCATCCCACAAGCTGAAGCACATTTAACACAGAGAACAAAAGACTTCCTTTCTGTCCAAAGCTCATTTTCACTGTTTCCATAGCACTCTTTCTGGCTTTTCCGCCGATTACTCCGGCCAGGAATAACATGAGACATCCGATGATATGTCCGACGATAATCGCCGCCAGACCTCGTCCAAATCCAAGCGGCGCCAGATAAGTACCTGTCAGAATCTCTGCAATGGAAACACCTGCACCAAACCAGATCATCCCATTTTCAAAGATAGAAGTACGTTTTTCTTCCATACTATCGTACCTCCTCCGCAGTTTTTGCATATTCTCCGGTCAGATTAAATGCGTGGTTCATTGGACCGCTGCCTTTGCCAAGGTCAAGCATTGCGCCAAGTGCCCCGGAAATATATGCTTTGGCACGTTCCACCGAAGTATCCAGATCGAATCCTTTTGCAAGGTTCGAAGCAATTGCACTGGAAAGTGTACATCCGGTACCATGGGTATTCGGATTGTCAATTCGTTTGCCATAGAACCATTTATAAGCGCCGTCGCGATATAACAGGTCATTAGCATCATTCAGCTGATGACCGCCTTTACACAACACTGCACAATGATAAGTCTCACTGATCACTTTGGCTGCCTCAATCATATCTTCTTCTGATTTCACGGACATACCGGACAGAACCTCTGCTTCCGGGATATTCGGAGTCAGAACGCACGCCATCGGCAGCAAACATTCTTTTAATGTAGCAATTGCATCATCACTAATTAGTTTTGCGCCACTGGTCGCGACCATGACCGGATCCACCACTATATTCTCAGCCTTATATTCTTTTAATTTGTCAGCAATCGTCGTAATCAATGGACTCGCTGATACCATGCCGATCTTCACTGCATTGGGATAGATATCGGTAAATATATTATCTAACTGCTCTGCTAAAAATTCAGGAGTCACCTCCATAATTCCGGTCACGCCAGTTGTATTCTGCGCTGTTAAAGCTGTAATTGCGCTCATAGCGTATACGCCGTTACTGATCATTGTCTTAATATCCGCCTGAATACCGGCGCCTCCGCTGGAATCACTGCCAGCGATTGTTAATGCTGTTCTCATCTCTCATTCTTCCTTTCTTCTTTTGATAGCATTAATTTTTTATAGCGACATAAGGTGGTGCCCCCAATTTGCCGCTGAAGTAAGCATCTGAAATTCATTTCCATCTTTTTATTCATATCCCAGATGCATATTTCCAGAATCTGTCAACTTCCGTCATATCTTCCAGATAAAGCTCTGCCGTCTCTTGGATCTTTTCATTATCATCCGCACTAAATCTGTCATACACGCCTACCGTGTGAAAGCCTGCTCTTTTTGCCGTCTCAAGTGCGTGAAGCACATCCTCAAATACACAGATCTCCTCGGGTCCTGCCTCCAGATATTCACTGGCCTTCTGATAGATAACGGGACGATTCTTTCCTGCTCCGACTTCCGAACAGGTAAATATTTTCTCAATGTAATTCGTTATATTCAGTCGCCTGAATGCTGCCTCCACCAGTTCTCTTTCACTGGATGTTGCCACGACCATCGATATGCCCTTCTGGTACAGGCTCGCCAGATAGTCTGTCACACCGGGCTTTAACTGAACTTCATTATAATAAAAATCTCGCACTGTATCCAGCACTCCTGCAATCATCTGATCTACGCTTTGCTCTAAATGATAATGCTCTTTTAAATATACTGCGCCTTCTTCAATTCCAAGGGGAAACAATATCTCGCTCAGTCCTGGTTCTGGTTTCACTCCTTGCTTCTCAAGATAACGCACGCCTACATCCTGCCAGATCTCCATTGAATCCAGGAGTGTTCCATCCACATCAAAAATGATTCCTTTTAACATGATTCCACCATTTCTTTGGTTAACTTTTTTAATTCTATTGTTGCGTTTTTTATATCCTTCTGTGCAAATATGGCGCTAATGACTGCGATTCCACTTGCTCCATTTCCAGCAAGCTGTAATACATTGTCCTTACTGATTCCTCCAATTGCCACCACCGGTATCTTTACGGCGTCACAGATTGCTTTTAATGTTTTATGGCTGATTCCCTTGGCATCTGCCTTCGAATCCGTGTGAAACACCGCACCCACTCCCAGGTAATCGGCTCCTCTCTTCTCAGCAAGCAACGCCTGTTCCACCGTCTTGGCTGTCACTCCGATGATCTTATCAGGGCCAAGTTTTTCACGGACATTTCCAGCCTCCATATCACTCTGCCCCACATGGACCCCATCTGCATCCACAGCAGCTGCAATATCCACATTGTCATTGATGACGAATGGAACATGATATCTCCTGCATAATTCTTTTATTTCTCTGGCTTCTTCCAGAAAATGCTCTTCATCCAACTCCTTTTCCCTTAATTGCAGAAAAGTAACGCCGCCTTCCAGCGCCTGTTCGACCTGGCTGTATAATGTCTTCCCATCAAGCCAGCTACGATCTGTAATAGCATATAACAACATATCTTCTTTTTTACAGTTCATCTGGATGTCTCCTCTCTAATTTAATCATTAGTATTTTCTTAAAGTATCGCAAGAATCATCCGTCGTCTTATCGATCTTCTTGATAATCACATAGTATCCATCCTCACCGTTGGTCTTAACCTTGACCCGATCGCCGACCTTATGTCCCTTTATTGCTTTCCCAAGCGGGGATTCAATACTGATCAATCCCTGAAGTGAATTACCACGCACGCTGGTCACAAGCCGGTAAGTCTCCGTCTCGTCATCCTCTTCAAAATAGACATCCACCGTATTGTTAATCCCTATCTCATCATCCCTCGAAACATCCGATATAATCCTTGCATTCTTCAACATCTTCTCCAGATAACGGATACGGCTCTCATTCCGATTCTTATCCTGTTTCGCTGCCTTATATTCAAAATTCTCACTCAAATCCCCCTGAGCCCTTGCTTCCTTCACCGCTTCCAGCTCCCTCTTGCGAACCACCAGCTTCCGATATTCAATCTCTTCCTTAATCTTCTGTACGTCACTTTGCGTCAGTTGCTCTCCCATAGCATTCTCCACTTCCTTGTCAATTCATTTATCCTCTATTCTATCCTTTGACCAGGTTTTTGTCTAGGTGGGGACGGGGGAAAATGAAAAAACCCCCGTTCCCACCTGTTGACTAATCAACTTTCTGATGCTATATTCATTATGTTACTTGTTGATTTGTCAACTTCTATATTAAGGAGATGATTCTCAATGCTTGAAAGATTTGAAATGCTTACGCTTGGTACCTCGCAGATATACAAGGATATCCAGAAGATTAAGAAGGCTCGTATGAATTCTCTTGGATTGAAAGGAACACATGCCATGTGTATCTATTATCTGCATCAGAATCCGGAGGGTCTTACTGCTACAGAACTGTGCAGTCTCTGCCGGGAAGACAAGGCGGGGATTTCCCGGATATTAGCGGATCTTGAGCGTCATCATTTTATTGAGTATGACCAATCTGGCACGGGGAAAAAATATCGAACCAAAGCGGTGTTAACGGAAGAAGGAAATGAATATGCATCGAAAGTAACTGATTTAATTCTTCACGCAACACTGATGGGAGGCAAAGGTCTTAGCGATGAAGACCGGGAGGTTTTTTACCGTGTCTTATTCCAGATTGCGAATAATCTAGACAAGCTATGTGAAGAATTAGAACAACAGCAGAAAGGATACGATTATGAATAAACTTAAAAAACTATATTGTAGAACGTTTCAGACTGCCTTTAAGATTGCACTGCCATTTCTTCCATATCGCAAACCAAAGATTGTGGGAAGTGTGAAAGCGTTGCCGGATTTTATTAAGAAGAAAAAATGTGACCATGTGCTTATTATTACGGATGCCGGCATTATGAAGCTCGGCCTGACGAAGCGTCTGGAAAACGCACTGTTCGAAAATGACATTGCCTACACCATATATGACAAGACGGTTGCCAATCCAACGACTGACAATGTTGCAGAAGCTCTGGAATTGTATCAGACCAACGGCTGTAATGCGCTGATCGGATTCGGGGGCGGTTCCAGTATGGACTGTGCCAAAGCAGTCGGAGCCAGAATTGCAAAACCGAAGCAGTCTCTGGCAAAAATGAAGGGAATCCTGAAAGTACATAAGAAACTTCCTCTTCTAATTGCCATTCCTACAACTGCCGGAACTGGAAGCGAGACCACCCTGGCTGCTGTTATCACAGATGCAGAGACCCGGCACAAGTATGCAATCAATGATTTTCCACTAATCCCGCGTTATGCAGTATTAGACCCAAAAGTTACGTTAAGTCTTCCACCATTCATTACTGCGACAACCGGTATGGATGCTCTGACCCATGCTGTGGAAGCATATATCGGCAATTCTACTACGCCTGGCACTCGAAAAGATGCTCTTTTAGCTGTAAAATTAATTTTCGAAAATATCGATATCGTGTATAATGATGGTAAAAATGTGGATGCACGAAGGAATATGCTCCACGCTTCATTCTATGCCGGATGTGCATTTACCAAATCTTATGTTGGATATGTCCATGCAGTCGCACATTCTCTTGGCGGAGAATATAATGTTCCGCACGGACTTGCAAATGCAATCCTGCTGCCATTTGTATTAGAAGCTTATGGCACCAGCATTCATAAAAAATTATACCGTCTGGCTCTGGAAGCCGGAATCGTAGAAGAAGGAACTCCATACGATGAAGCAGCAAAAGCATTTATTGATGCCATCAAAGATATGAAGAAGCGCTTTCACATCGGAGATACAGTAAAAGAAATCCAGGAGGAGGACATTCCAAAACTGGCACATTACGCTGACAAAGAAGCAAATCCTCTTTATCCGGTTCCAGTATTAATGAATGCAGAAGAATTAGAGGATTTTTATTATCTCTTGATGGAAGAAGATATAGAGGAGGAAGCTGATCATGACAGAAACTGAGATTAAAAAAATCGTCCAGGAGCAACGCACCTATTATTATACCGGCGCAACTCTCAGTATTGACGCCCGCATCCTGGCATTGAAAAAATTAAAGGCCTGTATTCTAAAACACGAAGCAGACATCAACGAAGCAATCAAAAAAGATCTTGGAAAAAGTGCATTTGAAAGCTATATGTGCGAAACCGGACTTGTGTTAAGCGAAATCAGCTATATGCTGAAGCATATTCATTCATTTGCCAGAGAAAAGGCGGTGCATACTCCTCTCGCTCAGTTCCACTCCAGGAGCTATAAAAAGCCATCTCCCTATGGCGTAGTTCTGATCATGAGCCCATGGAACTATCCATTCCTTTTGACTATCGATCCACTGGTCGATGCTATCGCTGCCGGTAACACTGCAGTACTGAAACCAAGTGCTTATTCTCCTCACACCAGTGAAATCATCCAGGCAATGATCCAGGAATGTTTTGATTCAAAATATGTTGCTGTCGTAACGGGCGGGCGGGCTGAGAATACCTGCCTGTTAAGCGAACATTTCGACTATATCTTCTTTACCGGAAGCCAGGCAGTCGGTAAAGAAGTCATGTGGCAGGCTTCTGCTCATCTAACGCCGGTCACTCTGGAGTTAGGCGGCAAAAGTCCTTGTATCGTAGATAAAGATGCCAACCTGAAGCTTGCAGCAAAGAGAATTGTCTTCGGTAAATATCTGAATTGCGGCCAGACTTGTGTTGCTCCTGATTATATTTACTGCGAACGCTCGGTCAAAGACCGTCTGGTCAAAGAAATCAAGAAACAGATTCAAAAGCAGTTCGGTAAACAGCCATTAAACAGAGAAAATTATGGAAAGATTATCAACGAAAAGCATTTCGACCGGATTCTTGGACTTATGGATTCTGCCAAGATTGTACACGGCGGGAACTTTGACCGTGCCACTTTACGTATTGAGCCTACAGTAATGGACAATGTCACCTTTGGCGATGTCGTAATGCAGGAAGAGATCTTCGGTCCGATCATGCCGATTCTGACCTATGATTCTCTAGATGAAGCCATCCGTAACATCAATGCAATGCCACATCCATTGGCATTATACATTTTCACAAATAATTCGTACGTAGCGAAAAAAATCACTTCCCGCTGTGGATTCGGTGGAGGCTGTATCAATGATACCATCATCCACCTGGCTACCAGCGAAATGGGATTCGGCGGATTTGGAGAAAGCGGCATGGGCTCTTATCATGGCAAAGACGGTTTTGATACCTTCTCCCATTACAAGAGTATCATAGACAAAAAAACATGGCTGGATCTTCCGATGCGATATCAGCCATATAAAAAACTCAACAACAAATTAATCCATATTTTCTTAAAATAATCTATAAACATATTCTAAAACAGCCTCCCAGATAATCACCGGGAGGCTGTGCTATTATTTAAAATTAATATAGTCTGAATCAAATACAAGTTGTTCTTTCTGAAAACTTGCTTTTGTTGCTGCTTCAAACTCTTCTGGTGAATATTCTTCCATAGATACCGAGATATCGCTTTCTTTCCAGACTCCGGACTCCTCAGCCAGAGCTTTTCTTACTGCCTTTGCAAGCTTTTCCTTCATCTCTTCACTTTTTCCGGCATATAATTTTACGTTGATATGTGGCATATCATTTCCCTCCTTTAATTTCCTTCTCAATTATGAGAATCTTAGATTTGAGCCGTAATATCAATTACCTGATACTATATTTCCGCTTAAATAGATTTTAACACAATTTTTCTTTTTAACATATAGAAATCTCCAACTAATTTATTATCCATACACTACAGAAAATCTTTCATCCCTTTTTTGAATTCATCTAATGCCTTTAACCGCTTAACTCTGCGAAGTTTAATTCCACATACATCACAAATCTGTTCAAGACCGGCCTCTACCAATATGTTGGATACCCGAATTTCATCAGGCGCACCGCATTGTAAAATAAATCCAACGATTTCTTCTGCTATAGACGCAACCGCATCTTCTTTCGGTTCCTGTAGTTCACATCTTAGCATCATTCCCGACGAGGCATCTGCAATCATGTACATCGCTGGATTCGCCGGTCGGCCATATTCTACATCATTGATTCGAAATCCTGGTATAGAAACATCTATCTCTAATATCATCTTACACTTTGGTGCCCGGGATAAATCAGCAAGCAGCTCTTCATCTGTTATGATCAGATTCCGAAATTGGAATGACACAAACGGAAGAGGTTTTGCACTAAGCTCCCAAGTCTTTTTATCCGCTTCAAACTCCAAAGAAAGCATATTACCTTTTTCAAAATCTACAGACATCTTCTGTTTTTCATATTGTTCTAAAGCAACTTCCAGATCTTGCAGATATTCTGTCATTCGAAGCACTTCATCCTGATTGAAATTATATGGGAAATATCCAGGTTCAAAAGACAGAAAATACAGCCACTGATTTTTCCCTCTATATTTATACCCCAGTTCTTTTATAATCTTTCTCTGCTCATTCGACAGCTCATCTCTGTTCCCCCAATAGCACGTCAGATTTCTCTGCGAAAACATCACATAATCAACCGGAAGGTTCAACTGTTCCTGCATCGTAAGCATCATAAAATCATTGAGTCCTTCATACCCTTCATACACCACAATTCCATAACAATCACCACCACGGCCAAGGATGCTGAAAAATGTAGTATCTTCTTCAGCACCATTTCTGATTCCAATGATATCCATATCCCAGAATTTTTTCCAGGGTTCTAGTTTTTGAATTCTCGTTGCCGTTTCATATAATTCTTTCCATTGTATGATTGTTGCTTCTTTCCTGCCCTCTTCATATGGCACAAAATCTCCAGAATCTTCAAAGTTTTTCTCTTCTTCATCCATGCTACCATCTGGCACAAATTGATCTGGATAACGGTTACTTCCTTCATACCCACAGACACCCATTCGCGGTGAATTACATACTGGTAAGAAGAAGGTATCTTCTCCTATATCAGCTTCGTCCAGACATTCATTACACCAAAACGGATTACCTTCATACACTCCTTCAGGGTCCACCCACTGTGCCACATTACTTCCACATTGACTACAAAGAATCTGAAGTGGATTATTCCGCGATAACAAGGTGATCTTTTCTGATTTTCTAGCTGCCACATAATAATCATGCACATGGATCACCAATTCTGTTGTAGAGCCAAAATCATATTCATAATTTATTGAATCACCAACAATAAGTACGTCTTTCATTTTATAATTCATACTCTTTGCAGGCGATCCCCAAAAGCTATCTGTATCTGGGCAAGACTCATATCTTATTCCCTGAATCTCAAACGCACTAAGATGTCCACAACATTCTACCCAGATATCACGAATAAATGCATCTAAGTCTTTTAATGTTGCTGTTTCCCTTATCTCTACAATTAACCAGTATGCAGAATCATATTTATCTGAGATTACTAATTCAAACCATCCACATCTTGGTTTGCCATTCTCCTGTTCCATTCTTTTCTCTCGGGCCTTACACGTCGGCAAATGCCTGAGCATTCCACCTCTCGTATACTCTTTGCCACAAAATTTACAGACTCCTCTTGTTTGCTTCGCCATATGATTACCTCTCTCTATTTCAATTGTTTTTGTGCGATCTTTTCGAAAGCTTTCTCCTTCGTTCTGTTTAAACATATGTGTGCTGCATACTTGCTACTAACCCACAGCAGCTTATCACAACTTAGCACTTCTCTTCATGGCCAGATATCAGCGATGGTATCTGGCTTTTTGAAAAAGTATTCGGACAAATATTTAAGCAATTTTTTCCTTTACATTTTCTAATTCATATAGCATATCCGGATCCAAATCTAAGCATTTGCTTTCATCTCTGGTTCCAGTGACATCCCAAGTCAATGAATCATTTAATATTGTGCATGCATTCATAAAAAAATCAATATCCTTTAATCGTTCAAAAACCTTTTTTTCTAAGAGATGACTTGCATCATAACAAACTATTTTTCCATCCTCGAAATATACATCTACTTTATAGTCCCTATATGGGATTACCTGCACTACTTTTGGAAACATATTCATCCCCTCTCATATTAAACCAAAGAATTGATTCGATTCAATGGAAGTCCATCTTTGATTTCCATTATATTCTGCGTGAAAGTGTGGTGGATTATGATCTTCATAATACATTGTAACACGAATCTCATAAAACAAAGAAATTTCTGGCATATCTAACACCTCCGTAGCCAATCTTATATATATTACCACACCAGGGGATTTTGCAAAACAATTCTTTTATTTTTAAGCAATTTAAAAACCTGCCTTTCGAAGTTCATCCATCATTGCAGTTCTACGTTTGTATTCTCGTCTCCATGTAGCCGCAATATCTTCTGCTACAGTTTTTCCTCCATCACATTTAGATATCTTCTTAAGATATGGCATGAGATATTTATATTTTTTCCTTTCATTCGCCATTTCAGCCGCCTGTTTTAAATAAGCAGAATATATTTTTATTACTCGTTCCGGCATTATTTTGCGCAAAATTTTATCATATGAATCCAGAAGACTAACTTTATTGGAACTCTCTTCAATCTTACTCATCAACTCATCATATCGTTTTTCTTCATAGAGTAACTGACATACAAAATCTTCATAACGGCTTTTCATCACGATATCATCAACCATCTGACTCCATTGATCCGGGTTCACAATACATGCTTTCAACATCTTAACATAGGTTAAATCATATTGCCAAAAAGATGTAACATACCGTATAAGTTCCTCAATATATTCCTCTGTTTTCCCTAATTTATCGTATATTTCTATTAATTGCTCGCAATATTTTTCCAACTGCTCGGTATTACCAGCATCAAGTTCTTTGCTTTCTAACAACACCTTTATAGCTGTATCATAATCATTATTCTTGATTGCCTCTGAGATTTCCAATTCTCGAATCACAAAAAACCTGCGGTTTGCTTGTTTATACTCCTCGATTTGCTCAGCAGTATAGTTCAATTTTTTCATATATTCTATCCTTTTTAATATCGGATTTTCGTATCGTAGTGAACCGAATATATTTTTCCGCAATCGGATCCCGAACGTTTATTTATGAAATTATCCAGGTTTTTAATCTCTTCTGTTATCTTTTCTTCTGTTGCAAAAAATTCAAACAAGATTTCTTCCATATATTCTTCATAAATATCAATTACGTACCCATCCTGATGCGTTTCGAACCATGATTTCATCTCATTTCTATAAATCTCATCACTTTTTTCAATAATTTGCTTCCAACATTCATAGCAGGAATTTGCAACAAAAGATGAACCTCCATCCGAATCATCCATATCAATATTTCCAATACAATGGAACACCAGATTTGTCAACTCAAATGCTTGTTTTAAACAATTCTTTTCAATTAACAGCATTACCTTCGTATTCAAAAAATAACTTAACTCGGATGTGAATTCAGAGGCATGATACCAATCCACATACCCGCCCCTGCTATGTCGATATATAATGTGATCTATTTCTGTCCGAAGTTCCAGCATTAACTTACTATTCATTTTAAATTCATATTGCATTTGCAATTTATGCTTTAATCCTTCATCTGCCAAAACAAAGCCGACCAACAATTCTCTTACTTTGTCTTCCGGTATTTTTGAAATAAGCTCTATTACTTCTTCTTTTTCCCTTTGATACCTTTGGAAAAAGTCCTCTCTTTGTAATGAAACCTCTTCTTCTGTATCGTTATCTTCTATTTCAGCATCCTTTCCAGCCAGCATTTCCTCAAACTGAAACAAAACCGCCGCCATGTGTTTGCAATTCCTTCCATCCGCTGCATATGGACAGGAACAGTACATATCTATTACGTCTTCCTCATCCAACGTAATTTGAACATCATATACATCCGCTCCATCTACCTGTGCTATAATTTCGTCATCAGAATAGCTAAAATCTACGCCATGACCATCTTCATAATATTCAATCCCTCTGTCTAAAATGTGTTGTCTAAATAATGTATACCATTTCATTTTTTGAACCCATATTCTTTCTTCAGTCTTTCATAGATTTCAAAAGCCACCGGACAAACAGACACAGTATCCAACACACTATATAAGCTCCACAGACGTTCTGGTTGATTCGTATACGGATATTTTTTGCAGCTTTCAGGCTTGCAATCTCCCAATTTACAACTCCCGTCTTCCATCAAAAAATCACATGGTTTATGCTTTGTCTTGTAATTCCCCTCAGAATCTTTTCCGCCTAAATATTGTTCAGCAAAATCTGTAGCGGTTACTCCTAAATACATCGCATCTTTCTCAACATCCTCCTCCGGAATACTTCCATGATACATCTTGCAGCAATTTCTACATCTATTACAATCATATTGTGCAAACAACTCGTCATGCAATTTAAAAAACTGCTCATCCAGTTCTTTTTCATCCGCATTACACTTCAAAAATGTACGAAATTCCAGATTTTCCCTTTCTCTTTTCTGAGCTTCAAATTTCACTTTCCTTGGCGCCAACATTGTTTTTATCCTCTTTCTTATGAAAATAATATTACATATGAACCTGATTACATTCTACCACAGTTCTCACTTCTGATAAACTAAAAACCTCCCAGAACAAATGTCCTGAGAGGTCGTGAAACGTCTTGTGACGTTCTGCGTCGTATATAATTTGTAGTCTCGAACGAATGATTAACGTTTGCTGAACTGCGGTGCTCTACGTGCAGCTTTGAGACCGTATTTCTTACGTTCTTTCATACGTGGATCACGTGTTAAGTATCCAGCTTTCTTCAGAACCGGTCTGTAATCTGGATCTGCCTGAAGAAGTGCTCTTGCGATACCATGGCGGATTGCTCCTGCCTGTCCTGTGTATCCGCCGCCTTTTACGTTAACGATTACATCGAATTTGTCAGATGTCTCTGTAGCAACCAATGGCTGACGTACAACAACTTTTAATGTTTCCAGTCCAAGATACTCATCGATATCTCTTTTATTTATAGTAATATTACCTGTTCCTGGTACTAAATATACTCTTGCGATTGATTTTTTTCTTCTTCCTGTTCCGTAGAATTTTGCTTTAGCCACTGTAATATCCTCCTTTCAACCTTTCCTTAAAATTTCAGTTCTACTGGTTTCTGAGCCTGCTGTTCATGCTCTGGTCCAGCGTATACATGAAGTTTCTTAATCATAGATCTTCCTAAAGGTCCTTTTGGAAGCATTCCCTTTACAGCAAGTTCGATCACTTTTTCAGGTTTCTTGTTCATCATCTCAGCTAATGTAGTCTCTTTCATTCCTCCTACATAATCAGAGTGATTGTAATAAATCTTCTGATTCAGCTTCTTACCTGTTACTTTTACTTTCTCAGCATTTACAACGATTACATAATCACCTGTATCAACATGTGGTGTAAATTCCGGTTTATTCTTTCCTCTTAAAACCTTAGCTACTTCTGATGCTAAACGTCCTAATGTATAATCCGCAGCGTCAACTACATACCATTTTCTTTCAATCTTATCTGGATTAGCCATATAAGTTTTCATTGGTTTACCTCCTATGAATCATTAACATTGTAATAATTATATCAGAATCAGCAAGACTCCGGGGCTTTGGTTTCGTGCTGTTTCTCGTTTTTTCACACTGAATTATTATATTATACGGTGCCACGTGTGTCAACCATTTTCTTTGATTTTTCTTCCGATTTTTGCTATAATAACTGCTGTAAGTGTCTCTGCCTTGAGGCATCTCTTACGATACTACAACTGAATGATTATTTCAAGGAAGAGAGGGTATAAAATGTGGACCTACAATAGTGTTTTTTATCAAATCTATCCCATAGGTTTCTGTGGCGCTCCTGTTCACAATGACGGAGAATGTGTTCCTAGAATCCGCAAATTAATGGAATGGACGGATTATCTGGACGACCTGGGAATTGATTCTATTCTTCTGAATCCAATCTTTGAATCCGACAACCATGGTTATGACACCCGTGATTTCAAAACGATCGACTGCCGGCTTGGAACGAATGAAGATTTTTCCGAAGTCTGTAACTGTCTTCACGAACATGGAATCAAGATTGTCCTGGATGGCGTATTCAACCACGTAGGACGTGGTTTCTGGGCATTTCAGGACGTACAGGAAAAGAAATGGGATTCTCCATACAAAGACTGGTTTCATATCAACTTTGACGGAAACAGCTGTTACGATGACGGATTCTGGTATGAAGGCTGGGAAGGCCATTATGAGCTGGTCAAACTGAATCTTCAGAATCCGTCTGTTGTAGAATATCTGCTGGAGTGTGTCAGATTCTGGGTAGATGAATTCGATATTGATGGTCTGAGACTGGATGTTGCTTACAGCTTGGATCATAATTTTATGCGCAGGCTCCGTTCTTATGTTCAGGAATTAAAACCTGATTTTGCTCTGATCGGAGAAGTATTATTCGGAGACTATAATCTGATTGTGAATGATGATATGCTTCACAGCTGTACAAACTATGAATGTTACAAGGGGATTTTCTCAAGCTTTAACTCCATGAACCTTTTTGAGATTGCACATTCTCTGCATCGTCAATTTGGAGCTGATCCCTGGTGTATCTATCGTGGCAAGCATCTGATGACTTTTGTGGATAATCATGATGTCACGAGACTTGCAAGTATATTAACGAACAAGGAACACATTCCTCTGGCCTATGGTCTTTTACTGGGGATGCCGGGGATTCCATGCCTGTATTATGGGAGTGAATGGGGAGAACCCGGAGAAAAAGCGCCGGATAACGACTATTCACTGCGCCCTTGTTTCGATGCGCCAAAGCCCAATGAACTGACAGACTTTATGAAACTATTAATTCGTACCCGCCAGAACAGCGACGCTCTGTGCAATGGCACTTATCGAAATGTCTTGATCCAGAATCATCAGCTAATCTTTGAGCGCTCTTCAGATACTGAACGAGTGATGGTTGCGATCAATGCAGCAGATACCCCTTATACTGCAAGGCATCAGGATCTTCAGGGAGATGCGGTCGAATTACTGACTCATGGAAAACTCTCCATGAATGGAGAGCTGGAATTACCTCCTTACAGCATTCAATATCTGAAACAATAATCCTTATATGGCTTTCTACAGAAAATACTTTCTAATGCCATGACAACTCGATCATCCAAACAGCCGGACACATAGTTTCCATGAGATTCTATGCAATCCGGCTGTTTATCTTTTTCCAACTATATTCATCTATTCTTTTATCAGTGAGATTGTCCGCTCTGCCAATTCTTGCAATGGTATCTCATGATATCCATGCACACTGGTACGGGCAATCCCATCGAATGCTTCATACCATTTCGGATCTATGCCTTTCAATCCATGAATCGCTCCCATAATGGAACCTACGGTTGCCCCGTTACAGTCCGTATCAAATCCAGACAGCACTGCAGCGGTCACTGCATCGTCAAAGTTATCATAACAGAGCAGGCATGCAACGACCAGCATAGCATTCGGAATGGTCAGGCACCAGTCAAACATCTCTTCTTCGTGATATCTTTGATGCACTGTTTCGGCCATTGTATCAAATGTCCATCCCTGTTCATACCACCGACACACTTCATCCAGACTTTCTTTTAACCGACTCTTGGGCGGAATCTGCTGCAATGCTGTATAGATTCTCTCTATCATCGTCATATCCGGAACAAAGCACAGACTGATCAAGGCTGCAATGAACATCTCTCCATAGACACCATTCTTCGTATGGGACACCGATGCATCACGGTATGCCATCTCTGCTGCTTCGAATGGATGACCGGGATTCACATAGCCGAAGAAATCTCCCCGTATCTGAGCTCCGATCCATTCCCGGTAAGGATTGCATTCCACAGCTGACTTCGGCGGTAATACCCCATTCATTAGATTACGGATAGCTGCACGCTCTGCGGTACAGGCATGGAATGCAGGGATTCCAAGAAGCCATGCCTCCGCAACATCTTCCATGGTAAAGTCTCTTCCATATCGTTCAAGGATCTTGAGCGCAATTACGGTATAGTTAATATCATCATCATTCGGAAACTGCCCATTCAGATTATCGTACCATTCTACTTTCTGACGGTCATAAGACGTCATTGCATCTTCTTCCCGGAGATCAAATCTTTCCCTGACAGCATCATCCTTCGTTGAGGAAATATAATATGCTAAAGGCATCTGACCTGTTGCCTCCAGATATTCCCTTATCTTCTTGCGTGGCCATCCCTCCACAGGAATTCCAAGTACACAGGCCGTAATTCTTCCATAGACTGCACCTAATACATGGTCTTTGAGATGATCTGTATCGTACGGATAATTCTGCTTTGCTTCTTCACTCAGACATCGCTGAATCTCCTCATAAGACACTGGCTCCAGATATTCAAAATCTTCTTTTATCGGAGCCTGTTCCATCTGAAGCAACAGTCTTTTTGCCTGTGCGTTTCGACTATCTTCCTCCTCTATTGCAAGGATTTTTTCAATCTCGGGAGCATATTCTTCTACCAGGCGACCTTCATCCACACATTGACGATACTCATCCCGTAACATATCACTTGGGAATATCCACAGCATCTTATCTCTTAACATATCAGCTATCCCTTCTTCAGAACCTTTACAATCTCTGCCATGTACATTTCATGATAATCTTTCTCTGGATACCATTTGTCATCATTTTCAGTGACGTCGAAACATTCTGGTTTCATAGTCTGATGATATTGTTTTTTGCAGACGAATACGAGATCCGCTTCTTCTACAGCTGTTGTACCGTCTACATAATATGGATGAAGCCCTGCTTCTTTCCATTTATCTTCCACATTCTTTCCAGACACACTTCCACATACATTCAATGCTTTTCTGTATTCCTCTGCAAGAAAGGAAATAGTAAATGTATCGTTCTGGTCAACGAATTCTTTGGTATAACGCTGTGGGCGGATATACACGGTTGCAATGTTTTTGCCCCACATGATTCCCAGACCTCCCCAGCTTGCTGTCATCGTATTGCTTTTGATTTCATCACCTGCAGTGATCAGCATCCATTCTTTTGAAATCTTCTGGAATGGATTGAATTCCAAACTGTCAATTGCTATTTCTTGAAATGCCATAATAATATTCCTCCTTATTTTTTACCTCATTATCATGAGGCAATCAGAAACAATAATCTTCAATTCCGTCTGCAATGCCCAGCACAATCTTATTCTGATAATCTTCCGTTGCCATCAGTTGATCTTCCTGTGGGTTCGTCATATATCCCACTTCCACAATGGTAGCCGGAACCTGGCTCCAGTTATTTCCACTCATGGAATCTGTTTCCCATACTCCCTCACTTCTGCATCCGGTTGCCGCGCAAAGATGGTTGATAATGCAATCAGATAATGCCCGGGACTGACTGTAAAGCCCCGGAACATAAGGACTGGAAGGAGTTGTACAGATCGTCATGGCACCTTGTGCTCCACTGTTCTCCGAACCATTTGCATGTATTCTGACAAATGCATCCGCACCATTCTGATTGGCTACATTTGCTCTCTGTGTACAGCTCATTGGGACATCATTCGTCTCCCTTGTCATTATGACTGTATATCCTCTGTTTTCTAATTCTGCTTTTAGTTTTACAGATAATGTCAGTGTCAGTTCGTACTCGGGAATCCCGGTACTGACACCACAGGTTCCGCCGGAATCTGCCGCTTTATACTCAGATGCTCCAGGTCCTACTGGTTCCGTTCCCTGAGCGACCACCCCGGAATGCCCCGGATCAATTACGATCAGCTTTCCATTTGTCTGAGGTTCCTCCGGCTCCTGTGCCTGTTCTTCAGATTCCTCTTCCTCCGGTACTTCTTCTTCCTCTTCAGATTCTATCTTCAATGGTTCTTCCGTTGTCTCCTCTGTCTGCTTCTCTTTTGCTTTACAACCTGACAGGATAAACATCAGACAGAGTAACAAAAGAAATATTTTATATTTTTTCATTTTTCTCATTCCTTATCACTTGACAACATGCAGCATGCTAGACTAAAACAACTTTTCTGAAATTCTTCTTACCTTTCTTCAGGACAATGCCTTCGCCATTCAGATCTTCTCCGGCAAATGATGCGTAGATATCCGTGATCTTTTCACCATCCACAGCTACTCCGCCCTGCTGTACTGCACGACGCGCTTCTGATTTGGACGAAACTAATCCTGTTTTTACGAGCATAGTAAGAATATCAATATTTCCTTCCGTCAGATCTGCTTCTGTCAATTCTGTAGTAGGCATATCTGCTGCTGCACCTTTGCTGAACAATGCTTTTGCCGCTTCCTGTGCTTTCTGTGCTTCTTCTTCTCCATGAACCAGTTTGGTCAATTCATATGCAAGAATCTCTTTTGCAGTATTCAACTGTACACCTTCCCATGAATCCATCTTGTCGATCTCTTCTAATGGAAGGAACGTGAGCATACGGATGCACTTTAATACATCTGCATCTGCAACATTTCTCCAGTACTGATAGAATTCAAATGGAGAAGTCTTATTCGGGTCAAGCCATACTGCACCGCTTTGAGTCTTACCCATCTTCTTGCCTTCAGAATTGAGAAGTAATGTAATCGTCATTGCACATGCATTCTTTCCTAATTTACGACGAATCAACTCTGTTCCGCCAAGCATATTACTCCACTGATCATCACCACCAAACTGCAGATTACATCCATATTTTTGGTATAATGCGTAGAAATCATAGCTCTGCATGATCATATAATTGAACTCCAGGAAACTAAGTCCTCTTTCCATTCTCTGCTTATAGCACTCTGCTGTCAGCATACGGTTTACACTGAAGTGTGCTCCTACTTCACGGAGTACATCAATATAATTCAGATCCAGAAGCCAGTCTGCATTATTGACCATCAGTGCTTTTCCATCTGAAAAATCAATAAAACGACTCATCTGCTTTTTAAAGCATTCACAGTTATGCTGGATAGTCTCTTTCGTCATCATCTGACGCATATCGGTTCTACCGGACGGATCTCCGATCATCGCGGTTCCACCGCCAATCAGCGCAATCGGCTTATTTCCTGCATCCTGCAGACGCTTCATCAGGCAGAGTGCCATAAAGTGTCCCACATGGAGACTGTCTGCAGTTGGATCAAATCCTATATAAAAAGTCGCCTTTCCATTGTTAACCAGCTCTCTGATATCATCTTCATCTGTTACCTGAGCAATCAGTCCCCTCGCCTGCAATTCTTCATAAATTCCCATTGTTTTCTCTCCTTTTCTTTTTTTATTCTATGATTCTTATATAAATGTTACAGACCCACACTTTGCGGAAATGTTCTATTAGGACAAAATCCCTGTATTATAAAAAACCGCCCTTATCATAGATAAGGACGGGATATATACCGTGGTACCACCTTGATTCACTGCCATTCGCATAAACAGTCTCTGTAAGTTGCGTATTCACAACTCTTGCACAGTAACGTGTGCCTTACGTCACAGCCTACTGATACTTTATTGCGCATACACAAAAAGTATCTGATATTTTCGGTGTGCAGCTCCAAGATGTATTCATAACCGCTTCCTTCATGCGCCTCTCATCAACCGGCAACTTTCTGTATGGGTGTAAAGATTACTACTTCTTCTTTTCTAAGCCTTTGAATCATATAAAAAACAGGTTTGTCTAAAATCCTACCTGATTTCCTTGATTTTGTCAAGATAAATACCAGCAACAGTCTCATTTTACTTCTATTATCCATCTGTCAGCCACAATCCCGGCACCTTTTCTTGTCAGGTGAATCCCATCTGTCGTCAACGCATCATAGCCGTACCTTTCAGCCGCTTCCTGCATCTCCTCATGCAAAGGAATAAACAACTGATGATGTCTTCCGGCTACTTCACGGATAATCTGTTCCGCCTGCAGAATTCCCGGAATCCAATTCTGATATTCCAAAGGATATGGGAACAGAAAAGGACCCATGCAGACGATTCTGGCTCCGGTCTCCTCTTGTATCTCAGTCAGCAATCGTTCATAATTCTCAGCAAATCCTTGATCTGTCAGATCTTTTCCTGTATTCATCATCACTCCGACATCATTGCATCCGACAAGAATACTCACCACGTCTGGTTTCTGCAGAATACAGTCCCTTCCCAGGAAGCGTAATACTCCCTGAAGAGTAAAACCATCATGACCTCGATTCAACACCTGGATGCCCGGTTCCGTATTCCTCAGCTTCTGAGCAATCAGCTGAACATAGCCATCTCCCAGGCTCAGAGGATCCACGCCCAGATTATGGTGCGCATCGGTAATACTGTCTCCCAAAAAGATAATTTTATTCATAAAAATGTTCCTCTGATCATATGGCAGTTTCAAAAGGCCTGTCACACTGAAAATATCAGTATGGCAGGCCTTCTATTCTTCTGTTCTTTAAGCTTCAGCGAACTGATCCTTTCCTACAGAGCAAAGCGGACACTCAAAATCTTCCGGTACATCTTCCCATTTTGTTCCCGGTGCAATGCCACCTTCTGGATATCCAGCTTCTTCGTCATACTCCCAGCCGCAAACTTCACATACATATTTCATATCACAGATTCTCCTTTTCATCAAAATTGTACATTCATGTGTACATAAGCTATTATATCGCAATCTACTCAGGAAAACAAGTTTCTATGATTCAAATCTATTCTTCCTCTTTCTTCTCATCCTTCTTCACATTCTGCGGATTATCTACAACCTGGATAATTCCCTTTTTCCACATAATTCTGGAAGTAATGATTGCGATCGGGAGCATTGCAATAATCAGGAATCCAATTGCTCCAAACAGAGATCCACCGGAAGTAATACGTACAAGTAAGGAAAGTACAGATACAATGATCAATACAGGGATCACACCTTTTGTTCCACCCTTAACTACTTTATCTCCAGAACTGCTGCTAGAGAACAAACCTAATGTCAGGGAACCAAAAAGAGCCGGGATAATGTAGTTTGAAGCTGTCTTAACCTGTGGTATCTCAAATACGAATCCAATTCTTGAACTCAACAGTGCAGCAAATGCCAGAATGATAACCGTCATGATAGAGGAAACTGCTACTGCTACAGATGCAATCGCATCACCTTCTGGTGTATTCTGCTCAGTATCTGACAATTTAATTGCGTTGATCGCACATGGAACCTTCAGGTTCATAATATTTCCGGTAATAAAAGTAAGATATGCCGAACTTCCAAGGATCGGAGTATAACTGATTGCTTCAGAGATACCGACCGGAATATAAATCATCAGAATACTGATCGTTGCCAGATTAAACACTTCTCCAAGAGAAGGAATTGCATGATAATATCCTAATACGATAAACGGAACTGACACCATATAAATCAAAGCGATCACCGTGCCAATGCGGCCTTTACTGTGTGACCATTGCTGAAAAGGATCCATTACAACATTATTTTTCTTCTTATCTTTACTCATGTCCTCTACCTCCTCTTACTGTAAAATACTTGTCCATAACAAGGATGAAACCATACCACCGATCATGGAGAATGCCATGATAAAGTCATTCAGCCATCTAAGCTTCGGTTTTGAAGCAAGGATTCCAAGAACAACTGCTATCACAAGACCGGTAAGCATAACTGCAGCCTGAATGGTATCACCAATCAGAAGAACTGGTACATAAACAGCGAACAGACATAACATAAATGTACCGCTCAATACATATTTCCATGTACTTGCGTTTTCTGTTTTAGAAACGCTCATACAAAGTTTCTTTCCAAGAGGAATCAAGATAAAGAATCCGCTCAGCATACCGATACTCATAAGAATCATAACGACACCAAATTGATTTGCGGTTCCCAGTTCCAGCATCTGTGCACTGGTCTCAAATCCAAGTGCGCTTGCAACACTGCTGGAAATCAGTGTTTCATATGACAGAGAACCGATAACTGATAATCTCCACCAGGACCAGATGGTTCCCAGTACTGGAATCAGTGCAAATAATCCTACAACAATTGATAAACTTGGTACAATTGAGAATACAAGGCTTGATTTGATAACTTTATTCAAAGTCTCCTTCGTAATTCCAAGTTCCAGACATCTCGCGTATGCCTTCTTCAGATAAGCCAGTGAGAACAGTACGATATATATAAGACCGCCTGCTACCAATGCTAACAACAATGGGCTGTTAATAATTTCTTTCATAGATTTTCCTTCCCTTCTCTCTTCTGTTCCTTCTTGTTACTTCTTGTTACTTATGTTCTTCCAGCCATCTCATGGCAGTGTACGCATACACTGCGCTGCCTGGTGAAAGTACAGACTCATCGAATTTTACTTTTGGATGATGCTGCGGATATGCGTAACCTTTTGCAGGTTCTCCGGCTGCAAGCGCAAGCATGATAGACGGCACTTCCTGGCTTACATAAGCAAAATCTTCTGAGCCAGCCGCTTTCTGTGCCTTTCCCTCGCCTGCCATTGCCAGAAGCTGTCCCTGTGTAAAGGCTTTTCCCTGTCCCAGTAATTCAGTCACATACTGAGCTGCACATTTTGACAGTTCACCGTCATTCTTAAGTACCGGACATCCTTTTCCAAAGATTACTTCTGCCTCTGCACGGAATGAAGAAGCAATTCCCTGTGAAATCTCTGTCATCCTCTGTTTGATGAAGGCTCTTACCTCTTCATCATAAGTTCGGATAGTACCTTCCATATCCAATGTATCTGGAATGACGTTTGCTGCCTGTCCTGCCTGAATCTTTCCAATCGTCAGAACCGCTTCGTCAATGAGTCCCAATTCTCTTGCATGTATTTCCTGAAGCGCTGTAATAATATGCGCTGCAACTGTAATCGAATCCACCCCGGCATTTGGCATAGATCCATGACAACCTTTTCCTTGAATATGTATTCTGAAATAGTCCGCACCCGGTGCGCTGATTCCTCCATCACTAACGATAACCGTTCCTGCCGTGAATGGCTGTCCTGCCATTACATGGATCATCAACGCTGCATCTACATCTGGATTCTTCAGTACTCCTGCTTCAATCATATCGTGAGCACCTTCAAAGATCTCTTCCGCCGGCTGGAACATCAACTTCACAGTTCCCTCGATCTCATCCTCATGCTCTTTTAACAGCTTTGCTGCTCCCAGCATCATCGTTGTATGCATATCATGACCACAGGCATGCATTTTTCCCGTTTCAGAAGGGAAATCCACTTCTGCCTGTTCCGCCATCGGCAAAGCATCCATGTCACCGCGGATCAGGAATACCTTCCCTGGTCTTTTTCCACCTGCATTTACAATCAATCCTGCTTTTCCACATTCCTGTGGTTCATATCCCATAGACTGCAATTCCGCTTTCACGAATGCCACGGTATCATGCAGGTCAAATTCTGTCTCCGCGTGTTGATGAAGATAACGTCTCTTCTCTATCAACTGCTGTTCATACATCTTTGCCTCTTCTAATAATCGTTCCGCACCCATTCTTTTCTCCTCCAATTCATTTTAGGAATATTTAAAGAACTGTTCTTTTATTTGGATTATAATTCAGGTTTCTGAATTTATCAATTATTATCAAATATTGTTTGTAAATTTTGTTAAATAT